>JBAPTW010000329.1:0-20137 GCA_049282355.1 Gammaproteobacteria bacterium | reverse complement strand
CGGGCCATGGTCATCGTTTCGGCCGAGGTGGCAGTCAATTGCCTTGCCTCAAGGGACGTCGTGAATACATCCTTGTAGACTTGAGTCCAGCATCCCTGCTGAACACACCCTTGTGGCAAGGCAATTGACCGCCTACAGATTCCGAGCACGGTTTTACCCCTTGAATGGTGATGCTGACGAAACAATGACCATGGCCTCAATAACGATTACTATCTTGAGGGTGGCTATACGGACAAGAAAAGTATTTTTCCCTTGCCCAGCGGGAAATCGCCGAAGGTTTCGTCGGCAAGGAAGCAGCTTATGGCTTGAAACGCTTTGGCAAGCGCAGTAGTTATTAAAACGGCTTCTCAAACGGCTCGAGGTAAATCTGGATCAGTAGCCACTTTGCGCGCCATCGCGCCTTCGAACAACCGTCGATCAGCATCCCGAAGTCGGCGGCTGACCTCCCTGCCAATATTCATAAAAATCAGCGCGAACTGTTCCACATCTTGCTGGTAGAGCTGGTGTAATGAATCGGTCGGAATTTCGATTGCCGTGCACTTATCCACAGCGAGTATCGAGGCACTGCGCGGATACAGGTCGAGGAGCGCCATTTCTCCAAAGCAATCGCCCGCCTCTAGATAGCGTAAGAAGTAGTCTCGGCCAGCCCAGGATTTGATAATACCCACCCTTCCCTCTCTCAATACAAACATTGAGGCGCCTGGCTCGTATTCGCGAAAGAAAAACTCTCCGCTCGATAGCACGAGCTTTTGAGATGATTTGAGCAGCAGACGCAGGGACGCCTCGGAGACTCCACCAAATAGCGGCATGGCCTGCAGCAGGTCTATACTGTTCTGTGGCATAATTTTTAGGCACCAGGCGCTAGCAGAATTCAGCCAAGGCACCTAGAATAATAATATTATCGCGACGCGCGAAGAAGGATCTGAAAAAGCCGTTACCTAAGTCGGGCTTAAAAAGCCGTTTTAAGAATGTCACGAGCGCCGGCAAAACAAGGCACACAGTGGCGAGCAAATCGTCCCGAACGATTTTGAATAGCTGAAATCTGGCCCCAAAGGGGCAAGCCCAAGGATAGGGCGAGTAACAACCAAAGTGTACAGGGGAGTACCTCAGGAGTGCGAGCCGCCGCGCAGCGCCGCTATGGCGAGCGCAGTAGGTTTTGAAACAGCTTCTGAGAGACCGGGGTGGGTTATCGCGCCTCGGAACCAAGCGAGGATGGATGCCATTCGCTCCCTGCAGCTATCTTGTCTGTCTTCCCCTGGTCCTGATCTATGACGCAACCCTCTCGCAGAGATCCTCGAAGGCATGCGGGGCCTACGCGCCGCTCATCGTCAAAGTCACGAATAAAGCCAATGGCACGGTATTTCGGCACCATTTTCAAGATAGGGTTGGCGTTCACTGTAGCACTCGGCGGTTACCTTATATACCTCAACGCACTCATCCTGTCGAAGTTTGAAGGCAAACGCTGGGCGCTACCTGCCCATGTTTACGCTCGTCCCCTCGAGCTCTACCCCGGCATGCGCCTTGAGCCGCGGGAGCTGGAAGACGAGTTGCGTGCCCTCGGTTACCGCTTTGCACCGCGTGCGGCGGAAACCGGCCAGTATCATCGCGCGGGCCTCAGCTTTGAAATCCGCACTCGAGGATTTCCTTATGTGGACGGAACGGAGCCTCCTCGCAACCTCAGGGTCGGCTTCCAACTCGGACAAGTGAACACACTGAAAGACCTCCAGCTCAATGCCTTTGTCGGACCGGTTCGATTAGAGCCCATGCAAATCGGTGGTATTTATCCCGCCCACCATGAAGATCGACTACTTGTCCAAATCGATAGGGTACCGACCCTGCTCATCGACGGGCTCATCGCCATGGAGGACAAGGAATTCTATGACCACAACGGCATTTCCCTACGAGGAATTACGCGTGCTTTGTGGGCTAACGTGAGGGCACGCGGCGTAGTCCAGGGAGGCAGCACGCTCACGCAGCAGCTCGTTAAAAACTATTTTCTCAGCAGCGAACGCAGCCTTTGGCGAAAGATCCGTGAGGCGCTCATGGCGGTGTTGCTGGAAGTGCACTATGACAAAGCTGACATACTTGAGGCCTATTTAAACGAGGTCCATTTAGGCCAAGACGGAAGCCGGGCCATCCACGGTTTCGGGCTGGCCAGTCATTTCTACTTTGGGCAACCTCTTACTGAGTTGCGAGCACCCGAGCTGGCATTGTTGGCCGCGCTCGTGCGTGGCCCTTCTTATTACAATCCCCGGCGCCATCCAGAGCGCGCACAAAACCGCCGTAACCGGGTTCTCGATGAGCTGGCCGTGCAGGGAGCTCTCTCGGCGAGCGATGCTCAGCATTGGCGTCAAGCGCCACTGGGAGTTACCGAGCGTCCGCCCGGCGCCGCTTCGCCCTATCCAGCATTTATGGATCTCGTCCGCCGGCAGCTGCAACGCGATTACCGTGAGGAAGATCTGACTAGCGAAGGCTTACAGATTTTTACAACACTGAATCCGAGAGTGCAACGCATTGCCGAGGACCGGCTAAAGCAACAGCTGGATATGTTGGAACGCGATCGTGGTTTTCCAGAGGGAATTCTTGAGGGCGCTGTGGTCATCACCAGCACGGAGGATGGCGAAGTGTTAGCCGTTGTTGGGGGGCACGACACCTGGCTTGCTGGTTTTAACCGTGCTCTCGATGCGGTGCGCCCGATCGGTTCATTGATTAAGCCGGCGGTGTATCTCACCGCCTTGGCTTCAGGCCAGTACACGTTGGCTACTCGATTGGAAGATACCCCACTGCGGGTAGGTAGCAAGGATGGACGCGTATGGGAACCACAAAATTATGACAACAAATCCCACGGCTCGGTGCCGTTACACGTTGCTTTGGCAAAATCTTACAATCTGGCGACGGCGCGGTTAGGCATGTCCGTCGGTGTGCCCGATGTCATCGAAACGCTGCAGCGGCTCGGCGTTGAGCGCACTGTACCAGCCTATCCTGCGGTGCTGCTGGGAGCGATAGCCCTAACGCCCCTTGAAGTCGCCCAAATGTATCAAACGCTTGCCGCTAGTGGTTTTCGAACACCCCTGCGCGCCATACGGGATGTGTTTACTGCAGATGGAACGCCTTTGAAGCGTTATCCTCTTGCCGTAGAACAGGTCGTCAGTCCCTCAGCAGCCTTTCTCATAACCAGTGCCTTACAAGAAGTTGTGCGTTCCGGCACGGCTCGGGGGGTTACCCACTATATTCCTGAGGAGCTGGCGCCGGCGGGCAAGACAGGTACCACTGACGGGCTCCGCGACAGCTGGTTTGCTGGCTTTACCGGAAACTACTTGGCGGTCGCCTGGATAGGACGAGATGATAATCGCCCAGCCCAACTGACCGGCGCTCAGGGGGCATTGACGATATGGGGCACCATCATGCAGACATTGGGCGTCGACCCGCTGCGTCCTGTGCAACCACCGGACATTCAATACGCTTGGGTGGATCAGCAGGGGCGGCGCGCCAATGCTGAATGTGTTGGGGCCGTCTATCTGCCTTTCGCCCACGACACCCTGCCCACAGAGCCCGCTCCCTGTGCCGCCATGCGGGCGGACAAACCGCGTGACACGCTGATTGATCGAGTGAGAGAGTTATTTAGATGAAGTGGAAAATAACGAGCCCAGGATTGGCTGCCTCTGGTCTGTGCATCGCGCTTGTCGGCTGTGCGACAGCGCCTCCTGCCCCTCGAGACGTCCCGGTGATCGAGCGCAGCACGACCAAACAGCCAGAGTCCGGCCAGCAGGCGCTACCGCAAGAACAGCCGCCTGGCCCGAAGCCGCCACCAGCACCGCTCTCCGGCGGTGAGGTTTCTCGATCCCAAGAGCCAGATCCAGAAGCAGTACCCGCAACGCCTGTGGTGGTCGCATTGCTGGATGCGGCTGATCGCCAAAAGCAAGCGGGTGAGCTTCCAGCGGCCGCAGCGAGCCTGGAGAGGGCGCTGCGTATCGAGCCTCGCAACCCGGAAACGTGGTACCAACTGGCTGTCATTCGCTTCGGCCAGGGTCACCTCGACCAGGCGGAGCAATTAGCACGGAAGGCGGAAGCGCTTGCCGGTGGGGACAATGTGGCTCGCGCACGCAGCTGGCACCTCATTGCAGCGGCGCGCGAACAGGCGGGGGATCTCGACGGCGCCCGCACTGCCAGACAAACGGCCGAAGCGCTGCAAAAGCCATTTTAAGGATGTAGCAAGCCTCGGGAAGACAAATCAGCGCCCTTACCAGGGAAAGGATGCACCCTCGGTCATGCCCCTTTCAACGCGAAGGTAACCAAGAAACGGATTACTTTTGAGCTCCCATTCCAAGGTAGTCGCCGGCCCATGTCCGGGAAACACTTGCAGGTGCCCGGGCAGCATCATTAGGCGGCGCAGACTGTCGCGCATCAAAGCTGAATTACCCATTGGTAAATCCGTTCGCCCGATGCCCCCAGCAAACAGCGTATCGCCAACAAAGATCTCGTTTTCGGTGTAGTAGCATCCTTGTCCAGGGGAATGCCCAGGAGTTGAAATAAACGTCAAGCGAAAGCTGTCAATCTCGATCACCTGCCCGTCTGACACGGTGTGATCGATCCGACCGCACGCTCGATTGAGGGCTGGCATGCCGAACCAATCGCCTTGACGCGGAAGCGTTTCGAACAGCGCCAGTTCCGCTTCCGGCAAATACGTGGGTACATCCAGAAGCGCCTGCAGTGAGGCCAGTCCTCCAGCATGATCAAGATGCGCGTGGGTTAACAAAATTGCGCGTACATCCGGCCTTGGTACCATGCGGTCGATCCGCGCCGCCAGATCATCGCCTTCTCCTGTATCAACGATGACACACTCACCGCTGCTCGGGTCGCAGACCAGATAGGTGTTGACCTGAAAAAGCCCCACCGTAACGCATTTTATTTCCATCGCACTTCCGCCGTTAAGACTATGGTTATTGGATTGGGCTGACTTGACCCCTAACCACGCCACAGGAAGGTGAACGTCTGTTACTGATCGTGCCACAGCTCTCAGTGCAATTCGACCCGCACACAGCACTCCCAATATCACGCATAGGAGGTTCGGCCATGGTCATAGTGTCGTCAGCATCATCCTTCAGAGGTTACAACTGTGCCCAGAATTTGTAGGCAGCCAAAACGATGACCATCGCCGGAGTTACCAAAGCCGCCGCTCGCAAACTGTTTTACCAAGGTGTCATGAGCGCCGCTATGACAAGCGCAGTCATTTTTGAAACAGCTTCTCAGGATGGCCTCAAAGAATGAAGATGAGCTACCCTTTGGAGGGCCATTTTGGGGTGCAAGCGCTTTCTTCGCGCAAAAAAAAACCGAGGCAGGTGCCTCGGCAAAGTACCACGCAGAAGGAGGAGGAGGACTGCGTTCACCCATGTTATCGACCGTCATCACAAAAGCTTTAGGACCTGCGTCATCTTTTCTGAGAGGTTGTGAAAAACCGTAAACGAGCGTCCCGCGAGCAAGGAGAACGGCATGCAGCGACGCTGCCATATCAAATAGATTAGGCGAGAAGCGAGCGCCATGATTATAAGACAGCTTCTGGGAATCATTGTTTACAACCCATTTACTAACACCTTATCGGAGGCACCTTGCCAGGCGCGGTCCTGTATGGGCTTGTTGAGACCGCGTCGCATTAGATACGATGTTTTTAGTAACTCATAATCGAACACAGGTTGCGTCGGATGCAAAGGAAAGCCCTCGCCCTACTGCTTGCTTCAACCCTCAGTTGCGCTGCTTCGCCTCGTGCTTCAGCCAGCGCGCTCAGCCCAGACGACGTTGCAGCGATGATACGTACCATGTTAGCCATGGTAAAAATTTGGAATACCATGAATACGACGCCCGGTTGGGAAACACCGGGTACTCGGACTATGGTACCGTTTTCTTATATTTCGCCCTATATTCCATCTTGGCCCTCAACGCCCTGGGGATGGAATGGATTTTCGCATCCAGGAGCATGGCCTGGGGCAGGCTATCCGCTCGTGGAACCGAGGCACGGTTTAGCCCAGCGTCAGGAGATTGCTGGAGCAGCCGCTAGGCAGAATCAGGCCCGCCTGAACCTCAGCGGCGTATGGCAAGGCGCCAGCGGAGATGTCCTCGTCATCCGCGGCAATCGCTTCCGCATCCACAATGCCGAAGGGCTTTGCAGTGATGTCACCTTTCACGTCGCGGGCAGCCAATTCTTTACCTACGCTCCTTCCTCTGGAGTAACGCGCCGTTATGAGCTAGCGCAGTTGGGTGATCGGTTGGCACTGCGCGATAGCGAGGGACAAGTGCTGCTTTTTCATCGATTAAGACAGCCTTTTCCTCAATATAAAAAATGTATGATAATGTGACATTGTCAAAAAAAGAGAGAAGCGGTTCATTCTCTTCATCCTTCGTTCGTCATGGCACTAGGCTGAAGTGATCAAACATAGCGCGATGGGCCATGTCTTGAGCCAGGATTGAATCGTGACATACCTTTATCATGAAGCACTTGCTTCGCTATGGTCGGGCTAGACACTGTGACCCGTGACATTTCCTGAGTAGCCGTATGTGACCACTGGAGAAGCTGAACTTCACAGTGCCTTTGGCATCGATATCTCGCCGCTAGTCCCCAAACAATATGCGGCATATCGGCCCTTGATTGCAGAGGCGCTGCTCTTTTTCGTTCAACGTCTACCGCCCCACCGACTGGCGGCGATTCTTCTCGAGCAGCATTCTCTGCCCCCCGATGCCGCCATGTCAGAGCGCCTGGCAGCGCTCCTCAGCCACTGTCCTACTCTACATAAGCTCGGACAAGTGGTCGCCAGAGACCGCCGCCTCGCCCCTGAGTTGCGCCAGCATCTGCAAGCGCTCGAATCCATGGAACCGAAGACAGCGATGTCGGCGATGGGCGATGATATCAACCGCGAGCTAAAGGAGCTCTCTGCATCCGCAATTCGGCTGGGGCCCAGCGCATTGGCCGAGGCCAGCGTGGCGGTGGTTGTTCCATTCTCGCATCGGCGAGCCTCCAGCTCCGATCCATCGGAGGGCGTTCTAAAGATACTGAAACCGGGCATCGAGGAATGTTTGGGAGAGGAGCTCGTAGTGTGGACTGCCCTGAGCACCTTCATCGACGAGCGCTGCGAGTATCACCGTATTCCGACGCTACGCTACGCGGAGACTCTGGAAACAATTCGCGAACTACTTGCAAATGAGATTCGATTGGACCTCGAACAGCAGCACCTTGTGGAGGCGGGCCGCTTCTATGCCGATGCCGAGGGCGTCAAGGTGCCCGCGCTACTGCCCTTCTGTACGCCGCGGATCACCGCCATGGAGCGCATTCGCGGCCACAAAGTGACCGAAAGCAAAAACATGCCGCGGGATGCCAGGCAGAAACTTGCCTCTCTCGTGATTGAGGCTTTGATTGCCCGCCCGGTCTGGATGCCACAAGAGGCCAGCCTCTTTCATGCTGATCCCCACGCCGGCAACCTGTTCTTCACCGACGATGGACAACTCGCCATTTTGGACTGGAGCTTAGTTGGTTACCTTGGAAAGCAAGAACGCATCCATACCATGCAGATCGTTCTAGGAGCACTCACCTTCGATGCAAACCGCATCGCCCAGGCCATCTCGGCCATGGCACGCTCGACACCGAATGAGCAGGTTTTACGGCAGGTCGTGGACAGAGCGCTCGGGCGCTTGTACCGGGAACAGCGCATACCGGGTTTTCGCTGGCTGCTCAACCTGTTGGATGATGCAATGCTATCGGCAGGGCTGCGCTTTGGTGAGGATCTCTTACTGTTTCGCAAGAGCGTTCTTACCATTGAAGGCGTGGTCGCCGATGTCTCCGAGACAGACTCGCTTGATTGGGTGCTACCGATAACCGCCATCAAGCAATTTTCTCAAGAGCTGAGCGGCCGGGCATTCGCCCTTCCGACATCGCGGCAGTTTGGGACTCATCTTTCCAACCTCGATCTGCTGTCCCTTTATTGGAGAGTGCCTTCCACCGCGACCCGGTTCTGGAAACATGTCTGGGGCAACTGGCTTCAGGTAAAGCACTAGTAGACGTTTTCACTTCAAACCACATGTTTAGTCAACCCTGTCGTCCCGGGTTGGAATGCAAGGTCCATCTGCCGTGGATAGCAAAGCACGGTACTGAACGGGCTACGGCCGTCGGAAAACCGCTGAGGATTGGCCATGGGGAGAAACATGCCAAAAAGCGAATGAATTATTTTCATCTCCCTGATCCAGGTCATCGCCGTTGTGTTTTCCTCAGGATATATTACACTTTGTAAAATTGTGCAGTGCACGAAAATCTAAATAACACCGATTACTGCCTCTGAGCCAAAATTAAATTCTGTGCTAACGGCCACCCTGAGGCAGGGAGGTAAAAAAGTATGTATCAGCCAACATCTGCCGTTCTGAAAGATATTCCGGAGACCACTGTCAATTGGTGGCGTTACAACATCGCGCTGTTGCGGGCGCTAAACCGTGAACGGACAGAGTTCATCGATAGCGCTCTCATCGCCGCCCAGATTGCCACGCAGGCGGCGCGCCAGAATCCCCTCAGTCTCTGGGAGACGATCGAGGTTATTGAGCACAGCGAAGAGCTTGTCACTAAAGGTGTGATAGCCTCCCGGGAGAAGCTGAGCGATTTCATCTTCGACCAAACCCAAGAGGCGTTGAGCGCGTTCCTAAACACGGTTCTGAATCGAGAAGGCGAGACGCTCTCAGGCTTCGCGCGCCGCGAGGCCGATGTCATGGAGGCGGTCGCCAATTTCCATGAGCAAATAGAGAAAATCAAAGACGAGTTTGGTTTTCAACTCGGTACACGGGACTACGAGCTGGTCCACGAAACCGCGAGCTTTCAGCTCTATCAAGTGTTGCCGATTAAGCCCGGAGTCAAAGTTCGGGATGATCTAAAGCCAATGATTCTGGTCTCGCCCTACATGCTCGGGGCACACATTCTCTCTTTTCTGCCCTACGAAAATAAGAGCTATGCTCACTCCTTCGCCAATGAAGGCATTCCCACCTATATTCGGATCGTAAAGGATATCATGCAGCACGAGGCGGTCCAGAACATGACCCCTGAGGACGACTGCACCCAAACCCGTGAGCTTTGCGCCAAGCTGGTTGAAAAGCACGGCCAAAAGGTCACGCTTAATGGGACCTGCCAGGGCGGCTATATCTGCCTGATGAATGTCCTGTCTGGAACCTACACGGATGTCTGCGATACCATTATCACAAATGTCGCGCCTATCGATGGAACGCACAGTAATGCCATCAGCGGAATGCCGGCGTTACATCACGATTTCATCACGGCGACGCTTCCGAACGGAAACAAAGTGGCCAATGGCTACCTCTTGAGCCTTGGCATGCGCTTTGTTGCCATCGACCGGGAGTCTCCCCTCGTCAAAGTGCTCGATCAGGCCTCTTTACAAAAAGCAACCGACCTCAATCCCGGCAAGACCGTAGCGGCTCTGTTCCGCTGGTTGCTCAAGGAGCGGACACACCTACCGCTCGGCATCGCTAGCATGAGCTCCCGCACGTTCCGCGAACCCATCGCCGAGGATGGCACACTACCGGTTACGCTGGATAACAAGCCGCTCAACGTAAAAGACCTAGCAAAATTGAATGTTAAGTGGTATCAAGACTATGCGCTCAAGGACGACTTGGTCACGCCAGCCTGTGCGACGGCCGCCAACAAGTTCCTTGAGGGAACCGATGTGATCGAATCCGTTCCGTTCCCCGGTGGACATGTGGCTGTCCTCACGAGCCCTTACAGCAAGAGATCCCCGGTCAATGGCACCTTCACCGGCAAAGACGGCACTCAATATCGTGGTCCAGTGAAATTCCAACTCGATATCAGTAAGTAAAACCTTTGCTGATCTGTTTAGGTAGGGGCACCACTCGGTGCCCCTTTGCTTTTCCGGGATATTCTAGGATCGGCGGGGATGTTCGAGGGACGTTGCCTCAGGATGGTCGTGCAGCACCGGGTCAGTCGGTTCCACATGCACCACCACATCGCTAACGCCGAGTTGCCGCTTAACCAATCTTTCCACCACATGGCCGAGGCGATGGGCTTCCGCAAGCGGCAACTGTCCATCGACTTGAACATGCATATCGAGGTAAATCGTGCCGCCTGTGCCACGGCTTCGAATTCGGTGACAGGAGGCAACGCCATCGACCGTGAGGGCAATTCGCTCGACCTCCTTCGGATCGAGCACCGCGCTGTCGAGTAGCGCACTGGATGCCCGGCGAATAATCTGCCAGCCAGTGTACGCAATGAACACCATGACCAGCAACGCCACCACGGCATCCATCCAAGACCAGCCGAGCTTGACCGCCACCAAACCGGCAATCACCGATAGCGACACCAATATGTCGGAGCGCGTATGCGCGGCATCAGCCAGCAGAATATTACTTTTTAATCGACGCCCCTGATGGTACTCATAGGTCGTAACCGCGTAATTAACAATCACGGTAACCGCCATCACGGTAAAGCTCATGACAGTTACTTCCGGGACGCCGCCCACGATAAGCCGGCCATAGGCGCTCTTTAGCACATTCCAGCTCGCCAGCAACAGCAGCAAGCCGATAGCAAAGATGGCGAAGGTTTCGAACTTCGCGTGGCCGTAGGGGTGGTCGCGATCGGGAGGACGCCGTGCTAAGGACAGCCCGACCAGCCCAATGACGTTGGAAAAACCATCGAGCGCGGAGTGAAAGCCATCCGCGATCATGCTGATCGCACCGGTGGCCATCCCCACGATTATCTTAGCGCCGGCGACCAATAAGTTCAGCGCCAATACCCACCACAGAACGCGCTTTACCCGCCGGTGATGTGAAGCACGTCCATCAGACGCTGGCAAGGATTGCGTCGAAGTCCTCATGACTTTGGCACTGTCTTAAACGTTACAGCTTTTCGCCACGCCACACGCCACACAAGCAAGCACCCCTCCCTTCGAGCCCGGGCAGTAAGCGTTGACCGGCGCGTACCACCATTGTAACGGTGCCCCTCGCTGACAAAGGACACGCCGGAGAGGAATTCTAGCATGTGCAGGACGCCCGCTAGAGTTTCAGCAGGCGCATATACTCACCAGAACACCGAGCAAAACCGCTCGCTTGCGTCTGGTGGGCAGTATCACCGCCAGTGGGAGTTACCTCCCAACGCCGCTATTGGAAGGTGCAGTAGATTGATTTACAAGCTCAAAGCTGAGACGGTGTGAGGACAAAGAGGATGGTGCCTTAGCGAATGCCAGGCGGACAGCTTAGCAAAGCCGGATAAAGACTGATGCGGCTAGCCGAGCGCCTCCTTAATCCACAACGCAATGAACAGAACAATACCAAGCGCACCCATGGCCATCGCCGACAAGCCATAATACACAGAGCTGACGTGCGCATCTCGGCGTTCGTCGATGATAATGTCAGCATGTTTGTCGTGGAGCGGCTCGTTGGTGGGATGAGACATCCAACATTCACAGCTTTTGCCGTCAACACCCGTGCATTCGACCCGGTTGCAGGTACTTTGAATAGCTGCCGGCGGCTTCATCCGGTAGACTTTTCGGCCTTCATACTTCTCACAGAGCTTCATCTCGCGTTCCCTCTCTTTAGCGCTTTCCCTAAGCGTATCGGAGGGAAAAGACGAACCTTTACGTTCGCCTGAAAGTGGTTACGCCTGCGCCAACAGGCACCGTGATTTCAGGCAATACTCGAAAGAAATGGGTGTTAAGGCAGCGTCCCTTCAGACGGCGCAGTCGATGACTTCGAGGGAGAATGGCATCCTTGCCAAAGACAACTCCTTTTGACTGCAACCGAGGCGAGTGCGGAGCAAATCATCCTGAATTCATTGCAACCAAACTTGCAGCCGGCTTTGGCAGTTGCATGGCTTTTGCCAGCCAGGGCGGCGGCATGCCCTCGAGTGCCTTTTGGAGATGGGCCAGTGCCTTGCGAGCATCACCGCTTTCTGGGTCTTTGAGAGGGTGGATACCGGCGCGAACAACCTTGGCGGCAGCCGGCCCGCCTATGGCGACGATGTACAGCAAATGGCAGTCGCTAATGAGCGCCACCCGATAGGCATTTTTTTCATCACCGCTTTGAGGGGCCACCGCCGTCGAGCGGATATCGATGAGACGCATTTCATCGAGGGAGACCTGATAGATAAGGAAACGGGCACAGGATCCAAAATGGCCGTCGAGGTGCTCGCCGCTGTCGGAAGCAACGGCGACGCGAATTGAATGTGACATCTCACTATTGTCCAAAGCTTGCGTCTGCGGCACGTCTGACGGGATTCGTTCTTCCTGCGCCTCGCCTTGGAGCCACTTGACGGCCTGGCGGATGACGTCCGGCTTAACACCCGAAAGCGCGCCGCGCGATGCCATGCGCAAGCGCCTTGGCGTCAACTGGCGGAACTTGTCTTCAGAAAAGGGACGGCCGACGCACTCGTCCAGCAGTCGCACCAGGGTCGCTGAGTCGGTATCCGGCAACACTCGCGCCGCAAGACCAATGCGAAGGGCAAGGGCTCGAGATAAAGTTTCATTGCGCATGGCTTGACTCCCCTTCAGCGTTAAGGTCACGACTAGGCTGCCTGAAGCGGCAAAATGCAGTTGAGGATCTCGCAAATCGCCACACACTGCGGTTCATCATACTCACCCTTACACTCGTTGCAGGTCGCCGCGTCAATTTCGAAAACGATCTTTCCCTCGGTGATGGAGTTGGTGGGACAGACCGGTTCACAATCCCCGCACGCGATGCATTCCTGAGAAACGATATACATGGCCACGAGCTGGTCTCCTTCATACTGACAGAGGTAAGTTAGCTATTTTCACAAGCGCCGCGCACGCACCGTGATCGGTAGCTTTGGCGCCGGAGTCAAAGGATCGACGTAATAGCGCGATCCGTCGTCAAGAGTGAGCTCGCCCCCAAATCCCTCTGCGTCATCGTATTCAATGGCGAGGATGTGCGCCTCGAGGTCCTTCTTGGCGAGATAAAAGACGAGGCTACCGTTAGGGTCTTTTCGAATCATTACGTTTGCCATGGGTATGCTCTCTTGGCCATTTCCGGCGCATCAGCGAACTAAGTCAAAACCATAGTCAGTCTTTCCCATGGTCATCGTCTCTTCGTCGAGGCGCTCTAGCACCGCATTGACAAGGGTAGTGAGAATATACATCGCGCCCTCGTAGCCAAGCGTCGTCATGCGGTGCAGATGATGCCGATCAAAAAGAGGGAAGCCGATACGGATGAGTGGTACTTCATGCTCTCTTCCCTTGCGCCGAGTGTCGCGTTGGATGAACTTCCCATAGGAATTGCCAATCATGAAATCCGGTTTATCGCTAAACACGAGCGACCGCAGATGCCACAGATCCTTGCCCGTGTAAACCTCTGCGCCCTGGCCATAGGGGGAACCTTGAAGCACGCCCTCGAGCTCCTTGCGCCAGCGCTTGTTGGCATGATGACAGAGGATGTGGGTAGGCTCGGCGCCGAGCTCCAGCAGGAAATGGCTCATCCCCATGACGAAATCTGCGTCGCCCCATAGGGCAAAGCGTTTGCCATGAAGCCAGGCGTGGGAATCGGTCATCATGTCGATGAGCCGTCCACGCTCTTTCTCCAGCGATTCTGGAATGGGCTTACCGCTGAGCGCAGAGACTTTCATCAGGAACTCGTCGGTCCAACCGAGTCCCATCGGAATGTGAAGCGCCGGCGCCTCGTGCTTCCAGGTATCCCGCACGAACTTACGAGTCTTGACCAGCTGCCAAGGTTGCAGAAGCAGCGTGTCAACGGCATTCGGCGCCTCTTTCACCTCAATCTGCGTGGTGCCGCCGGCATACATGCGGTATTTCCCGTCGCAGGGTGTATCGAGCACCTCTTCCGGATCCGAAAGCAGCGTAAATTCAACGCCCATTTCCCGCAGCATCCGTTTGATGACCCGGAAATTCCCCAGGTAGGTCTCGAATCCGGGAACAATGTTGAGCTTCTCGCTGCTACCCACCTGCTTGTCCTGCATCGAATTCAAGGTGAAGTGCCGGATCACGCCTTCAAACATGTTGTCCCAGCCCGTGGTGTGGCTGCCGACAAAGCTCGGTGTGTGGGCAAACGCCACCGGGAAGTCCCGTGGAATATGCCCGCCCTCTTTGGCGTTACCGATGAACGCATTCAGATCGTCGCCAATGACCTCCGCCATGCAGGTCGTGGACACCGCCATCATCTCGGGCTTATAGAGAGCCTTGGCGTTCTTCAATCCTTCGAACATGTTCTTTTGCCCGCCAAACACCGCGGCATCCTCGGTCATCGAATCCGAGACGCAGGCCACCGGCTCCTTGAAATGACGGTTGAAATAGGTGCGAAAGTAGGCGACACAGCCCTGGCTCCCATGCACATACGGTAAACACTTATCGAAGCCGAGGGCGCAAAGGACCGCTCCGAGGGGCTGGCAAGCCTTGGCGGGATTGATGGTGAGCGCTTCGCGCTTAAAGTTAAGGGTCTTGTATTCTTCCGTGGTGGTCCACTGAAAAGTCTCTTCGAGCATTTGCGCCGGGAATGGCTCCTCGAAACAGGCGCGCTTTTGCGCCAAGCTCTTCTGATAGTTGTCTTCGAGAAAAAGCGGATAGCCGGGTTTGATCACTTCGGTGTCTTGGCTCATGGCTTGTCTCCAGATACCGCGCCACTCATCCGCGGACAACGGCATGGGTTTTAGGTTGGGCGCACCCGCCCACAGCTCACCTACCGTAAAACTCGCTTCAATTAGCGCCTCCCTCCCCTTGGAAGGCGGCTTCATGGGAATTTAGACGGTTGCAGTCGCGCCGGCGGTGTTCTTCCAAGGTGCCTCAAGCTTGCCCCAGCACGGGTTGTTCAACGTCATGTCCATGTCTCGCGCAAAGATCGCGAATCCGTCGTAGCCGTGGTAGGGGCCGGAGTAATCCCAGGAGTGCATCTGCCGAAACGGGATCCCCATCTTTTGAAAAATGTACTTCTCCTTAATTCCTGAACCGATAAGGTCTGGGCGCAACCGCTTGGCAAACTCCTCAAACTCGTAGGCCGTCACATCATCAAAAAGTAAAGTCGCCTTACCCATCTCCTTCAGCGTGCGGTCGTAATCGTCGTTATGAGCGAACTCATAACCGGCCCCGATCACCTCCATGCCGAGATCTTCATAGGCGCCGATGGTATGCCGGGGACGCAGTCCGCCTACGAACAACATGACTCGTTTGCCCTCGAGCCGCGGCCGGTACTTGGTGATCACGGCGTCGGCAAACGATTGGTACTTGGCAATCACCTGCTCCGCACCTGCCTTTATCTTGTCATCGAAATGCGCCGCGATAGCACGCAGACTTTCAGCAATCTTGCTGGGCCCGAAAAAGTTATACTCGAACCAGGGGATGCCGTATTTCTCTTCCATATGGCGCGAGATATAGTTCATGGAGCGGTAGCAGTGGATGAGGTTGAGCTTCACTTTGGGCGTGAGCTCCATCTCGGAGAGGCTGCCGTCGCCTGACCACTGCGCCACCACACGAAGTCCCATCTCCTCTAACAGGATCCGCGAAGACCAAGCATCGCCACCGATGTTGTAGTCGCCAATGATGGCCACATCATAGGGCGTACCCTGAAAGCGCTGATCACCGTCGCGCCGATCGAGTACCCAGTCGCGGATGGAGTCGTTGGCGATATGGTGCCCGAGAGACTGCGACACGCCACGAAATCCCTCGCAGCGTACCGGAACCACCGGCTTGCCGGTCTCTTTGGTCTTCTTGCGCGATACCGCTTCGATGTCATCACCGATGAGCCCAATGGGGCATTCCGACTGCAAGGTAATCCCTTTGCTCAGGGGAAAAAGCATCTCAATCTCGTCGATAATCTTGGTCAGCTTTTTATCCCCGCCGAAAACGATATCCCGTTCCTGAAAATCGGAGGTAAAGTTGATGGTGCCGAACGTATTGACTCCAGTCATTCCGGTGTAATAGTTACGCCGCCCGGCACGGGAGTACTGACCACAGCCGACTGGCCCGTGGGAGACGTGCACCATATCCTTGACCGGCCCCCAAACCACCCCCTTCGAGCCCGCATAGGCACATCCGCGAATCGTCATGACCCCGGGCAACGATTTGCGGTTCGAGGTAATGCACTTCTTGGCACTGCTGATATTGGGATCGTTGACCGCCAAATGCCGAGCCCGCTCTTTCTTGGCGTTATCGGGATAAACTTCTAACACCTCCTGAATGAGGGCTTCAGCCTGTTCATGGGTTATTTCGGGCATGGACTGCCTCCTTCGCAAAACTTGATGAGCTATCGATATCGTTGGCCTAGCCAATCGCAACCATGCGCTCGGCAGCCTCTTCCGCGGCTGTTTTGCCGACCATGCTGTCATCGTCGTCGAGGATTCCGAACTCCATTAACAGCTCTTCGAGCTCATCCATGGAAAGCGGTGTCGGGACCACGAACTTCTTGTTGTCGATCATCTTCTGCGCCAGTGCGCGGTACTCATCGGCCTGCTTGCTAGTGGGGTCGTATTCGATGACTGTCATACGCCGAATTTCGGCGCGCTGCACCACGTTGTCCCGAGGCACAAAATGAATCATTTGCGTGCCAAGGCGTGCGGCAAGGGCCTCGATGAGATCAGCCTCTCGGTCGGTCATGCGGGAATTGCAGATGAGGCCGGCCAGGCGCACGCTGCCGGAGCTGGCGTATTTAACGATACCGCGGGCGATGTTGTTGGCAGCGTACATCGCCATCATCTCGCCGGAGACCACGATATAGATCTCCTGAGCCTTGTTTTCCCGGATCGGCATGGCAAAACCGCCGCACACCACATCCCCAAGAACGTCGTAAAACACAAAATCGAGGTCTTCTTCGTAGGCGCCTTCCTCCTCGAGGAAGTTAATGGCGGTGATGACACCGCGGCCCGCACAACCGACTCCTGGCTCAGGCCCCCCGGACTCGACGCACCTCACGTCGCGATAGCCCGCCCTGAGCACGTCTTCAAGCTCTAGGTCCTCGACGCTGCCCTGCTCAGCGGCAAGGTGCATGATGGTTGCCTGCGCTTTGGAATGAAGAATGAGACGGGTCGCGTCAGCTTTTGGATCGCAGCCGACGATCATGATCTTTTTCCCTGCTTCGGCCATCGCCGCCACCAGATTCTGGGTGGTCGTGGACTTACCGATGCCGCCCTTGCCATAAACTGCGCACTGCCGGATGGCCATAGAAAATTCTCCTTAAGGGTTGCTCGTTGGAATGTGGAGATTGATAAAGCCTTCGGCAAGGCCCGTGCCATGAGTCTAAATTAAACTTAAGCCTTTCATATTATTATTTTTTTATTCAACGTGCGCAGCGTTGCGCAGGTGACAAATGCAACACAGCCCGCCTTTACTGTACGGTTGACGACATCCGGGATAGGATAAGGGGTCACGTCTTGAATTATAATCTCCTATCGGTTATTGTCCCCGCATGGCGAGACAGCTACGAATAGAGTTCCCCAGTGCCGTCTACCACGTCACGAGCCGGGGCAACGCGCGACTAGCGATTTATGAGAACGACAGCGACCGCGCAGAGTTCCTGCAGGTTCTAAGCACCGCCGTTGATCGATACCACTGGCTATGTCATGCCTACTGCCTGATGGGGAATCACTATCACCTGCTGGTAGAAACCCCGGAGGGCAATCTCTCGCGGGGTATGCGACACCTCAATGGCGTCTACACCCAGCGCTACAACAGGTGTCATGGACGGGTGGGACATTTATTTCAAGGGCGCTTCAAGGCGATCCTGGTCGAGCGCGACAGCTACTTGCTGGAACTTTGCCGGTATGTGGTTCTTAACCCCGCTCGAGCCAAGCTCGTCAGGTCGCTTGAGCGCTACCCCTGGAGCAGCTATCGAGCAACGGGGGGATTCGCTGACTCGCCGGCTTTCCTCACTACGGACTGGGTTCTCGGGCAGCTTGCCAACCGGCGCTCCACCGCACAGAGAAGGTACATAGCGTTCGTGAAGGACGGCAGAGGGGCAACCTCACCGTGGTGCGAGCTGAGAGGGCAAGTACTTCTGGGTAGTGATGAGTTCGTGAAAAAGCTAACGGGCAGGTTAGACGGTGCGCGAAGCGTCAAAGAGGTTCCTAGAGTGCAGCGGTTTGCTGACCGTCCTGCCTTGGATGTTCTCTTTGGCAAACAAGAAAAATGGTCCCGTGAGGACCGGAACCGGCTTATCAGAACGGCACACTTGGAGCATGGTTACACGCTAACCGAAATCGCGTCAGCTATTAACCTTCATTACACCACGGTTAGCAAGATTGCCAATGCGCAGTCATCAGGGAAATAATTCAAGACGTGACCCCTTTTTGAGCCCTTGCAAAACCAGGCCCGGCTGAGGCGAAGTCTATCGAAGGCTGGTCGAGGTTAATGATCGACTTCTTCTGCACCAAAACACTCGCGATAGTCTTGGCACACTTCGCAGGAGGGTGCGCGACAGACGTAGATCCCCTGTTGTAGACAGAGCTGCTTGTAGAGGAACTTCTTCCACTTCATATCCCCTACGTTTTTCTCCATGAGAGTCGGAAAATTGTGTCGGAAAAGGACGGACAGATCCCGACGAGACCAAAGCCCAAGGTCCTGCCACAGATGATCGCTGCCCATGCAGGCGGCAACGAATATATCCGCCACCCACTCCTCGGATTCATCCCGGTCTGCACGGTGCGCGAGCAGTAGCGCCCTCAGGTCTTCCCATTCTGCTCTTCTGTGCGAGTCGACTCTACCATACCGCCCGATCGCGAACCCAACCCGGGTCCCGGGAAAATGGTGATGACGCAGGCGCGCATAGGCTAGCGGTGTCAAACCTAGTCGATTGGGCAGGATGCCTCCCCCAGCAACCCATGTGGCGTGGATACAGGCAAGCCCGTGATCATTGGGGTGACCGCAACGGTGTGCCATCAGCTCAGCATAGACACCCCGCGCGACGCATCCGACCTCCTCGCCCTTGTGCCATGCTGCCTGCCTGACGCCCATCTCTAATACTCCACCAGAATATCCTCGTCGCGCACAATCATCTGGCAAGCCAGCCTCCACTCCCGGGGGAAGTCGTCGACCAACATGTCTTCGACTTCTGTCTTCGTCAGCTTACCAAGCTCCAGCAGCCGCGCGCGCTCCTTGTCGGTGAGCGGTCCGCCCATGCGGGCACCTTTGCCGTCGAGCGCGGTAACCCGAACCAGACAACTACCACATTCGCCGTCCTGACAATCAAAGGCAATCGGGACCTGGTGTTCCCGAGCGATTTTCAGCACCGTCTGCGTATGGCTACCTGCCACCGCGTAGACAGTCTTGTCCTTGTACTCCGGGTTACTAAAGGTAATGAGTGCCATGTTTTTCCACTTCCTTCCGCTGACTTGATAGAAAAAACTTGGGCGCGCTTCATACTTCGTGCCTCATGCTCAAGCTGGTCTGACCGCACAATCCCCCAGGATCTGCGCTTGACAGGCAAGCCGAAAGTGTTTGCCTGCCAAATTTTCCCGCAATACTTTGTCCTCCAACACGGAGGGCTCGGAAAGATTGTTCCACCCCTCCAGGATCTTCATTAAGCAAGTCCCGCAATCGCACTCCCGACAGCCATAGATGATGCCAGAGCCAACCTTTTCTGAAACCTCGATGATCCGTGTCCCGACGGGCACGGACACTGTCAAGTTGATGTCCTCGAACGTTACCTTTGCTTTGGGCATGCCTTTCTATCCTCCTGTCACGTGTATCGCAAAAGCGCGCGCCTAGGTTCGTTACTCCATGTCGGTGTCTCGCCGAATAATGCTTGTGCTGACGACTGCCCCTGTGTCACCCGCAAGCGAGGCGAGGCTGCACGAAATTCCCACTGCCCCTTAAGCGCTCGCCATCGCCGCCGTCGGATCCAACCGTTGATCATCACCAGTGCGCAGCAGCTCCCGATAAACCGCCTCCACACCTTGTTCAATAGGCAAGTCGACCTGTTCCACGTTCGGCACAATGCCGGCAGCCTCCAGCGCACGCCAAGGCTCAAAGCCGATCTTCGTGCAGAGCACCGCAGTGCACCCCTCGAGTGCCCGCACGGCGCGGCTAAGAATTTCCTCACGTTGAGCGCAATTGGCCGGACCAGCGCAGTAGCGCTCCGTTTTTCGTACGCCAATTAAGCGCACACCCTGGGAGGACACCTCGTATATCAAAAA
>JBAPTW010000328.1:0-2763 GCA_049282355.1 Gammaproteobacteria bacterium | reverse complement strand
GACACCGGCATTAACACCCTGACAGGCGGGCGCATCAAGCGCCTGGGTCCCTATCTCGATGGTGACACTTTCATGCTGACCTGGGGTGATGGTGTCTCCGATGTCAATATCCGTGACCTGTTAGCCTTCCACCGTTCGCACGGTAGACTCGCTACGCTGACAGCGGTGCGTCCGCCTGCCCGCTTTGGCCAGCTTGACTTACGCGGTGACGAGATTGTGGAATTTTCTGAGAAACCCCAGACCCGCGAGGGCTGGATAAATGGAGCATTCTTCGTCCTTGAACCAAGCGTTTTCGACTATATCGAGGATGATGGCACCCAATGGGAGCGTGAACCTCTCGAGCGACTGGCCAAAGACCGCCAGCTGATGGCGTACCGACACAGTTCCTTCTGGCAGTGTATGGATACCCTTCGAGACAAAGTGCTGCTTGAGCAGCTCTGGCAGACTGGATGCGCTCCCTGGAAAACGTGGGAGGACTAAAATGCGCGTACTCGTAACCGGACATCTCGGCTATATCGGGACGGTTTTGACGCCGATGCTGACAGCGGCTGGCCACAAGGTGGTAGGATTGGATTCGGATCTGTTTAGACGGTGTACGTTCATTGGAAGCATCGCAGACGTTCCCAGTCTATCGAAGGATGTTCGAGACGTCGAAGCAGCGGATCTGGCAGGCTTTGACGCCGTCATTCACCTTGCTGGCTTGTCCAATGATCCTCTAGGGGATTACAGACCGGAGCTCACCGAAGCTATCAACTATCGCGCTTCCGTGCGGCTTGCACATTTAGCGAAAGCATCTGGAGTTAAGCGTTTTCTTTTCGCTTCCTCCTGCAGCAATTACGGGGCGGCAGACGATACCTTCCTAACGGAAGACGCACCTTCCAAACCTGTGACGCCCTATGGCGAGTCCAAGGTCCAGGCCGAGCATGATATCTCACAACTGGCGGATGCAACTTTTTCACCAGTTTATATCCGTGCCTCAACGGCTTATGGGGTTTCACCGAGGCTGCGCTTTGACCTCGTTGTCAATAATCTAACGGCATGGGCGTTTACCACCGGGCGTGTCTATATCAAGAGTGATGGAACGCCATGGCGGCCAGTGGTTCATGTGAGTGACATTGCCCGGGCCTACTGCGCCGCGCTAAACGCTCCGCGGGAAGCCATTCACAATCAGCCGTTTAACATCGGTTTGACCACAGAGAATTATCAAATCAAGGAGCTCGCAGAGATCGTGCGGGAAACGGTACCCGGGTCGGCGATTGACTTTGCCCCCGATGCGGGCCCCGATAAGCGTTGCTATCGGGTCGATTGTAATCGAATTGCAAGGCTACTGCCTGATTACAAACCCCAGTGGACGGCTAGGCGTGGTGTGCAGGGGCTCTATGAAGCTTATCAAACCGTGGGACTTACCCTGGATGAATTCGAGGGTGTCAGGTACAAACGGATTGCCCATGTGAAGGAATTATTGGCGGAAGGCGTTTTAGATGCCGATCTTAGGTGGGTCAACGCTTCCGGCGAAGAGCGCTCGTATGCAAGCACTGTACTGTAAAGAGCAGCGTTGTCGATCGTGCGGCAACAGTGCGCTCACGGAGCTCATCGCGTTTGGTGAGACTCCTCTCGCCGACCGCTTGCTCACCTCAGACCAGCTCACTGAAGGCGATCGCTTCGCGCCGCTTACGCTTGCCTTTTGTCCCACCTGCTCTCTTGTGCAGATCCTTGAAACCGTCTCCCCGGAGGTGTTGTTCTGTGAGGATTATCCGTACTTTTCCTCGGTTTCTGAGGGGCTCCTTCGGCACTTCCGGCGCAGTGCCGAAAGCATAATTCGCTCGCGGGGCCTCATGACGGATAGTCTCGTTGTCGAGGCCGCAAGCAATGACGGCTACATGCTTCAAAACTTCACCGAGCAGGGGATATCGGTACTCGGAATCGACCCGGCTGTCGCTCCCACCGATGTCGCACGTGAAAAAGGCATTCCCACCTTGCGCACCTTTTTCAGCGAAGATCTGGCGAAAGAGCTGCGTGCTGAGCATCCTCATGGGGCAGATGTCTTCCTAGCCAACAATGTCCTTGCCCACGTGCCGGACCTGAACGGCTTTGTTCGCGGCATCGGCATTTTGCTCAAATCGACAGGGGTGGCCGTCATCGAAGTTCCTTACCTCGAGGATCTGGTCGCGGAGTGCGAGTTTGACACCATCTATCATCAGCACCTGTGTTACTTCTCTGTCACGGCGCTCGATCGCCTGTTCCGAAGACACGGGTTATTCTTGAACGAGGTGGAACGAACCTCGATTCACGGCGGTTCGCTGAGACTGTTTGTCGAGTCCCGGGAAGCCTCCAACACCTCTGTACAGCAGTTGCTTCTTGACGAGGCTAGTCGTGGCATGGACCGCCGAGATTACTACGTTGACTTTGCAAACCGGGCACACGCTATCCGCCAAGAGCTGCGAAGCCTTCTAGTGCGGCTCAAGGCAACCGGAGCGCATATCGCTGCCTACGGAGCAGCGGCCAAAGGGACGACGCTACTGAGCTTTGCCGGAATCAATGGCGAGCTGCTCGATTTTATCGTCGATAAGAATCCTTTTAAGCAAGGGCGCTATATGGGAGGAAATCATCTGCCCATCGTATCTCCATCGCATCTGCTTGACCAACCCCCCGACTTTGTGCTGTTGCTCGCTTGGAACTTTGCAAAGGAGATAATGATTGAACAACGGGACTACATTGAGCGAGGTGGCCGTTTCATAATTCCGATTCCGCGTCCCCACGTTG
>JBAPTW010000327.1:0-8426 GCA_049282355.1 Gammaproteobacteria bacterium | reverse complement strand
CCTATGAACGTCTCAAATCTTACCTCGAGAAGATTGGCGCCCCCATCGAATGCCTCCCCGGCAATCACGATAGCCATAGCGTTATGCAGGCGAGCTTCATGCCCTACGGGATCGGCTGCGCGAACATCTTTGACCGGAGACAATGGCGCATTATCATGCTCAATTCCGTAGCCCCTGGGCAGGATCTAGGGCAACTAAGCAATGCGGAATTGGCGCGACTCGATAAGGCGCTCAGGGGGTTGACAGAGGGTCATGCTCTGGTCTGCCTTCACCATCCGCCGGTACCGGTCGGTAATCCGAGCATGGATGAGATGGGCCTCAGCAATGCTGAAGAGTTCTTTCGCGTCATCGATGCTCATTCGTGCGTGCGTGCCGTACTGTGGGGTCATGCTCACAGTGAATTCGCCGATGTACGCCGCGGAGTGCAACTTTTGGGTACCCCTTCGACGTGCTTTCAATTCAAGACAAGCGCTGCGGGCATTGCCGTAGATGATGCCCCGCCGGCTTACCGTTGGCTCTGGCTGTTCCCCGATGGAACCCTAAAAACTGGAGTTATTTCCGTCTCGAGTGCTGCTATCGATTAAGGAAGGAGTATGAGTCAGAGGGTGTTTTAAAAATCCCGGCGAGCGCAGGGAGGTTTGCATTTTCGTATTGCTGGATTATAAGCTTGTTCCAAGAATGATCTCCACGGATACAGATTCGCTTTGGAGCTTGGATACACATGGGTGGCTAGTTAATTAATTGCTGCTTAGTAAAGGTAGATTATGGGACTTCTCGACGGAAAGCGGGCCTTAATCGTCGGCGTTGCTAGCAACCGGTCCATCGCCTGGGCTATCGCGGAGGCGATGAGCAAGGAAGGGGCCGAGCTAGCATTTGCCTATCAAAACGAAAGGCTCGGAGCGCGCGTGCGCGCCTTAGCCATGGAGGCGAAATCTTCTCTTGCTTTTCCCTGTGACGTAGCGAAGGATGAAGACATCGAAACCCTTTTCAGCGCCTTGGAAAAACACTGGAGGCACCTCGACATTATTGTGCATTCAGTCGCTTTCGCTCCGTCAGAGCAGTTAAAAGGCGACTATCTCGATGCTGTTACACGCGAGGGTTTTCGTACCTCACATGATATTAGCTCCTATAGCTTTACCGCCCTCGCTAAGCGCGGCCGCGCTATGATGCGGGGCAGGCAAGGCGCTCTTTTAACCCTAACCTACTTAGGAGCAATCCGAGCGCTCCCAAATTACAATGTCATGGGTCCTGCCAAGGCCAGCTTAGAGGCAAACGTTCGCTATATGGCGCGGGCGCTCGGTGCAGAAGGGATTCGCGTCAATGCTATCTCTGCCGGACCCATTCGGACCCTAGCTGCGGCTGCTATTGGGGATTTCCGCCGACTTATGGACTTGGTAGCGGAAAACGCACCACTGCAACGTAACGTCACAGCCGAAGAAGTTGGTAATGCAGCGGCATTCTTGTGCTCTGATCTCGCGTCCGGCATCACTGGCGAAATCCTTTATGTGGACGGTGGCTTTAACTTCTCATACGGGGATCCTTCATCGGCGTGAAATAGGGTGGATAGGGTGCGCCGCACCATGGTGGTTTCATCTTTTGAAAGAGACGGATTTCGGGCAAAATAGCAGCCAATAGGTTTCCATTTGGGACCGAGGCTTGGCGCGGAACGATACTTTTGTGGCGGCCCTGATCCTAAGGCTCGACATCACTGGCCAGCCATTGCGCTGGATACCTTGGCAACAAGCCGTCATGCTGCAAGCAAAGGAGATGGTGGCCTGGGACGCAGGAGCCACCATTTTTACTTTCCGTGGTGGAATTAACCGCATTACTGGGCGACGTTCCCAAGTCAGGGTTAACTCGATCATTGCAGTCCGTGGAACGCCTCGCTATCAGAGCAGCAAGGAAAGTGTCCCTCCCTTGTGCAACCGCCAGTTATTTCTTCGCGATGCGCACCTATGTATGTATTGCGGGAAACAACTGCCAGAGCACCTGTTGACCCGTGATCATCTCCTTCCACTTTCACGCGGCGGTAAAGACTGTTGGAGCAATGTCGTGACCGCGTGCAGAATTTGTAATCATGCCAAAGGAGCCCGTACCCCAGAAGAAGCGCAGATGGCGCTGCTGGCCGTTCCGTTCGTACCCAATCGAGCGGAGTACCTTGTGCTCTCCAACAGACGAATCCTTTTGGACCAGATGGAATTTCTAAGAAAGCGTTTCCGGCAAGGCAGTCGCTTGAACGACGTTCAATAAGTGCATGCAGGAAAGCGGAGAAATCTTCGCTGCAACATTCGCAATCGGCCGTCGCTAAAAGCCAATAAACCGAGTGCGATCGTTTTTAAAACAGCCTCTATGGGCTTTAGATTCTATCTCGATGCACCTGAACTTGCGCCTCCTGGTGCAGACTCTGCACCAAAGAGTCGAAGCTTTCTTGCCCGTAATCCCGGCGCAAAGCATTTTGCACATTGTGAACAGATTCGGCCTGTATGGCAGTGGGATCGCCATCCTCTACCAAATCGAGGGAGATAACACCGAAATCTCCCGAACTGAATAAGGTTTCGTCATACTGGCGTTCATTTCCAACTGGACGCGGCATACGGAAGAGTGTGTCCCTGATTCCAGCCTCTACAGACGTATCGTCTCTTTTGATGGTTTTTGGGGCACTCCATTCAAGATTAAGCGTCCTTGCAAGCTCCGTCGGATCCTCTCCATCCCGCAAACGCCCGATCAAATCACGCCCTATAGCGGCAGCACGCTCGCGCGCTCGCTCATTTCGAATCGTGTCGATAATTGCTGCACGAACATCGGATAGGGGGCGCTGGGCTGCGGGAAAATGCTCTTTCACTCTAAGCACAACGACACGTTCGCCATCGATATCGATGAGATCACTATTACCACCGTTCTCCAAAACCTCTGGGCTAAAGGCAGCATCGAGTACTTCTTGATGACCGCTAATCCTATCCCCCTTGCTTCCTCTGCGATCGAAGGGCCCAACTACATTAATTGATAATCCCAGTGTCTCTGCTGCCACTTGCAGATTATCAGGGTGCTCAAATGCCAGATTTGCCAGTTGCTCAGTTTGTTCAAAAAAAAGCGGCTCAGCTTGTTGTTGTTTGTAGTGGCGCAACAAATCGGCACGTACTTCTTCAAAAGGCTTTACTTTTGCCGCCTGAATTTCGGCTAGTTTGATAAGGTGAAAGCC
The DNA here is from genome assembly GCA_049282355.1 of Gammaproteobacteria bacterium. Taxonomy (GTDB): domain Bacteria; phylum Pseudomonadota; class Gammaproteobacteria; order HK1; family HK1; genus JAGTVB01. The sequence continues at coordinate 5,227 of JBAPTW010000327.1, read as the reverse complement.
GTACGCTGACCGCACCGGGTTGCTAATTTCTCCCACCTTCATCGAATAAACAGCATCTTCGAAGGATTTGTCCATAACTCCGCGACCAAAGAAGCCCAAATCGCCTCCCGATCCGCTGGAACCAGGATCGTCGGAGGCTTCCTTGGCCAACGCTTCGAACTCCTCTCCTCTATCAAGCCGGCGGCGCAGTTCTTCGGCTCGCTTCCGAGCAACCGCTACTACCTCAGCATCCGCATCTTCTGGAATTGATATTAGAATGTGGCTCGCCCGACGCTGCTCGGGCTCGACATACCTTTCGTGCTCTGCTTCATATAATTGAAGAAGCTCCTCATTGGATGCCGCAATAGTCTTTTCAATAGCCTCGCGAGAAAGCTCCACATACTCTATCTTCACTCGCTCGGGATTCCGATATTGAGCGCGATGCTGCTGATAATACGACTCGGCATCGGATTGCGAAATATCGACTTCCTGCCGATAATTGTCAGCAGATATTCGCAGGGCGGCGAAATGGCGCCGCTGTTCGATAAGGCGCAGCATATCGTCCATATCACGTTCAGTTACGATGACTGATTCGGTAATGCCGGTAGAGATTTGCTCGGTGGTCAAAGAGCGTCGCAAATCTTGTTCAAATCCCGCCGAGCTATATCCCTGAGCACGTAGCCAATTAACATACAGGTTTTCGGAAAATGCGCCATTCTCTCGAAAAGCGGCCTGTTGTTGAATGCTTTGCGCAAGTTGCGAGTCGGAGATCCGCAAACCGTTGCGATGAGCCGTTTGAATCAATAGCTCCCGTTCGATGAGTCGATCAAGGGCAGCCTGTTTGAACTGCCCCTCATCGAATAGGTTCTGATCGAGGTCACCGCCGAGTAACGCTTGCAAACGCATCTTTTCCTGGGCATAAGCATGTTGAAATTGCGGCAAGCTGAGATCTAGCCCATTCACCGTCGCTACCGGCGCATCAGCATCGTTACCCAAGTACTCCTGAATACCCCAAAGGGCAAAGGGTACGCTAATCAGCAGAACGACCACCCAGGCGAGCCAGCCGTGGGCGCGGTCTCTTATACCCTGAAGCATATACTTACTCTCTTATATGCACATAAGCCTATCGTTAGCTTCTGCTTTGATGACTACCATCAATTCTAGTAAGCAGCTATTTTCACAAATATCGCCAACACCGCCAGAGCAAGGCGTGCAGTGACGATACAAAATGGTCGGTGTTGTTGTGGACAGCGTAGCTAACTCGAGCAATACATCCAAGGAACGAAGCAAGTAAACTGGAGCGCACATGGGAATCCACGAGGATTGCTAGCCGCCACCCAATACCGCTCTGTCAGGCGTCACGGCATTAAAATAGCTTTTGGCAATTAGTTTTCTCTTTGCAAGATTGGCTTCTTATGCCGACGAGGAGCCGAAACAGGCCTCCCCCTCCAAAAGGGGAGACCTACTCATCTCTGCCTATAAGGCGACATCACTTCCAGATTTAGATATGGCGGAGTGGACGGGATTCGAACCCGCGACCCCCGGCGTGACAGGCCGGTATTCTAACCAACTGAACTACCACTCCCATGGTAACTGGTGGGTGCTGAGGGGCTTGAACCCCCGACCTTCGCCTTGTAAGGGCGACGCTCTCCCAACTGAGCTAAGCACCCGGAAGACAAAAGGTCGTCAGCGGCGAGGCGCATACACTGCTAATTCACTACCTCCCTTAGCGCCTTCCCCGGTTTGAACACTGGCAAAACCGATGCATTAATTTGTATTGTCTCGCCCGTACGTGGATTACGTCCACTGCGCGCTGCTCTCTCTCGCACGGTAAATGTTCCGAAACCCAACAAGGTTACCGATTCTCCGTCTTTGAGAGATTGAGCTACAACCTCAAACACTGCATCAACTGCGCGCGCAGCAGCCGCCTTCGAAATATCTGCTTTCTCAGCCACTGCGTCAATAAGCTCCGACTTGTTCATCGTCCTCACGTCCCCTCGACTTGCCGATACGCAAGCATCTGTGTGCACCCTCCCTTTATGTCGATCTTTCTCGACATCTACAACTTGCCTTGCGGCCTAAGTAGGGTGACCCGATACTATCCCATCACACCCTCTTGCTCGCTCTAAAAACCCCCCTTAAGCCTAGGCTGTTATACCAACTGTCAAAAAGCTCTGTCAAGCATAGGTCGTTCGCCCATCCTACCAAGAGTAGTGAAGGCTTCTCCTGTCACTCTGAGTGACACCTTAAACTAATGAGTCTGTGGACCGACTCGGTCGCGCTCACCTTCAGCAGCGGGGGCCTGCTCACCCTTAACCAAATCGGTAGGCGGTACCGCATCAGGAGTGGGTTTAGGAGCCGATGTCAGTGCAATTTCCAACACTTCATCAATCCACCGAACTGCTTTGATATCAATATGTTGCTTGATATTACTCGGAATTTCTGACAACTCGCGACGGTTCTCCTCTGGAATCAACACCACCTGGATCCCGCCTCTCAAGGCCGCCAACAGCTTCTCTTTGAGACCACCAATAGGTAAGACTTCTCCCCGCAGTGTGATCTCGCCGGTCATTGCGACCTCGGACCGCACCGGTATCCTCGTCAGCGCTGATACCAGCGCCGTGCACATACCCACTCCGGCACTTGGCCCTTCCTTTGGCGTCGCACCCTCGGGCACATGGATATGGACATCGTGCTGCTGATAAAAGTCGGCATCGATCCCCAATCTCTCCGTGCGACTTCGCACCACTGTCATAGCGGCTTGGATAGACTCCTGCATGATATCCCCCAGCTGGCCGGTATGCATAAGCTTCCCTTTGCCAGACATGATTGCCGCCTCAATTGCAAGGAGATCGCCGCCAACTTCAGTCCAGGCAAGTCCCGTCACATGGCCAATTCGATCCTCCTCCTCTGCACGCCCATAGCGATGTCGCTTGACTCCGAGATACTTCTCAAGATTACGCGGTGTTACCTGGACACGCCGTTGGGTCGGCCGCAGAGTCTTCTCTTTCACCACTTTACGACTAATCTTGGCAATCTCGCGATCCACGTTCCGAACCCCAGCCTCCCGAGTATAGAAGCGGATGATATCCCTCATGCAGCTGTCAGAAATTGCGAGCTCATCGTCCACAAGCCCGTTACTCTTGACTTGTTTTGGCACAAGGTAGCGCTTCGCGATATGAACCTTTTCATCCTCGGTATAGCCAGAAAGTCGGATCACCTCCATTCTATCCAGCAGTGGGGCTGGAATGTTTAAGGTGTTCGCTGTAGCAACGAACATCACATCGGAAAGGTCGTAATCTACTTCCAAATAATGGTCATTAAAGGTGTGGTTCTGTTCCGGATCCAGTACTTCCAGAAGCGCCGAAGAAGGGTCGCCTCGAAAGTCCATGGACATCTTATCCACTTCATCGAGTAGAAAGAGAGGGTTGCGGACCCCGGCCTTGGCCATGTTTTGCACAATTTTTCCCGGCAGCGCACCGATATACGTACGCCGGTGACCCCGAATCTCAGCCTCATCTCTCACCCCTCCTAGGGACATTCGAATGAATTCACGTCCCGTCGCACGCGCCACAGAGCGACCAAGAGAAGTCTTACCTACGCCCGGCGGACCCACTAAGCACAGAATAGGGCCTTTGAGTTTTCTAACTCTCTGCTGAACCGCAAGGTATTCAAGTATTCTTTCTTTTACTTTTTCTAATCCGTAATGGTCTGCCTCTAGCACATCCTCTGCCTTACGCAAATCCTGGCCGATCTTCGTACGTTTTTTCCATGGAACGCTAATAAGCCAATCGATATAATTTCTCACTACGGTAGCTTCGGCAGCCATTGGCGACATCAACTTCAGCTTATTAAGCTCGGCAACAGCCTTTAGCTTCGCCTCCTTTGACATCCCCGCACTTTCTATTTTTCTGGCAAGTTCCTCAACCTCATTCGGCGAGTCCTCCATATCCCCTAGTTCTTTTTGAATTGCCTTAATTTGCTCGTTCAGGTAGTATTCGCGCTGACTTTTTTCCATCTGGCGCTTAACGCGGCCGCGAATGCGCTTCTCTACCTGCAGAAGATCGATTTCTTCCTCAATCCGTACGATCAGGTGTTCCAAGCGCTGACGTACTTCTTGAATTTCAAGAATTTTCTGCTTTTGATCCAGTTTAATAGACAAATGAGCAGCGATAGTGTCCGCCAAGCGTCCAGGATCTTCAATGCTCGTAAGCGACGCGAGCACTTCTGGAGGCACTTTCTTGTTCAATTTCACGTATTGCTCGAACTGTTCAAGTAAAGAACGAGCAAGAACCTCAATCTCTCTCGGGTCTCCAAGGCTTGACTCTGTAATGCTAACCTCCGCAGCGAAAAATCCCTCACTTTCCACAAAGCGGGATATCTCCGCCCGTTGCGCCCCCTCGACAAGAACCTTTACCGTACCATCAGGAAGCTTGAGCATTTGGAGTATGGTAGAAACCGTGCCTATCCTATAGATATCATCGGCTTCAGGTTGATCCTGAGCTGCATCTTTCTGGGCGACGAGCAGAATTTTTTTATCGCTTTCCATCGACCGCTCTAGGGCTTGGATAGATTTATCCCGGCCCACGAAAAGCGGGATCACCATATGTGGATAAACGACAACATCTCGCAATGGAAGCACAGGAATTACTAGCTTTTTGTCCTGCATGGCAATTAACGCTGCTAATTTCTATCAGTTGACCGTTGTGCCTTAAAACGAATGGTTACAGAAGGCACATTCCCATTTATGCGGCGTACCGGCAGGTATTAACCGTTTGCTCTTGAGACTCTGAGCCGCCGCAAATATCAAGCACAGGTACTACGTATATCGAGGGAGCTGTTAAGGGATCTGTAAACCTTGCCGCACCGAGTTCCGATTGGCGAGGTTAAGTAATTAATAGCTGCTTCCCGCCCCTAGTGCAAAGAATGTCTACTCTACTGCGCCGTACTTAAGAAGCTAACGTTTGACGTTTCAATGTAAAGTTGAAAGGATAGGCCTTCGGTTTGGGTAGCTTAAAAATTAGCCAATATTTTGGCGTTTAACCTTAGAAGCTGTTTTAAAAATGTTGCGAGCACCGCCAGAGCAAGGCGCACGGTGGCGAGGAACCGGAGTGTACAAGGGAGTACATGAGGATTCTGAGCCGCCGCGCAACGCCGCTATGGCAAGCGTAGTAGTTTTTAAAACAGCTTCTCACATGGATACGTATAAGAATAACTCCTGTTGGGCTATAGCCCTATATGGCCATTC
>JBAPTW010000326.1:0-3856 GCA_049282355.1 Gammaproteobacteria bacterium | reverse complement strand
CACCGAGTGAGACCGAGCGACAAGCGGCTCGCAACCGTTTGTGTTTGCCGCCAGGCGAGGTTGTGTTTGTAACCATTGGCAATTGCAATTCCACCAAGAATCACCAGGAGCTCATTCGGGCTCTGGCTGGATTGCCGCCCGGCCGGCGGCCAATCTGGCTTCATGTGGGCGAAGAGGACAGCGGCTGTACGGAGAGGCAATTGGCAGAGTCGCTTGAGATATCCGAGCAAGTTCGTTTCTGTGGCGCACAAACAGATGTACTCCCTTACCTCCACGCTTCCGACCTTTACGTCATGCCTTCTCTATACGAAGGCTTCAGCATTGCCGTGCTGGAAGCCTTCGCAGTCGGGTTGCCGGCCATTCTGTCGGATGTGCCTGGGCTTCGCGACTGGAGTGGACAGGTACCAGGGGTGATCTTCGCAAAGCCTCACGCCGCGGCACTCCGAGAGGCCCTAAAAGATTTCCTGGAAAGGGACCTTAATTCTTGGAAGCCGCTTGTGGTCTGTCATCCTGCTGTGGTTCAGAAAAACTACTCAGTAGCATCAGCCGTCGCGAGCTATGTTGCTCTCTACAAGGGAGAACGGCTGGCGGGATCGCTTTGACGCAACTACAGCTCGTCACAAGACTCCTCTATGACCGATCTGTTGTCCCACATAAGTACGGCGCATGTAGGGCTAGCGGTAGCCGCACTACTGATACTGCTGTTGGTGCGGCGCTTCTTCAGTTCTCCTGTCTATGGCAGTGGCGCAGTGCTCCTGGTGACGATTATTAATACTTGGTTTATTCAGGAGCCACATATAGATGTGGGATTGCATATCTATCTAAGCGATCTACTTTTTGTCGGATTATTTTTTTTGGGTGTCTTCCGCGTCTTCCTGGTTTCGGGTGTGCTGTCGGTACCGCTAACCTGGTATCTCTTCGGGATTCTCATCTTCACCTCACTGATCCTTGGAATCACCCAGAACGGGGCGGCCGCCGGAGTGGATTTCCGTGAGTTTTTTTATCTCTTTGCCGGAACTTTATACTTCCTGAGCTTCACGTACCGTGAACCTGATATTCGTCACATTACCAATATTTGGATAGCCGCGAGTGCGGTCCTGGTTGGGATTGTGCTCCTTCGCTGGACAGCGAAGCTGTTGGGGCTGGGCATAGCTGTTGAATTGGCTGGCGCCGTTCCTTTCCGTGTGATTGATTCTGGCCACACCCTCGTGGTCGCGATGGGGTTGGTAATGTTGATACATCGTACTGCCTATGGTTCGCAGGGTGTGTCGCGTTGGCTGACTGCACTGCTCGCTGTCGTTATTATAGGCCTGCAACACCGATCGGTGTGGATCGCGACGGTTTCTGCCGTCCTCTCGCTATTGTTGATGCATGGGAGTAGCAGAGGACGTTTGCTCGGCAACTTCGCAGTGATGGCACTTATCGGAGCCGTTTCCCTGCTGCCTCTTCTATTGTTTGGCATGTTGGATCCCTTTTTAGGGTCGGTAGCCGACTCGGCGGAGCGCGCAACTGATTTAAGTACTGACACATTCGGCTGGAGAGTGGAGGGGTGGCGGGCGTTGCTGAGCAGCTGGGGCGATTGGGACCTGCTCAGTAAGCTCATTGGAGAACCTTTTGGCAGCGGGTGGGATTCTGGTCGCGACGTTTCGCCACACAACTACTACATCGAGACGCTTCTTCGGACTGGCCTACTCGGATTGACGGCGTTCCTCGCCGTCTTCGGTCGCACACTGGTGCGGCTTTATCGGGGGACGGCACGTGACATGGATAGCGTATATGCTCCACTATTGTTTGCCATGATGTTAAGCCAACTCGTATACTACGTGGCATATGGAATCGAGCCGGAGCACAGCGTTATACTCGGTATTGCCGTGAGCCTCGCATGCATAGGAAGCGTGCCTCGCAGTTCAAAACGCGGCGTACGGGAGCCTGGTAGGCAAGAGGAAGGCGGTAAACGTGCTTCTACTGGTTACGACCAGGCTTTAGCCCAGACCGTCAAGCGCGTTCCCATGCCCTCGGTTCTTGTTTGCCATCGTCGTGGCGGAAGGGGTGTGACGTGAGGCTCTGGGTATGTATTCCCGTGCACAATCGGCTGTCGTTCACCGATCGGTGTCTTGCTGCTTTACGAAATCAGAATTACCCACACCACCACGTGGTGCTCTGCGACGACGGATCGTCGGATGGCACCGGAGACTTCGTGCGGACAAAATATCCGGAGGTTGCGTTACTCGCGGGCGATGGGAAGCTCTGGTGGACTGGGGCTACCAATGCTTGTATCGACCACGCGCTGGCACACGGAGACGAGAATGATGCAGTGGTCACACTCAACAACGACCTGGAAGTTGAGCCCGACTATCTAAGTAGGTTGGCGCAGGTCGCCAGCCGGTACCCAGATGCCATCGTAACTTCTGCTAGCCATGACATCAAGACACGCGAATTGCGAGATCCGGGATACCGGCACAGTTGGTTGACAGCTGGGTTTCGGGCTATCGAACCCCTGATGGATCACCTGCCGGGCGATACTGAGGTGGCGGAGGTTACACATGCAGCGGGGCGAGGAACCCTAATTCCCTTTCGTGTATTGCGCCGCGTCGGACTATTTGACTTTAGGCGATTGCCCCACTACGGCGCGGACTACGATTTTTCTTTCCGTGCCCGGCGAGCGGGGTTCCGCATTGTCGTGGCTTTTGGAGCGAAGGTTTTCAGCCATGTCGACGAAACTGGCCTCACCCGAGCAAGACAGAAGTTTTCGTTAGGTAGTTTCTACCGCTACCTTACCGACCGCAAGACACCCACGAATTTGCGCTCTCGCTTCTGGGTGGCGGCCAAGAACTGTCCTGGTTTCCTCTTGCCAAGCTATTTGGTTATTGATATTGCTCGTGTTGTTGGCGGCTACTTTAAGTTTCATCTTCGCCGGGCCTTGCCGGCGAACTGAAAGAGCACAAGCGAGTTTCTGCTGCACAAGGGCTATGTCGTGCATAGCAGCAAACGCCGGGCGTCCTCCTTCAACACCGAGCGGATTGACCACCTGTATCAGGATCCTCATGAGCCGGATCGGCGGTTTGTCCTACACTACGGCGATCTGACCGATGCCTCGAACCTCATCCGCATTGTTCAGGATGTGCAACCGGACGAAATCTACAACCTCGCGGCGCAAAGCCATAGAGGGCCCCTAATATTATTCCTTGAGGCCACTGCCAAAGCCAAACCCGATCGTCCATTACCTTGCCTGAATTTTGACGCCGAGTGCTGACCGCATCTCCCACAAAGCCGATGTTCAATTAAGGGTTAATTCCCAACGAGCACGCCTGCTGGCTATCCAGATCACCAAAGCCGAAGATGTAAAAGTGTTGCTGGTGATTGGAGCTTCTACCAGGCTCAGATCTTGCTTCGGCTGCGCAACCATCTAGCTGGCGGAGGTAGAAAATGGATCTGGGACGACCGAACTTTGGGAGAATCAGCTCAGTTGTCTTGCTGGTTCTGGCCCTAAATGTATTGGTGACGGACTGTGTGCGAGCGGCTACACGCAGTGGTCTGCATTTTACTCAAGAGGAAGTCAGTATCTGGAGGGAACGGGCAGCAAACGGCCCTTACAAGACGGCGGGAGATGTGAATTCGAACTCTCCGGGGGATTGGGACCGCATAAAGCGCAACGCCGATGCCTTTGTGGCAAACCCTAGCGCCGACCGCTGGGATGGTGGCTATCAGGGAAGCGGATGCATGCCGAAATGGTCCGAGGAACCCATTAATCCCAACAAGATGTTTAAGATACGTGACGCGGCGTTTGTCTATCTCGTAACAGGAGAAAACAAATATCGCGATATGGTGCGGAATGAGCTGTTAAACTATTATGCGC
>JBAPTW010000325.1:0-16061 GCA_049282355.1 Gammaproteobacteria bacterium | reverse complement strand
CGTCGTGAATACCTGCATCGCTCTGCAATCCTGCGTCGCTTGCAGGACCGGGGCTCGCCATCCACGGCGAGCCCGTGCGACCGGCAGAAGTGCCACTGGCACTTCTGCTGGCTCGGTCTTACCCTTGTAGACTTGAGTCCAGCATCCCTGCTGAACACACCCTTGTGGCAAGGCGATTGACTGCCTACAGATTCCGAGCACGGTTTTACCCCTTGAATGGTGATGCTGACGAAACGATGACCATGGCCTGATTTCGACCTCCATGCCGAAAGCACTCCTGAGGCCAGAGGCTCGGCTGCTTAAAGATACGCAGCACAGCTAAGGCTGGGTGTGGTATGGGTTCTCCATCGGTTTGCGCACCGAGGTTAATGCCCCCAAGATGTTCGGCGTGGCATATAACCGGGACATCTCATAGCACATTTGCCCACGGTCTCCGGCCATTCACGCAGGCCTTTGAATACCTTATCCTATTCGTATTTTCTAATTATGGGTGTAGATGGCTGCCGCGCCGGCTCCGTGGCGTTGCACAGCCATTGGCAGCAATTTTGTTGGCACCCACTGGCCATGCCTCCAGACGTAGAAGCCGCTCTGCAGGCTCCCCTGTTATTTATCTGTCCCTAAATAAAATGGATCCCACCCATGCGATTTGGTGAGAGGCGATGAAGGGAAACCACCCAAATGATATTCCGCTTTCCATTCCAGGCTTTACCTACGGGGATCTTTATGCCCCGGAACGCCTGGCCGATCTGCTGAAAACGTTCGACGCCGTCTTACAAGATGACGATCCGGCGCTATTTGATAAATTCGTGTCCTATCGCCTGCATCAGGGCGAAGGGCTCACGGCACCCCAACGTTCCGAGCTGCTGGTGCGCCTTGCTCCCCACATTGGTCAGTTCGTGGCACGGCTGTTTGGCGTGGAGCTTGAGCACGGAGCGAGGATGAGCGCCACACAACGCGAATTTGAGGCCGTCTTTACCTACCGCCGCGAGATCGTGCAAGCGGTAGACAAGCTGTTTCGGCCAGAAGATCAGGCCCGCTGGGATCTGCCCGCCCTGGATCGGGCCGTTCAGATCCTGAAACGCGCAGCCTTTCCTGAGGTCGCCGACGATGCCGACGAGGAACGCGCCCTCGGTGGGCTCGCTTCCCGGCTGCTCGCGTTGCGCCAACGCATTCGGGCGCAAGGAAGCGCAGACCTACCATCATCCACCGAGGCCAGTCGCGCTGTCACCCTCCTTCGTGACCGGCTGGTGAGGCACCCACAAGCGAGTGAGATCTTCGCCCCAGCGTTGTCCGAGCCGACCCACAGCGATTTTATCGAGCAGTTACTCGAGACCCTGCGCCGCTGGACGTACCAAGCGCTGCACAGCCCCCATTCCCAACCCCGAGTCGAAGGTTGGATGAGCTTCAAGGCCGTCCCGCGCATCGATTTCTCCCAGCTCGTTTCCTTCGAAGCCAACCCGCAGGAGGGTTACCGCGCGCTCACCATCGATGACGCCAAACGCCGGCGGCGCCATGGCTTCGCCTTGACCGACCGGCGCTTCTCCGAGCGCGAAGTCCTGTTCGAAGTGGAGCATTGCATCTACTGTCACGATCGCGACCGGGATTCGTGCTCCAAAGGCATGCACAAAAAGGATGGCACGCTGAGAGACAATCCGCTCGGCGTCACCCTCACGGGTTGTCCCCTGGAGGAGAAAATCTCCGAGGCGCATGTGTTAAAGCGCCGTGGGGATGACATTGGTGCGCTCGCCCTCATCACCATCGACAATCCGATGGTGCCGGGCACTGGGCATCGCATCTGCAACGACTGCATGAAGGGTTGCATCTACCAAAAGGTCGAGCCGGTCAACATTCCCCAGATTGAGACTAATATCCTCACCGACGTGCTGTTTATGCCCTATGGGTTTGAGATCTACAGCCTGCTCACGCGCTGGAACCCGCTCAACGTCAAGCGACCCTGCGCCCTTGCCTACAATGGAAAAAATATACTGGTGGTCGGACTGGGCCCGGCGGGCTACACGCTGGCCCACTACCTTTTAAACGAAGGCTTTGGCGTCGTCGGTATCGATGGCCTGAAGATCGAACCGCTACCCGAAGAGCTGGTGGGGAACGAGGAGCGCCTGCCGGCGCCCATCCGCGATTTTGCAACGCTCTACGACGAGCTCGATCGTCGCATCATGGCGGGATTCGGCGGTGTCGCAGAGTACGGCATCACGGTCCGCTGGGATAAGAACTTTCTCAAGGTTATCTATCTGAATCTCGCCCGGCGGCGCAACTTTCGCTGCTATGGGGGGATACGTTTCGGCGGCACGCTGGCCATCGACGATGCCTGGGCACTCGGATTTGACCATATCGCCATCGCCTCCGGCGCCGGTGAGCCAACGGTCATCGGTATGAAAAACAACCTCATTCGTGGCGTGCGCAAGGCTTCGGACTTCCTCATGGCACTGCAGCTCACGGGAGCGGCCAAACGCGACTCGCTGGCCAATCTGCAGGTGCGCTTGCCCGCCGGCGTCATCGGCGGTGGTTTGACGGCCATCGACACCGCCACCGAGCTACTTGCCTACTACCCAGTACAAGTCGAAAAGTGCCTGGAACGCTACGAAATTCTCGTTGCCCGCTTTGGCGCTAATGCCGTTCTGGCTCGCTATGATGCAGAAGAGCAACTGATCCTCGAAGAACTGCTGGCCCACGGTCGTGCCGTGCGCAGCGAGCGCGAGCGGGCTCGGAGCGAGGCGCGAGCACCTGATTTTCTGCCGCTTCTCAGGAGCTGGGGTGGAGTAACCCTCTATTACCGCAAAGATCTCAGCGATTCCCCTGCCTACCGACAGAACCATGAGGAGATTCAGAAAGCGCTGGAAGAGGGTATTGCCATCGCACCGGGGATGAGCCCAATTGAGGCTCTTGCGGATGAATATGGGCACTTGTGCGCCGTTAAATTCGATCGTCTCGTGCCGCACGAGGGTCAGTGGGCTCGGGCTGTCGAGCAGCCGGTGGTGGCGTTGCGCAGCCTGTTCATCGCTGCCGGAACGTCGCCGAACATCATCTACGAACGTGAACATCCCGGAACCTTCGAAAAGGATGGCAAGTTCTTCCGGTGCTTCGAGCCACGTTGGGAAAATTCGTTTCCCACACTCGTGCCGATCGCCGACACGCCCGCGCCAAAGCTGGGTAAACCCGCGCCCTTTACTTCCTATCAGCTCGACGGCAAATACATCACCTTCTTTGGGGACAATCATCCCGTCTATGCGGGCAATGTGGTCAAAGCCATGGCCAGCGCCAAGGATGGCTATCCCTATATTGCGCGTCTGTTCCAGAATGACATCAAGACCCTCGATCCAGCACAGCAGGCGTCACGCAATCAGGCGCTCGCTAGGCTGCATCGGCGTCTCGATGAGGAGCTTCTCGCCAGCGTCGCGCAAGTGAACCGGCTGACACCGACGATCGTCGAGGTGGTGGTGCAGGCCCCCCTGCAGGCCCGCCAATTTCGTCCCGGGCAGTTCTACCGAGTACAAAATTTCGAAACCAGCGCGCCGCTAGTGGAAAATACCTGCCTCGCAGCGGAAGGCCTGGCGCTGACCGGCGCCTGGGTGGACAAGGCGCGCGGATTGGTGTCGTTAATAACGTTGGAAATGGGCGCCTCGTCGAAGCTTTGCGCCTTGTGGCAGCCGGGTGAGCCCATCGTACTGATGGGACCCACCGGTGCGCCCACCGAGATTCCCGCGGATGAGAATGTGCTCTTGGTCGGTGGCGGGCTCGGCAATGCAGTGCTGTTCTCCATCGGGCGTGCCCTGCGCGCCGCGGGCTCGCGGGTGCTCTACTTTGCCGGCTACCGCAAGCCTACCGATGTCTTTCGGCGAGCAAACCTGGAGGCCGCCTCCGACGCCTTGGTATGGACCGTGGACCCGGGGCCGGGCGTAGCACCCTTACCCATCAACCGAGCGCAAGACAAGAGCTTTGTCGGTAACCTGGTCCAAGCGATGGTGGCCTACGGCGAAGGTGCGCTGGGTCCTATCACCATCCCCTTGTCAACGATTGACCGACTCATCGTGATCGGATCAGACCGCATGATGGCGGCCGTCGAGGCGGCCCGCGAAAGTGTCCTGAAACCTTTTCTGAAGCGGGAGCTCGTCGCCATCGGCTCTATCAATTCGCCGATGCAGTGCATGATGAAAGGCGTTTGCTCGCAGTGTCTCTGTAAGCACACGAAACGATTGGGGGAAGTGAGCTTTGTCTACTCCTGCTATAACCAGGATCAGCCGCTCGATGAGGTGGATTTTGTGAATCTGGGCGCTCGCCTTCGACAGAATTCCGTGCAGGAGAAGCTCACTGACCTGTGGCTTGATTACGTCCTGGAACGGTTCGACGGCGCACGTATCTGAGTAACCGCGCCTACCGTCTCGTCTTTTGCGACGCAAATCGGATCCCTTCACCGATAAATGCGGTATCATAGCTCGCAGAATATTCATGATATTACTGTAGTGTGATACTAATGTAGGTCTGCATACTAAGACCAGGGAGGTTCATATTGGTGAAGAAAGACAGCCAACAAAACCGCCTTCGCAGCCGAGACGGTGAGCTGGGGATGTTTGTGATCGAGACCCGACCGGGCGCCGCTTGCCAAGTCGTCGTCGTCGGCAAGGCGACGCGCAAGCGAGCCAAGACGTTTATCAATATTCCCATTTCCGCATCCTTGCGCGAGCGCCTTGACACGCAGCTTGTCGGTTCTCTGGCGATGGGCACTGGCGCCTTGCTCGAATGGGCGCTCGAAGAGCTCAAGCGCCAAGGCATCTCCATCGAGGCGCGGGTTCGGGGCTAAACAACCGACCATGATTTCCGAGCCTTCGGTGCCCCATCCTCACCTCGTTCTGAAAGCCATCGGCGACGCCATCATCACCGCTAATGTTCAGGGGCTAATCGATTACCTCAACCCCGCCGCTGAGGAAATGACCGGGTGGCCGCTCGCGGACGCGAGCGGCCGTCGCTTAGAGACCATCGTCTCGATTGTTGACGAGCACGGGCGCAAACGTCGGCCGCTCACAGCAGTCCAATGCGAACAACAAGGCGGGGTAATGAACTTGCCTCAGTACGGCATTTTGATCAGCCGCTCGGGGAGGGAATTTGCCATCCAACATTCGATCTCCCTGCTGTACGATGAGCACGGTCGGGTGGTCGGCTCGGTGCTCGTCTTCAGCGATGTGACGAGAACACGAAGTCAGTGGCAGAAGGTGGTACGTCCTGCGGCCCACGATCCCCTGACTGGCTTGGTGAACCGCCATGAGTTCGAGCGCCGTCTCGATCGCGCCTTGAGCAGTGCTCAGGAACAAGGCGTTCGCCACATGCTCGGCTACCTCGACCTGGACAACTTCCAACTCGTCAACGATAACTGTGGTCACGACGCCGGTGATAATTTGCTCAGGCAGGTCGCAAATTTGCTCCTTGACAAGCTGCGGGCGCGGGACACATTGGCCAGAATCGGCGGCGACGCCTTTGCACTGCTCCTGGAGAATTGCCCAGAACACAAAGCCAGCCAGATCGCAGAATCCATGATCGATGCGATACGCCAGATCACTTTCCGCCTCGGCGACGATCAGCGCGCGCTCGGTGCGAGCATCGGTTTGGTACCCGTCACGGCTGAGAGTCAGGATGTCCAGGTATTGCTCAATCAGGCGGATGTTGCCTGTAGCACAGCGAAGCGCCGCGGAGATAATCGAGCCCACATCCACGTGCTAAGCCGTGACACGCTCCCGTACCAGCCCTCCCATGGCTCCCACGTAGCCAGGCTTCAAGATGCTTTGGCCAACAATCGGTTTGAGCTGTATGCGCAGCCGATCGTCGCACTTTCTGCGCAAGCGGAGCAACCTCTGCACTATGAGCTGCTGCTGCGGCTACTGGACCGACGAAACCAGGTGATCCCGCCAGAAGCGTTCATTCCGACCGCCGAACGCTATGGCCTGATGACAGCCATCGACCGTTGGGTAATCCGCACCGCCTTGCACGATGCGGCGCCTGTATTAAACGGCTTGCCGCAGTCAGGAATCGTCATCAATCTCTCGGGCACATCTTTAAATGATGCCTCCCTTCTCGACTTCGTGCGCGATCAGTTAGCCAACTCGGCCGTGGCGGCACACCGGATATGTTTCGAGATCACCGAAACGGCAGCCATCAACAGCCTCACACAGGCCGCGCAGCTCATCCATGCCATTAAGACCATGGGCTGCCGATTTGCCCTGGACGATTTTGGTAGCGGACTGTCTTCTTTTGTTTACCTAAAGCATCTGCCGGTCGATTATCTGAAAATCGACGGCAGCTTCGTGCGCGACATGGTGCAGGACACGGTGGACCAAGCCATTGTCGCCGCCATGAACAAAGTTGGCCATCTAATGGGAATCCAAACTATCGCCGAGTGTGTTGAGAATGAGGCCATCGTGGAGATGCTAAAAAGCTTCGGCGTAGACTACGCCCAGGGCTATAACATCGGCAGGCCACGGCCCTTGCAAAGCATGGCTCGATGATGACTTAGAAGCTGTTTAAAACACTACGGCGCTTGCCATAGCGGCATTGCGCGACAGCTCGACAGAATCTAGAAAAAAACCTCTCTCGCGAGAGCACGATACCGCAACGTTCCCTGGCGTGGATGGATCCAATGGCCATTGAGACTACTTTCCAGCTGCTGAAGAATCGGCGCACCAAAATTGTGGCCACCCTTGGGCCGGCTTGCCGTGATCCCGCCATCATAGCGCGGTTGATCACAGCGGGCGTGAACGTGTTTCGCCTCAACATGTCGCACGGCGATCGAGCCGAGCATCACACCGCTTACCAGCATCTTCGGGCGGCCGCGGTATCCGCAGGCTGCACCGTGGCTGCTTTGGCCGATCTTGCCGGTCCAAAAATCCGGGTCGGCCGGCTCAAAGGAGGCCGCATCACTCTAACAACCGGTGATCGCATCACCCTCACTACCCGAGACATCATCGGGGACGAGGGTGTGATCCCCTCCCAATACCAGGCCCTGGCGCAAGATGTTTCCCCAGGAGATCGCATTCTGCTTGCCGATGGTGTCATGGAGCTTTCGGTGCAAAGCGTCGCCGCAACCGAAGTTGTCTGCGAAGTAACCCAGGGAGGCTTACTGAAAGAGCGTGCCGGGATGAATCTCCCAGGCGTCAGCGTTTCGGCCCCATCACTCACGGAGAAAGACCGCGCCGACGCGCGTTTCGCCCTGGAGCTCGGGGTCGACTTCCTCGCACTTTCCTTTGTGCGGCGGGCAGCGGATCTCGTCGAGCTAAAACAGCTGGTTCACGACTGGGGAGGTCACGCGGCGGTAATAGCCAAGATCGAGCGCCCAGAAGCGCTGGTCAACAGCGAGGCGATCCTCGAGTGTGCCGATGGCATCATGGTGGCACGCGGCGATCTCGGCGTCGAGCTCTTGCCCGAGCAAGTACCTGTGGCCCAACGACAACTCATCGATCGGGCGCTCGCACTGAACAAACCCGTCATCATCGCTACCCAGATGCTCGAGTCGATGATCGTCAACGCACGCCCCACGCGAGCCGAAGTTGCCGACGTCTCCCTTTCTGTCTCCAGCGGCGCTGATGCCCTGATGCTCTCGGGAGAAACGGCCATTGGCGCCCATCCCGTTGTTGCCGTTGAAATGACGGACCGCATCGCCCGTCAAACGGAGAGCTATCTATGGCAGCACGATGCCTTCGGATCCATCGGCTCGGGAAAACAAGCCGAGCCCCCTATCCCTTTCGGGGATGCCGTCGCCGATGCCACCGCCTTACTCTCCAGGCTACTCTGCGTGCGTGCCATCGTCGTCATCTCTGAGAGCGGACGCACCGCCGTGACCGTGAGCTCGGCGCGCCCGGCCGCGCCAGTCATCGCCCTCTCGGCCAATCAGCAAACCTATCGTCGGATGAGCCTGCTGTGGGGCGTCATTCCCATGGCGGCCACCCCGAAAGAGCTCACCAATCCCACGGCGCTTGCCCGACAGGCAGTCAAACGTATCGAAGTCGCCGCCCCAGGAAACCACATCCTTCTCGTTCAGGGTTTCCAGAGCGATCCAGTATTAAACGCCCCTTCCATCACCGTTCTCAGTGTATAGAAGGGCGATGAGCAGAAACCCACCGCACCGCCAACGTTCACTTTTCCTGGGGATGATCTTGATCTAATGCCCCGCCGACACCTCGCCTGCGCCCACACGACGCGCGCGTCAGTTACGAGGCATCACCTTGATAGAAATGCCCTGACGCTGTAGCTCCTTGAGCGCCCACTCAATCAGTGCACCGGTACCCATCGCTAAAGAGCCGAGAACCTGATCGCCAAGACGATCGCGTAGATCACCCGAGATCGGAATATTGACGAACGTGTTGGCTCGTTTTCGGCTCGGCCTACCCATCACGATGACGCGGCCGGCGCCGTCTTGAGTTGCTTCGATCGTGAACATGCCATCTTCGGATATCGTCTTTTCGGTGGCCGAATCACGCGCTGGATTGTTAGCCGGATGCGCTGCCTTCACCATACCCCCTCCACTATGATGCCATAAAGGTTGCCGCGTAATACTATCAGATTCTCATTTTAACTTCCTTGAGCTTCCGCATTGTTGCGCCGTTGCTACACCTGCAGATGCCAACGCCACAGCGCACCACCTCATCAATAATACGAGCTCCGATCCTGAAAACAAGATTCTGTGAACAAAACTTGGCGGGCATAATCAGCAGCTCACACCCCAATAAAAAATAACAACGTTCCAGAGTTATTATATAATCACCATGGTACTACCTTCTTTATGTGACACGTATTAGAATCGGGTCATAGCATTGTGGTAGGATGAAATTATGTGACGTTTCGAAGTCGGTGTCACAGGTAAGAACGGATCATGGACATTGAGGGAGCGACTCCTGCCAATAGCTCCTTTTAGGAAAATTTCCGGGTGACAGAGCACACTCACCCCTGAGGCTCATACCGACAGCATGTTCCAAAAGGTGCCAATGGCATTTATAACTACAATAACGATACAAAAAGGCGTACAAGAGGGGAGCAATGGGTCATGTTACCGTCATCTTTCCAGGAGCTCATCGGCTTAGCCTTGACAGCGGAGACGGTTGAAGATCTCCACTCGGTCTGTTCGAAAGTCTGCGCGACACTCGGCTTCGATTACTTCCTTTACGGCACACAGTTCCCCACGTCTTTCATCAAACCGCAGGTCGCCATCATCAGTGGTTTTCCGAGCGAGTGGTGGCACCACTACAAAGTCTGTGGTTACATGAAGGTGGATCCCACCCTCACTCACTGCGCCAAACGGCTGACACCGTTGCTTTGGAAAGACATTGTACTGCAGGCCCAACATTCGCAACCGCTCGTGCACAAGCTCATGGCGGAAGCCCGAGATCACGGATTGAAAAGCGGCGTGAGCTTTCCAGCCCATGGAGGAGGAGGCGAATCCGCCATTTTAAGTCTTGTCTCACAAGGTGAGCAGAAGGCGACTGACGACTCTATTATCCAATCCCTAGCCCACGGCCATCTCATCACCGGCTATATCCACGAATCTGCAAGACGCATCTTCGCCAAAAAAGCGCTCCCCATCGCGAAGGCACGACTGACGCAACGGGAAAAGGAGTGCCTGCTGTGGGCGGCAGAAGGCAAGACAACGTGGGAAACAGCGCATATTCTCAATATCTCTGAGCGAACCGTGACATTTCACATGCAAAATGCTTCCAGCAAGCTAAATGTGAACAATCGCCAACATGCCATTGCCCGCGCCGTTTCGCAGGCGCTGATCACACCGCAGCTAGGCTGAGCTAAACAGTTCGCGAATTTGGGTCCATTCCCCCCAGCGGTTGGCGGAAATTGCTGTCGTCTGCCAGGCTCTGAAGGCCTAAGAAGCTGTTTTAAAAGCGGCGGCGCTTGTTATAGCCGCGTGGGCGCGGAAAGATTACCCCCAGTTTCCTCCGAGACACCGGTCCGGGACTCGTCCTTGCCGTCACATCTATGTCGCGAAGCTGCTTTCGGCGCCACGAGGGGTACCTAAACGACCTCTTTTTTCCACTAAATACAAAAATAAATTAGATAAATCATAGGGATTTATGGTTTAGCTCCGAAAAAACAAGGATGCAGGTCATGATAGCTCATTATTTGTTCGATAATTCAATAGCTTTTCCTTACCTGTAAGATCTGACAGTTATGTAATTTTGTCGTTCAGCGTCTACTACCCCGCAGCGTTTAGGCACATCCTGGGTAGCAGCGATGAACACAGTCCTCGTCGGAACACCCACCGACCCACATATCTCCAAGCCCACTCTGGCGGGCATGTTTCAACTTCGGGACCAAGTTTTCAACAAACGCCTTGGGTGGAATCTCAAAACTCGCAACGGCTGGGAGCAGGATAGCTATGATGACCTGCACCCAGTCTACATGGTGGTGAGAAATAGCTCTCGTCATGTATGCGGGTGTTGGCGTTTGCTGCCCACCACCGGGCACTACATGCTCAAGAACACCTTTCCGCAACTCTTACAGGGAGAAGCGGCGCCGTCGAGCACAGACACTTGGGAGATCAGCCGATTCGCGATGGCGCCGACCTCGTCGGAGGATACGCGCCAGGCGAATCTCGGGGCAGCAACTTTCGAGATGCTCCAAAGAGCGGTGCACTTTGCCGACGAGCACGGCATTCGTCGTTACGTCTTCGTCACCAGCGTTGCCGTAGAGCGTTTGCTAAAGCGCATCGGCCTGAACATTCATCGCTTCGGCGACGGTAAGGCGCAACGCATTGGTGATGTGCTATCGGTCGCTTGTTGGATCGATGTCGACGACAACAACCGAAAAGTGGCCCGTGGAGAAACGGAAGTTAACCAGGTATACGGAGAGGTGGCATGAATATAGTCGTCATCGGCAAATCCCGGAGCAAGCCATCGTTCTACGCAGAGCTAGCAGAGCTTCCAGGCACGCGGGTGCGCTACTGCCACACCGAATCAGAGGCCATCAATATCTTGCGCTTGTCGCAGGAGCGGTGCGCGGGGATCCTGCTGGAAAGCACTACAGGGCAGCGGGACAACTTAGCTCTCGCTCGAACGCTACGTACGGTTTGCGCTGATGTACCGATCCTTTTTATTCGGCACTTTCAAAACGACAGGTTGGAATCAGCACAACCGGCTTCAAGCCATTGCACCGTAGAACGCACCGCCGATGGTGAATACCGACTGCACTGCGCTCTTCGCGATGCAGAATGGAATGCCGACGCCAATACATCGGCTTGTGGACCGCAACTGGACAGCCCTTGGATGTTCGAGTTCAGCGCACCTTGCAAGGTCAGCCGCTAACCCTAAGGGGTGTCGATTGAAAGCACAACCCGCGATACCTGCCAGCTCCACTCGGGCGTGGGTTATTAAGTTAAGGATAAAGACGGTCGGCAGCGGCATCTATTTTGAGCCTTAGCGCGGCCGCAGTTAGGAAAGTGCCATCGGTCGATCGTTACTGAACGTTCGCACGCTAGGCCACGTGGGAGAGCGCCGATGCCGAGCTTGAGTTCGATGTAAATTGTCTAAATGAAGAGTATGAGGAGGATAAAGCATG
Organism: Gammaproteobacteria bacterium; assembly: GCA_049282355.1. Lineage (GTDB taxonomy): Bacteria > Pseudomonadota > Gammaproteobacteria > HK1 > HK1 > JAGTVB01. Next base: position 4,499 of record JBAPTW010000325.1, on the reverse strand, counting down.
ACCCCCACGATTTGGATCGTTGACGCCGCTTACCTGCAAAGTTATTCCGATGGTCAGATTGACTATTTCAAGCTCAAGGAAACACTTCAAGAGAAAGTCGGGGCACACTTTGCCGAGAGCTTTTACGTGAATGCAACGCGTAATCCAGCCTCCGATATGCAAGATAGCTTTCATACCTGGCTGAAAACCGCTTCCCCTCAAGGACCTAAAATGCGGGTGAAGCTCTACGATCTCGGCTCTACTCCGACAACCTGTGCGTCCTGCGGGCAGCAGCTAGTGGGGAATTCCGCAGAGAGCGTTCAAGTGGGCATTGCGACGCTGATCGTCAAGCTCGCTGCGCAATGGCATTACGACCGGTTGGTTCTATCGGCACGCGACGGTGCCTTGGAAGAGGCTATTGCCTACGTCAAAGATGAGCTACACAAAGAACTCTGGCTGAGTGGTTTCGAAGGAAGCATCTCGAGCAACTTGCAAATGTACGCCGATGACGTCATATGGCTCGATGAGCTCTGGGATCAGGTCAAGAAATGAGCGCCTAAGAAGCTGTCCAAAAACCGTTTTTAAGAAAACCAACGTCGTTTGACCAGCTTCAGCTATGGTCTTTATCGGTGAACCCTAGAACCCTCGACCTGGGTATCCCGTAGGCACGAGGGGCGCGTCTAGCATTTGCTCCTCGCTTTTTCTAGGGTCACCGAAAGTCCTCCCTTCGCAACGCGCGCGCAATCCTGTACCGCCGCGCAACGCAGCTCCGGCAAGCGCAGTCGTGTTCAAAATAGCTTTTGGGGGCTCACCAGCCCGGGGGCAGCTTGTTGCGGATGCTTATGCGTCGATCTTCGATGCGGATATAGCCGCCGTTGGTCAAATCCTTCATGATGCGGCTGACCATCTCTCGAGATGCGCCAACCATGTTCGCGATATCCTGATGGGTCAGCCGTTGCCGGACAGCTAGCTCGCCTTCTTCCTCCGTGGCGAGATCCAACAAAGTGCGGGCAACGCGTCCGTAAACATCCAGCAACGCCAAGCTCTTTACGCTTTCGGTAAGGGAGCGCACCCGTTGGGCCAGTGAGCGAATGAGCTCGATTGCGATGCGCGGATTCTGGGTCAAAAAACCTTCGAAATCGGCTCGCGACACCACGGCGAGCTTGGAGGGCTCCATCGTCATCACCGATGCCGAGCGCGGGGCAGAATCGATCAACGCAAGCTCCCCGAAATATTTCCCCGCACCCTGAATATTGAGAATGATCTCCTTACCGTCCTCGTCGCTCGCGTAGACCTTCACCTTCCCCTTTAAAATCACGTAAAAAGAATCGGTTTGATCGCCTTCGTGGATCAACACCGTGTTTTTGGGATAGGTGCGCATGGTGCCGTGCGCGGCGATTTGCTTAAGGCTTTCCGACGTGAGCTCGGGAAATAGAGGGCTATCGAGAGACATCGAAACCTCCAAGGAAATTGCTGCTGCCGGTTCCTGAGATCAGGAACGCCGTTACTGTTGAGAGGCCAGCGCTAAAAAGCTGTTTCAAACTTAAAACGGCTTCAGGCGCGCACTCTCTTCATGAAACCTCACAGAATTCTGCGGGAAGGGTTGCATCCATTTCAAGGTGATTTTGCCGACAGCTGGATACGCTTAATTGCCATTCTGCCAGCCACATTCTCGCCTCACACCCCAGCAAGGCGCACGACCCTGGTAAGCCACCAGCCGCGCGGCGGCGAAATCAGCCAGATGATTTGCTACTCAACAGGGCTATTGACATGCCGCAGCATTCGGAGATCCTGTCATGAGAGGGCACTGATTTCGAAATCATGATTTCATCGTCACGAGTCAGTTGCCCGGTAGCGGAGGCCAGGCATGCCCACTGCGGCAAAGGCGTTGCTTTTCGGAGCCGTCATCGGGATTTTGGGGATCATAGCAAGCCTGCTACCGTTGGTACTCGATGTTGAAGCCCACCTCGGGCTCAAGCTGCTGTTTTGGCTGCGCGGCCCGCGCCCTGCGCCACCGGAGGTCGCCCTCGTCATCATCGAGCAGAAATCCGCTGATTACTTTCACCTACGCAATGAGCCGGCCCTATGGCCCCGCGCCCTGCATGCGCGGGCGGTGCAAGAGCTGAGCGCCCGAGGGGCGCGCGTCATCGTCTTCGACATTGCGTTCGAAAAACCGCAGCACCCAGAACAGGATCGGCTACTCGCACAGGCACTGCAAGAAGCGGGAAATGTCGTTCTTCTTCAGCTCCTGCGCAAAGACATTCAGCATCTCCAGGGACCCCGCGAACAATCTGGGTTGCAGATCCAAATTGAGCGACAGCAGCCCCTGCTGCCCGAAGTTGCCCGCGCCGCCTGGGGTATGGCCCCTTTTCTACTGCCCAAGGTTCCAGTGAGGGTGGACGAGTGTTGGTTTTTCAAAGGTAGCGCCGGCGATATACCAACGCTACCGACGGTGGCCTTCCAGGCCTATGCGCTGGCGTTCCATGCGGATTTGCTCCGCTTGCTGCAAGAAGCGGGAACCGGTCACGACGCGCCGTCGCCCCAGATGATTGCCGAGCTCGGCGCCAGTCGGAACCCGTCTGATGTTGCGCGCCGCTTGCGCTACCTGTTGCGTACCCATGAAGCGTTCACGCAACGGCTGTTCGAACGGCTCAAGGATCAGCAGCATTTTGCTACTCCGGCCGCCCGTCGAGTACTCTCGTCCCTGTTGCAGCTATACGTTGGAGAAGGCGGGCAATATCTCGACTTCTATGGTCCTCCTCAAAGCATTCTTAGCGTTCCTTATCATCACCTGCTCGATTCTGCTTTGGCGGGTAACAATGGTGTTGCTCCGATGAGCTTCTCGGGTAAGGTCGTGTTCGTCGGGTTTGCTGAACAATCGCAGGCCGAGCAAAAGGATGGTTTTTACACGGTCTTCTCAGGCGCGGATGGCGTCGACATCAGCGGCGTCGAAATCGCCGCGACGGCTTTCGCCAATATTCTTGAAGGCCGCCGCGTTCAGCCCTTGAAGGGATTGACTTATGTTTCTCTACTCGGTGCCTTCGGGATCGTGACCGGCGCGCTGTTGCTGGCTCTACCCACCGTCTTCATACCGTTCGCCGCCACCGGTATCGCTCTGGCCTATGTTACCAGCGCCTACAGGGCATTTCTCCTGGACGGAACCTGGCTACCCTTCGCTGTTCCCCTCCTATTGCAGCTGCCGCTGGCACTGCTAGGCGCACTGCTTTGGCGGTATGCTCAGGCTCAGCACCAGTATCAGAAAGCGCAGGTCACTTTTGGCCATTACGTACCGCAAGGCATTGTCGGAACGCTGATACGCGATCACGCCACACCTGCCAATTGCAGACGTTTTGTGTATGGGGCCTGTTTGGCAACCGACGCCGAACAATATACCAGACTATCGGAGACGTTATCCCCGGACCAACTTCGCCGCTTCCTGAATCGCTATTACCAAACGCTATTCGATCCGGTGAGCCGCCACGGCGGTTTCATTTCCGATGTGGTAGGCGATGCCATGCTGGCTATCTGGGCCGGCACGATACCGGACAAAAAGCTGAGGCAAAGCGCCTGCTGCACCGCCCTCGACATACTCCACGAGCTTAACCGCTTTCGCCTGCGGCCGGGGCAAGCCGCCCTGCCGACGCGCTTTGGGCTCCATGCCGGGGTCATGGTTCTGGGCAATGTCGGTGCCGGAGATCACTTCGAATATCGAGCGGTTGGGGATGTCGTCAACACCACCCATCGCTTGGAGCAGCTCAACAAGGTCCTCGGCACCCGCATCCTCGCCTCGGCGGAGATTCTCAAGGGGCTCGATGGCGTGGTCGCACGGGCGCTCGGCAGTTTTCAGCTCGCAGGCAAGCGCCATGCTTTTCTCGTCTATGAGCTGATGGGCTTCACAAACACTATTGACCTGGAAACGGAGCCGCTTTACCAACAATTTAATGTAGCCATGGAAGCTTTTCGAGCACAGCGGTTTGCGGAGGCGCAGCGCATCCTGCAGCAGTTGCTAGCCCTGTATCCCGACGACGGCCCAAGCCACTTCTATGTCGGGTTGTGTCAGCGCCTACAACGAGAGCCACCTCAGCTCGGCTGGGACGGCGTTATCGAGGCTCGTGAGCAAAATCCGTGGATGAACTTTGGATCGCAGAGAGTGCCGAGGTCGTGATGAAGGGGCTTCAGCCCGTGGCTTGGCACAATCATTAGGGCTACAAAATAGCGGTATCGTTGACTAGACTCAGATAATGAATATAAGCGCTGATAATAATTTAAGCTTGCTCGTCAAAAATGTGCGGCGTCTCCAGTCTCGGCAGAAGATCGCGGGGTAGGGCAAGCGAATGTCGGCCATGGTCATCGTTTCGGCCGAGGTGGCAGTCAATCGCCTTGCCACACGGGTGTGTTCAGCAGGGATGCTGGACTCAAGTCTACAAGGATGTATTCACGACGTCCCTTGAGGCAAGGCGATTGACTGCCTACAGATTCCGAGCACGGTTTTACCCCTTGAATGGTGATGCTGACGAAAC
>JBAPTW010000324.1:0-2683 GCA_049282355.1 Gammaproteobacteria bacterium | reverse complement strand
GCCGGCGCGTCGCCTGCGCATAACCATCGGCCATGCACACCAGGGCCGCCTCCTGCATAACCAGCAAGTAGCGGATAGCGGGAGTCCGGGCAATCTCGTCGAGTAGGCCCTCCTCGCTCGAGCCGGGATTGCCGAAGATCGTCGTCAGTCCGTCTGCGCGCAGCTGCTCTAAAAGCTTGCGGTGCCCATTGCTATTCGCCATAAGGTTCGCTCCTCCTGTTGACATCGGCATGGCGAGCGACCGAGGCCGAACGCCACCTCGGTTCTACCAGCCCCAGCGGCGCAGCGGCGGATCGCCATCGAGCACCTCGATCATTTTCTGTCCGGTCAAAATGCTGTCCTGCGTTGAACGACCTCAATTAAGAAGAGTCAACGATGACGCTCCTTTGGTGATCAGTTACCGTGATAGCCATCGTCGCGCGGCGCCGGCGGCGGATCGAGGATCAAGTCCCTAATGGCATCGATCAGGGCCTCACTCGCGTGCCAGGAGTTGTTGGTCACCAAGTCGCGATCGACTACCACCTGCCGCTCGGGTGGAGTGCCCGGTGGGCAAGGCGTGTAAAGAGCGCCGGCGTTGACTACGTCGGCGAGCACCACCTTGTTGCAGATCACCTTGCGCCCGGCGAGCAGGTCCGGAGACGGCGTCAACAACCACAGGGCGTGACAGGCCAGCCCCTTGATGAGCCGCGGGTTCTCCATGGCGCGGCGAAGAAACTCGACCGCGGGGACGTCGCGCGCCACCTCAGCGGCATTGCCGGCGTGGATATCTTCCCGTTCGCTCCAGCGGAGCCGCACACTGGTGTAGTTGGCCGCCACCACGACCGCCGCGTAGTCATCGAGATCGACGTTCTCGAAGTCGGTGGTGACCTCCAGCCATTCGAGCGGCGGTACGTTGCCCTCGCCGTCCGGCTCCACCGTCGAATAAAACCGCAAGCTCGGGTTGCCCCACAAGCGAGACATCAACTCGACGGTAGCGCCGTAGTCGGCGAATCGCTGCTGGTAGATCCTGATCTCACCGGGGATGTATTGGCTCTCCACCACGACCGCGATCTTTTTTCCAGCCAAAGGCTTAGCCATGTCCTTATTCCTTATCCGTTCCCAGTCACCTTGCTCTGCATCTTCAGCTAGAGCGCTGGCGAAATTCGACGGCGATTTCCAGCGTACCATCGCTACCTGCGGCGAGATCCTCGATGCGGATCTGGTAATTGTTGCGATCCGTCGGCCTGCGCTCGTCGGTGTAGTCGATACCGTTCACAGATATTTTTTTAATCTCAAGCAGATCCGGTGGGACGAAATCGGGCAGCACGTTGATTGAGTTCTGGTCGCTGTTACAGTGCACCTTGAAGTACATGCAGAAATTGTTGTCGGTATCCCGGCCGGTGCAAACAAACGCGCGAGTGTATAGGTGCGCCAGGTAATTGAGCTCGAAGGCGTGATAGCCGGAGACGGCGTGCCCACCCTTCTGCGCATAGCTGCCCTCGATCACCGGTAGTCCGTTGGCCGTGGTACGGAAGAAGATCCCCTGCCGGTCGCGGTCCAGAAAAAAGAGGTTCCAAAAACCAATGCACTCCCGCGCCAGCTCTAGGTATTTCCGGTCGTTGGGGGTAGCGCCATGGAGAATCAGGTAGGCGAGTATTCCTTGCTCCTGTTGCCAGAAGTCCTTGGTGCAGCCATAGGCAAACTGAACTGGCATGCCGTTGTTGGGTTGCCGTTCGACCAGATCGAAGATACCGCCGCGGATGTTGTCGAGACCCGCCTCCGCCATGCGGTCGCCAAGCCGTCGAGCAAAGTCCAGGAAGGTATCCGACTGTTGCTGCAAGCGAGCTTGCTCAGCGCTGGAAACCCCAGGATCTCTGGCTCGCATCTGGCAATAGAACGCGCAGCGTGCCAGGTTCCAGGCAATCTTGAGATTGTGGCCGACGACCGCTCGATTCTGTTGCCAGCGCCAGTTTTGGATCGGCTCCCAGTTGTCGGTAAAGCGCTCGTTCACATAGTCCGAATCAGGATCCCCGAACTTCGTCGCGATGATGTTGGAGGTCTCATCCAAAATCCCCTGGCAAACTTTTAGAAAGTCGCGCAGATGACGCCGAGCGGCCCCACGCGGCACCGGGTCCAGCGATAAGATGAGATTGATCAGGTACGCAGGTATGTGGTCACCGACCGAGTTCCAGTTCTTCTGGGAGCGGTTGTCCCCCAGCCCCAGGCTATCCGGGCGCATGGTGGCAAAATCCAAGTGCGAATAGTAGCCACCGGTGCCGGCAAAGCCCTTATCGATTGCTTCCGCCCGCTTCGCCTCGGGCGTGCTCGGATCATGGCGATCGGGATCCCAGTAGAAATCCTGGAATGTGTTGATGGTTCGGCGGATGTCCTCCAAGACCTCCCATTCCAGCGTGATTCGGTAGTACTGTGCGAGCCCGGCGAGGGCATAGATCTGCTCGTACAGCGGGATGGTATCCAGATCATCCCCGTTTTGGGAAGGAATGATCAGGTGCTCCCCGCTCTCATCGCGTCTTCGCCCGTAGGCCCAGAAGCAGTATTGGCCATCGTGGCTGAGGCTACGGAATGCCTCGCGCTGGTAGGCCACCCCGGCTCTGGCGGCAAGATAGTAGCGGTCCTGCCCGGTCAGCAGATACGCTGAGGATAAGCCATAGATGAGCCGGGAGAGTGTGGCACATTCCTGGTC
>JBAPTW010000323.1:0-41566 GCA_049282355.1 Gammaproteobacteria bacterium | reverse complement strand
GCCGAGCCCTCAGTGATCCTCCATCGGGTGGCCTCTGAGAAGGGCAATTTCGGCTTCAATGCCGCCACCGAGGAGTACGGCGACATGCTCGCCATGGGGATCCTCGACCCCACCAAGGTGGTGCGCATCGCGCTGCAAAATGCGGCCTCGGTCTCGGGGCTGATGATCACCACCGAGGCCATGGTGGCGGAAAAGCCCAAGAAACAAGAGGCCACTCCCGCCCCCGATATGGGCGGCATGGGCGGTATGGGTGGCATGGGCGGTATGGACGATTTCTAAGCCCCCACCGCTGACGTTCTCAAGGCCCCGCTGGACAAGCGGGGCTTTACCTTTTCCCGGCCAGCGATGCCGAGGCAATTCTTTATGAACATTATTGTTGACTGGCCTCGGTGTTCGAAGGAACCGCTCTTGCCTGTTGGGCTTCAAGGCGGCGCGCTCGCAAGCGACGCGATTCTCGCTGCACGATATGCTGAATGAGAAGCTCCCGATCTTCTTCTGTGATGTCAGTGAACTCGACGGCAATTCGGTGCCCGACTCCATCATTGCAGCTAGACCGACACCGCACCACCGAGGCGAGGGCAATGATATGCACCAGCGAGGGAAATAAGACCAGGGTAATTTTGAGACGGGCCCCGCCCGGGAGGGGGGATTGGGCGTCAAAGGAGATGCCCCCTGCACTGAGGCAGATCCTCTGCGTGGGGCAGCCAGCCATCTCGCTCTCTGCTATGGAGAACGCCCGCGCCAGCATGTCGAGCTTTTCGTTCACCATGCCGAGATAACGGCAAATCTCCGGGTGAAGCTCTCGAATCCGCCGCACGGTGGGAGCTATTTGTCGAGTGCTCGCAGCAAAGCTGTTGGCTAGGCTCATCAGGCCCGGTCGCGGTTCTGGCATACCACCCACGGCATCTGCATATTCCTGTTCGGAAATGACCCGGTACTTCAAGGCAACCTGATCCTTGATCCGAAAATAACGCCGTCGTTCCGCTGTAGAGATTTTTGTTCCCGCGGGTCTCACATCCCGTGTCGCTGATCCACGCCTGCCTTCGTCCTGTGCTGACATCCTGAAGCATCCCTGTCGTTAACTGCCGTCATCGCGAGCCGCGTGGCTCGATGGTCCTCTCGTCTGAGCTTCCTTCCAGGATAATCTCCACCCGTCGATTCTTGGCACGTCCGGCCGCCACACGATTAGAGGTCAATGGGGCCGAATCACCATAGCCTTGTATCAGGAAGCGGCGGCGATCAAAGCGATTAAACTTCAATAAGTGGTGCAGCACCGTCACCGAGCGAGCCGCGGAAAGCTCCCAGTTCGAACGATAGCGTTTGGTCGCAATGGGCAGATTGTCAGTGTGCCCGGAGATGACAACGCGACCAACGGCGGTAGCCAATACATCACTGATTTTGTTCATCACAGACGTAAAGGGCTCAATCAGCTCGGCGCTCCCGGAAGGGAAACTCCCCTTCTCCTGGATACGAATAACCGTTTTACCAGCCGCTGACTCCACGTCCAACAGGCCCTGCGCAATCTCCTGCCGCAGCACTTCGCGGATTCTAACGGTTTGGGTATTCTCCGTTCCCTCTTCACGTTCTTCGCCTTGGCCCTTGCCCTTATAATACGAATCGGTGAAATCCAAGTTTGCCTTGCTCTCGTCCGTGGTCTGTTGCCGCAATTCCTTGAGGACGGTAGGGCTTGGCTTTCCAGCGCTGAATTCTCGGCTAATGATGGTGGTGCCCTTCGGGATCTGCTCAACTTTAACCTCACGCTGCACACCAAAGGCCATTTTCATGGAACCCGCAATGAGTTTGTACTTCTGGACGTCCATTTCTGAAAATGAAAGCATCAAGACGAAGAAGCACATCAATAGTGACATCAGATCGGCGAACGTCATCACCCACGCCGGTGCGCCCATTCGACACTTCAGTCGGCTGCTTGGCACGCTAGTTTCGAGACGCTCTTCCATGGTCTGCAAGGTTGTTTGGTCCTGCTACAGGGGCGGCTCAGGCCGCTTGATCCGCCGCATCATCAACGCGCTTGCTGTCGGGTAGATACGTCATCAACACCGTTTCCATGACCCGGGGGTTGAGACCTTCCTGAATACCGCTAATGGTCTCCAGAATGATCGCCTTATTAATCCGCTCCTCCATGCTGCGGTGCGCGAGCTTGTCGGCAATCGGTAGCGCAAAGGCATTGGCGATCACCGCACCGTAAAGGGTGGTGAGCAGCGCGATCGCCATTGCCGGACCGATGGCACGGGGGTCATCCATGTTGGAGAGCATTTGCACCAGTCCGATGAGCGTGCCGATCATTCCCATGGCAGGTGCGGAATCGCCTATTGCGCGAAAAATATTCTGGCCAGTTTCGTGGCGTTCGATGGCCAAGTTGATGTCCTGACTCAGCGTTTTACGCACAAAGGCAGCGGGATGCCCATCGATAGCAAGCATGATGCCTTTTTTTAAGAACTCATTCTCGACCGGCGTTTGCTCGAGCGCCAACACGCCGCTGCGACGCGCAATCTGAGCCAACTCCAGAGCCTTCTCGATGAGCTTGATGGGTTCCTCGCTGTTGGAGCGCAGGGCTTTTAGGGCCACCTTAAAAGCCCCCAGCAGATGAGCCAAAGGAAACTTAATCAGGGTGGCGGCAATCGTACCGCCGATAACAATGACCACCGACGATACATTAAAGAACATGAGCAGGCTGCCACCGATGGCGATGGCACCGAAAATAACACCGAATCCTCCGATAAGGCCGAGGAGCGTTGCCACGTCCAAAGTTTGTACCTCCCGTGACCCTTGCGAGCACTGTTCAACAACTACGAAGCGTTGCCAGACCGACACATGGCCCGGGGTAGAACTGGGGCTTAGCAGCCGTTTAACAACAACCGAGAACGCCGTTCTGCGCGGCGACGCCGCGCGGCGCCGTGTGCTTCCCTAGCAGCAAGGCCATCATCGAAAATCGTTTCCTGGCCCCAGCGAACGCTTCCCGGACAGGGCGTAAATAAAGGAGAGAAGCTCAGCGATAGCAGCATAAAGCGCCGGCGGAATTTCTTCGCCGAGCCGCATCTGCGCGAGCAGGCCGACGAGCGCCCGATCCTGCTGTATAGGAATTCCGTGCAGGCTCGCCAGCTCAAGGATCCGCTCCGCCACGTCATCGCTTCCTTTGGCGGTCAAGCGAGGCGCACCCTCACCATTGTAATGAAGCGCTACGGCCGTACGCTTCGTTTTCTCCTGACCCACGTCATTCATGCGTGGGCCTCAATCACACAGCAGCCCTCGCGGGCGCCATCCGCAGGCATACCCTGCTCGCAGCGAATGCTCATTACAGAAAGGCCCAAACGGGCAAGCCCGTTCTCAAGCGCCGCCATTCGCTCCGTCAACGAAGCAAGGGTGGCAGCATGCGCCGCCCACAATTGCACGGCTATTCTTTGTCCCATCAGCGTCACCTTGGAATGAATGATTCCCAACCCATCGGCATCGAGTGTGAGGCGCGCGGTCCAGCCCGGTGCTTGCTCAGGGGCGCTGCGACTTTGGTAGCGCTCAATCACCAGCTCCACGGTGCGCACGCGCCCGTCGCACAAAAACGGGATTTCAACATGCCAAGCGAATGACTGTCCGGCACAACTGGCAACGGCACTGAGCTGGCGTGCCTCGAGACGGTGAACGACCGTTTCTATGGTGGTGAACAGCCGTTCTAGGAATGTCCCGGGAATACCGAGCCGCTCTGGCTTCGGTGAGGATGATGAACGCCTGGCGGCTGGTCCTGAATAACGCGCAACACCACTTGCCACGGCGTCGTAGACCGACCGCGGCAGGTGTTGTTTGAGCACGCTTTGCAGTCGCAGCAGATGAACCTTAACGTCGAGATCAATCTCGCTCGTGGCCGGCAACCCTCGAGAAATATGTGCCAGTCGTGCTTCAAGTAGCAGACCGGCGTCCCAAAAGGCCCGCTGGAGGTTGCGTGGCACGATCAGCGCTTCTGCTGTTTGCACGGCTGATAAAATATCGGCGGCCAGATCCCGCACCGCTTGCGGCAACGTTCGAACCAAGGGCTCCCGATCGTTGGTCAACCACATCAAGGTGTTCAGCAACTGCGGCAAGGGGGAGCTCTGGTATCCGACAGCGACGCTCCCGTTTCGAGGCTCGCCCGGGTAGGCCGTCGATGGCATGGGAACCAGCTGCAGGAGCGGTTGTGCACCGAGAGCCGAAACCCGTAGCAGGACCTGCTCGCCAGCAGCTAGATTGGCAGGCGTAGATGCCAGGAGCTTATCGCCGTCTATCGACACCATGACATTACTGGCTGAGAGGCGCTGCAGCACGGTTGCCTGAACGAGCTGCCCAATCGTCCAGGGAGTCGGCGTTTTATTGACTGCTGGCAGCTGCGACTGGGCCAGCCCGAGCACGGATAATTGCATGCCAATCTCAACGCCAACTGGGGCGTGGTCACTGTTATGTTAAGCTGTCAACTTCGCGAGGACTGGTGCTCGAGCGATGCAGCAGATACAGCAGCTCCGCCTCACCCCGTGCAAGACCGCAAGTTGCCATGAGCTCTTCGGCACTCGCACCTCGTTGCACGAGCGCGATCCCATGCTTGAATCGTTCGGTGCTGGGAGCCATCATTTCTAAGCGGTTTTGACGTTCCATCACCTCACGCACTCGGCGTTCCGTCGTGCGCAATCGCTCGATGGTTTGACGCAAAGCTTTTGCCAGCGCTTTGAGCTCCTGGGCCAGTGCTTCCCTGGCTGTTTGGCTCATTTTTTCACTGCGCTGCCAGTAACGGCGCATAATGCAAAAGACAAAGCCTCCCGCGGTCATGCCCGACAATAGCGCGGTGCTGACTAAAACCACCCAGCTCGCACTCATGACGGCTCCCCCCGTACGGGTCCAAAGTTACCTACGGAAATGGCGGCCTTATATTCGGAAAGCGAGCCGAGCAGGGTCCATCTTGCTGTAACGAAACTCAAAATCGGCTCTATCGTTCCGCGCTGACGAGCATCGCCTCCGCCGGTGACAAGGAAGGTGAGGCTTCATCGCCAGCGCGGCCCGTGTGAGTGGCGCCATCGGCAGGGGGCGGCGCCGCTGACTGCGCAAGAAACGGAGGAACGACGCCTTGGCGGGCGCGATCCTCCATTAGGATAGACACGACCACGCGCCGATTGCGGCTTCTTCCTGGCTCGCTGGTGTTCTCGGCAATCGGGCGGTATTGGCCGAATCCGATCGCCACCATGCGCTGTGGCTGCACGCCTTTTTCCGCAAACAGCCGCACGACGCTTGCCGAGCGCGCTGCCGACAACTCCCAGTTGGAGGGAAACACGGCATTGGAGATCGGAACGTTATCCGTATATCCCTCCACTTCTATTGGATTCTCCAGCCGGCGCACAATACCTGCTAACCGCTCAAGCACCGGCAGTGCCTGCGGCTCGAGGCGCGCACTGCCGCTGGCAAAGAGAATGCTTGCCTTCATTTCGATTTCCAGCCAGTGTCCCATGTGCCTGACTTCCACCATTCCCTGCTCAATGAGAGGTGCCATGGCAGCCCTGATTCCTTCGGCAGCAACATCGAGATTGGCCGACGGTGAATCGCTCTGCGCGGACGGATCGGAGAGCTGTTCGTCTTCTCCCATTTGGCCCATAAGAAGGTCACGAGGCGCATCGAAAGCCACTCTGCTCTCTAGATTTACGGGTGTTACCGAAACCGTTGACTTCATGGGTTCACCTACTTGAATAGGCTCCAAGCTGCGATTCGGAGCCCGGAAAGACACCACCAGAGAACTGGCCAGTACGCGAAATTTCCCTTCGTTAACGGACGACACAGAGTACATCACCACGAAAAACGCAAACATGAGGGTTACCAAGTCAGCGTACGATATAAGCCAGCGCTCATTGTTCTCGTGCTCTTCGTGGCGTTTTCGGCGAGCCATGGGCACTCCCTCAGGGATTAAGATAGCCAAGTAATCGAATTTGGATATTGCGTGGATTCTCGCCCTCGGCGATGGCCACGATCCCTTCGATCAGCATTTCCCGGAATTGAGCCTGATCGCTTACGATGCTTTTGAGCTTGTTGGCTGTCGGCAGGAACAGAAGATTGGCCAGACCTACCCCATAGATGGTGGCCACGAACGCCACCGCTATCCCAGAGCCCAGCGACGAGGGATCCGCAAGGCTTCCCATGACGTGAATGAGTCCCAGTACGGCACCAATGATACCGATCGTAGGCGCATAGCCGCCCATGCCCTCGAACACCTTGGCCGCCTGCAGATCGTGCTGTTCCTTCGCACCTAGCTCGACCTCGAGCATGCCGCGGATGGTGTCGGGCTCATTTCCATCCACGAGCAACTGCAAGCCTTTCTTCGCAAACGAGTCCGTTTCTTCATCGGCAATCGTTTCCAATCCGAGAAGTCCTTCGCTGCGAGCCACCTGGCTCCACGACACAATACGTTCAATGGTGTCATTGACCGGCGGCACCGGAGGTTTTACTACCCATATGGCCATTTTCAGTGCGCGGGAAAAAACCTTGAGCGGTGACTGCACCATGACGGCCCCAAGCGTGCCACCAAACACAATCAAGATGGCCGGACCATTTAGAAGCGATGTAATGTGTCCTCCCTCTAAATGTTGTCCAAGCAAAATGGCCCCGAGACCTACAAAAACACCGACGACACTCAGTGGATCCATCGGTCCTTAACACGAGGCGCAAGGCAGATAAACAAAACTACTTCGGTACCCATCTGCGCTCATTGCGGTATGCGCTCTCTGGCAATGCATTTGAAAGAATCCAGCCATGCTATCGGCTGAAGCGACACAACAATGAGCCGGTGCTCAACCGGCGGCGGCGTTACGGCCGATGCCCATAGGCACGCATAAGCCCAGGAATAGCCAAGCAGCATCCCAACTTTGTTACTTCCACAAAGCTTACCGAGTTGCTCGAGGATCTATCCAAGCTCTATGAGGAAGTGCCGGACGCTGTCATCGGCACGATCCATTGACATGACGCGAAGTGCTCAAAACCCAAGGCTAGACAAAAGATCATCCACCTCGTCCTGACTGGAGATCACGTCTGGGTTGTGGGCTGCCTTGAGTTGGGGCCCTTCTAGTTTTGTGGTATCGATGCGAGCGGGGCTATGGGTTTTCGGGGCGAAATCACCGCAAGAGGCCATAAACCCTACCAGTTGAGCCTCGAGATCCTGTACCAACTCGATGACGCGACGGATAACCTGTCCAGTAAGATCCTGAGCTTCTTGTGCCATAAGAACCTTGGTAAGGTTGCTGCTAATCTTTGCTGTCTCGCCTCGCACGCTGTCGAAATAGTCGAGCAGTTCCCCCAAGCGTGTTGGTAACTCAGCAACCCGCATGTCGCTTCGAGAAAGATGCAAACACAATTGCCCAAGCTCCTTCGCCCGAGTACCGAGACCGTTGACAATGGGTACCGTATCTTCAATTGCAGCTAAAGTTTGATGAGTGGCTTCCTCGCTCTTGGCCATGACATACCTGAGCCGCTCTTTCGCCGCCGGTATTTGCGTATCCGCTAACCGAGTGATCGCTGCATCCCGTTCAAAACTTGTGAGCGCCTCGTGCAGCTGCCGGGTTAAGCGTCCGAGCTCCTGAAAGAGATGAGATTCTCGAATGCCTGTAAGCTCGTCGAGCAATTGCGTGACTTCGTCGGCACGCCCGCTTTGGATGCCACTGATAATGGCGTGAACCATGTCCAGAAGAATTTTTTGTTCCGCCTTGGAAAGCTCCAGCCAAGGTCGCCTTGACAGCAATGGGTTCACTGGCTTTTTTCTAAACGGTCGATTCGCTACGTTCAAAGATTTTGTCTAACTTCTCCTTTAGCGTTTGCGCCGTGAAGGGCTTGACAATATAGCCGTTGACTCCCGCCTGCACGGCTTCGATGATCTGATCCCGCTTGGCCTCGGCCGTCACCATCAGCACAGGAAGAGACAGCAGTTTTGGCTCAGCCCGGATCGCTTTTAGCAATTCGAGACCCGTCATGGCGGGCATGTTCCAGTCGGTGATCACCAGATCAAAGTCGCCGCCCTTGAGCAGCGGGAGTGCCGTGAGCCCGTCATCGGCTTCGCTGATATTTCCGAAGCCGATATCTCGAAGCAAGTTTTTAATGATCCGACGCATGGTAGAAAAATCATCTACCACCAGGATCTTCATCCTAGTATCCATCTCAGTCTCCGAAAACAGCCTATCGGTCGGCTCAGGGAATATCGAGGACGTTCTAGGTCACGCCCGGCATCCTCAATTCTCAGGCCAAACCCGAATCCCGCATCCTTGCCTTGAGACGCAGCAATGCTTGGCCATGGATTTGACATACACGAGATTCGCTCACGCTTAGGACGAGACCAATTTCTCGCAAATTGAGCTCTTCGTCATAGTACAGTGACATCACCAACCGCTCGCGCTCGGGCAGGGTAGCAATAACCGTGGCAAGGGCCTCCCTGAACTCCTCCATCGCCAGATCATCCGCCGGACCGCACGTATGCCCGCACAGTCCATCGGCGGCGGTCTCATCGCCCCCCGTCAGTTCTTCGAAGCTAAACACTTTCTGTCCGGCGGCATCTTGCAGCAACTGATGGTAGGCGTCCAAGGACACTCCCAAATGATCAGCAATTTCTTCGTCCCGGGCATCGCGGCCTGCCACGGCTTCTATCGCGCGTATTGCCTCCGACACCTGGCGCACTTTGCGGTGTAACGAGCGGGGTGCCCAGTCGCTTCTTCGGATCTCATCGAGCATGGCGCCGCGAATGCGTATTCCAGCATAGGTTTCAAAGCTAGCACCTTGGCGGGCATCGTAATTACGCGACGCTTCCAAGAGGCCGATCATTCCGGCTTGGATGAGATCGTCGGTCTGTACGCTCGGGGGCAGGCGGCTCTTGAGATGAAAGGCGATCCGTTTGACCAGCTGTGTATGCCGGGTAATAAACTCTGTTTGCTCCCGATGAGCTTGAGTTTCGCTATACATCGACAGCCCATTCATTACTGCACCTCCCTGCGCATATGACTCGCTTGAATAAGCCGTTCTACAAAGAATTGTAATTGCCCGCTGGCTTCTTTCGGCACGGCCCACTTATCGGTAACGGTGGCTAGCTTCTTAAACGCCAGAGCTGCTCGACTCCGAGGGTAAGCCTCCACGACGGCGCGCTGCTGTTTCACCGCTTTGTGGACACACTCGTCCAAAGGAATCGCACCCATGTAATCGAGTGACACACTCAAAAAGCGGTCCGCTACCTTCATTAACTTGAGAAACAATTCCCTCCCCTCGGTAATACTGCGCGCCATATTGGCCAGTATTCGGAAACGATGGCGTCCATGCTCTCGATGCAGCACCTTTATGAGTGCGTAAGCATCCGTGATGGAGGCCGGTTCGTCGCAAACCACAACCACAATTTCTTGCGAAGCTTTGCTAAACGTAACCACACTGTCAGCGATGCCTGCGGCGGTGTCGATAAGCAGCACATCGGGACTAAAGCCCAGATCGCCAAAGGCCCTAATGACCCCCGCATGTTGGGCCATACTGAGCGCAGTCATGGCCTTGGTCCCGGAGGTGGCAGGAATCAGCCGGATATTGGAGGGACCGCGAATGATGACATCCTCCAAGGAACAGCGGCCTTCAATGACGTGTGACAGGTTGTAGGCGGGATGGAGGCCAAGTAACACATCGACGTTTCCAAGCCCAAGGTCTGCATCCATTAGCATGACCTCTTTTCCTTGATGGGCGGCAGCGATGGCGAGATTCACTGAAACATTGGTTTTGCCGACGCCTCCTTTGCCGCTCGTTACCGCAATGACTTGCACCGCTCTCGGCTGAACCAGCCGACGCAAGCCCGCCGCCTGATCGGCGATCCGCTCAGCAGCGCGCATTGGCTAGCATTCCACCGAAAGCAAGCTCCAAGGACTCGGGGCCGCCTAGCGGCCGAGAACGTGCAGCGAGTTGTACCGCTTGAGCGACCAACCTGTGGGGTTTAGCCAGCGCCAGATCTTCGGGCACCCGTTGACCATCGCTGATATAAGCCAAAGGAATTCGATGCTGCACTACCGCTGAGAGTATGCTGCCCAAGCTCGTTGCCTCGTCCAGCTTGGTAATGACACAGCCATCGACCTGGGCACCCCGAAAGGCACCTACAGCTTGCTCGAGACCCAGGGTCTGGGTTGTAGCCGATAACACCAGGTAGTTCTTCACCGCTGGTGCACCACTGCGGATGAAGCTCACCTGCCTCGAAAACCGTATGTCACGCTGGCTCATACCGGCGGTGTCGATAAGCACCAGGCGTTTTTCTGAAAAAGCGTCCAGAGCCTGCCGCAACGCTGCCAGAGAGTTTGCCACTCGCACCGGCACGTCCATGATTCGACCAAAGGTATGCAGTTGCTCATGCGCCCCCACGCGGTAACTGTCGGTGGTAATGAGCGCAACCCACTTGGGACCGTAGCGAAGCGCAAAGCGCGCCGCGAGCTTTGCTACTGTGGTCGTCTTGCCGACTCCGGTTGGGCCCAATAGCGCCACAATACCGCCACCGGTGAGTATCTCATGCTGGTTAACTGTCAGTTGGTGCGCCAGAATCCCGAGCACCATACGCCACGCCGCATGCAGATCGGCCATCGCGGGTACCGCCTCTATCGCACCTTGGGCGACGTGATGGCTTAAGCCGAGCTCTAGCAAACGACGCAGCAGTGTCGCTCTCAAAGGATGGCGACGGCCTAATTCGCCCCAAGCAATCCCCGATAGCTGATGCTCAAGCAGACTTCGCAGCGCCTTAATCTCTTGACCCATCGCCGCTAACGCGGCCCCGCCACCGAGAGCCGTCGCAGCCGACAAGGGGGCCTCCCCAGGTAGTTCCAGCGACAACATACTTTCTGTCGAGTCGGGCGGCGGCGAGTTATTGTTAACGCAATTGTGCGTTAAGACTTTCCCTTTAGTACCGGAGCTCTCCTTAGATTTTGTTTGCAACCATCCCTGGTCGTAGTCCACCGCCGCAGTTATCTCGACCCCACCGGTGCGTTGATGATGGGAAAGAATCACCGCATCGGGGCCCATCTCCTCCCGAATCATGCGCAGAGCTTGGCGCATGTCGGGTGCGAAGTACCCCTTAATCCTCATGGACTTGACCTCTTGTGGCAATTACCTTAAGGCGGCAGGAAATACCGATGACCCAGGCGCGAACGTCATGTTCTTATTCCGGGTGCAAATCAGCGACTGGCGCGAGCATCGCTCAAAGCTTCCCCACGCCCTACGGTCGCGACGATCCGCACCTGCTTGTCGTCAGGTATCTCGCTCAGAGCGAGAACCCGCAGGGCTGGATGGCTGTGGCGCGCTATTCGCGCCAGCGGCGGCCGCAGCATGTCTGATACCACTAGCAGGGCAGGTTCGCCGGCTAATTCTTGACGCTGCGCCCCCTCGGCAAGTGCTCGCTGGAGCCGTTCCGCTAAACCCGGCTCCAAAGCGATGGTTTCTTGGGTACCGGTCGCCTTAACCGCCTGGTGCAATATGTGGTCCAATGCGGGATCCAGCGTCAGGATGGAGATCTCGCCGCCGCTGCCAGCGACGTGCTGAGTGATGAAACGGCCGAGGGCGATGCGGGCCGCTGCCGTGAGAACGTCGGGATCTTGACTCTTCGAGGCGTGCTCCGCCAGGGATTCGGCGATGGTGCGCATATCTCGAATAGGGATGCCTTCGCGCAAAAGATTTTGCAGAACCTTCACCATCACGCTCAGTGGCAAAGTCTTTGGCACCAGGTCCTCCGCAAGCTTTGGTGCCACCGTAGCGAGCCGGTCCAATAGCCGTTGCGCTTCCTCATGCCCGAACAGCTCCCAGGCATGCTCCTTCAAGAGCTGGCTAAGGTGGGTTGCTATGACGGTACTGGTATCGACCACGGTGTATCCCAGAGTCTGGGCCTGATCGCGCTGGGTCGGTTCGATCCATACAGCGTTTAGATTAAACACGGGGTCACGAGCCGACTCGCCGATGAGCTTTCCGAAAACCTCGCCAGGGTTAATGGCCAGCTCTCGGCCGGGGGACACCTCCGACTCGCCTACCGTGACTCCCATCAGGCTCAACCGATACCCAGTGGGGGAAAGTTCCAGATTGTCGCGGATGTGCACTGGGGGGATGAGAAATCCCAGCTCCTGGGAGGATTTTTTTCTCACGCCACGGATACGCTCCATGAGCTGACCTCCCTGCTGACTGTCCACTAAGGGAATCAAACGATAGCCAATCTCGAGTCCCAGCGGGTCGACGGGCGCGACATCGTCCCACCCCAGTTCCGGCGATCGCGGCGCCGTGGCGTTTTGCGCTACCTCAGCAACAGGCTGTTGATGGCGTTTACGGTGTATCCAATAGGCCCCGCCCCCCGCCATTGCTGCCAAGCCCAGGAAGGCGGTATTTGGCATCCCGGGCACTAAGCCTACCGCGCCGATAATCCCGGCTGTGACCGCGAGCGTCTTGGGATGCTCGAAGAGCTGAGAGAGAATCTGCTCCCCCATATCTTGAGTCGTGGAGACGCGCGTAACGATGATGGCCGCCGCCGTGGACAGCAACAGCGAAGGGATCTGCGCGACTAAACCGTCACCGATCGTCAGCAGGGCATAGTTATGCAATGCGCTTTCAAAAGAGAGTCCGTGTTGCAGGGTCCCGATCATCAACCCGCCGAGCAGATTGATGATGAGTATGAGAATTCCGGCGATCGCGTCGCCGCGAACAAACTTGCTGGCGCCGTCCATGGCCCCATAGAAATCTGCCTCCTGCGATACGTCACGGCGACGAGTCTTTGCTTCCTCCTGAGAAATGAGACCGGCATTGAGATCCGCGTCGATGGCCATTTGCTTACCCGGCATAGCATCCAAGGTAAAACGGGCACTCACTTCCGAAACCCGTCCCGCGCCTTTCGTCACCACGACGAAGTTGATGATCACCAAAATAGCGAATACCACCAGGCCAACCGCATAGCTCCCGCCGATGACAAAGGCGCCGAAGGCTTCTATGACGCGACCCGCAGCGTCCGCACCCGCATGTCCCTGCAGCAAGACCACGCGAGTAGACGCCACATTGAGCGCTAATCGCAGTAACGTCGTCACCAACAGCACTGTGGGAAAGGCGGCAAAGTCAAGTGGACGAGCGGCGTAGACGGTTGCCATCAACACGATAAGGGCAAGCGCGATATTGAAGGTGAATAGCGCGTCCAGGGCGAAGGGGGGCAACGGCACCACCATCATGCACAGCATGACGATAAGCAACAGCGGGGCCCCCAATCCATGGCGTCCCAGGTGAGCTAGGCGGCGCAACACCGAGCCCGCGGACCAATTAGTCGGCATCGCGCCTCAATTCTTCTGGGATCGGTAAATCGTCTGGAGGTGGAGGAACGGCGCCTCGCTGAGCCGGTCGACGTTGGCGCACGCTATAGACATAGGCAAAGATCTGCGCCACCGCGGAATAAAGACCAGCCGGGATCTCTTGATCGAGCTTGGTGCTGAAAAAAACCGCGCGTGCTAAAACCGGCGAGCGAACCACTGGCACACCGGCATTTCTCGCTACAGCCTGGATGCGCAACGCCAGCAGGTCTGGGCCTTTGGCAATGACCCGAGGCGCATTTGCTTTGTCTGGCGCATAGCACAGTGCGACCGCATAATGCTTTGGGTTGGTAATGACCACATCAGCCTTCGGCACCGCCTCCATCATCCGGCGCTTCGCGACAGCCCGCTGAAGTTCGCGAATACGCGCTTTTATCTCTGGCTTGCCCTCCGTTTCCTTAAACTCATCCTTGATTTCTTGTCTCGACATACGCAGCTGACGGGCATGATTCCAGATCTGAAACGGTATGTCCGCTGCGGCAATCACGGCCAGCGTGGCGCACAGCGCGAGAAAGCTCCACATGAGCAACGCCGCGGCTTCACCGAGCCCGGTACGCAGCGGCACGGCGTTGAGGGTCAAAGCGCGATCACTGATTTGCCAAAGAAGTAACACAGCCACGCCCGTCACGAGAATGAACTTGGCCAATGCCTTCATGAGCTCCATCAGCCCACGCCACGCGAACAAGCGTTTGAAGCCCTTTATCGGATCGAGCTTGTTCCAGCGAACGCTCAACAGTTGAGGGCTGAAGATCCAGCCGCCGAGGGCCATCGATCCGAGTACTGCCGCGATGCCGACCACCGCCAAGAACGGAATAAGTGACCCGATCGCATCGAGGAAAGTAGTGCGCAGATGCTCAAACAGCGGTAGCTCTGCCTGGAAAACTGTCGGCGAAGGAGCAAGATTTTGGCGCATCAGTTCCAGCAAGTCCGCTAACACTTTCGGCCCTAAAATTGTCAAGCCGCCGGCCGCCGTTAGCAAAACGGCGACGGTTGCTAGCTCCCTCGATCGCGCCACCTCGCCACGTTCACGCGCCTCTTGCAGTCGTTTCGGAGTCGCTTGCTCCGTGCGTTCTTGCGCTTCCGGTCTTTGATCAGCCATCAGTTACCCTCAGTTCCCATCAGCCGCACCGCCGCGATAGAAAAATCGAAAAAGCTATCGAACTGAGACAGGGTGCTCGGCAAGGTGAGCAGCATCACAAAAAAGCCAAAGATCAAAGTCAAAGGAAAGCCGACAGCAAAGATATTGAGCTGCGGCGCGGCACGCGCCATCACCCCGAATGCCAAATTAACGATGAACAAGGCGACGATGGCCGGCAACGCCATACGCACCGCCGAGGAAAACACCCAGCCGGCGTGGATCACCAGCGCCCAAAGTCCCTCTTGGCCCAGCCCCCGGGAGCCTACCGGCAGCGTGGCAAAACTGTCGCTAACGACCTCGATGATGGCCAGGTGTCCGTTCAGACCCAGAAATACCAAGGTGGCGAGAATGATGTAGAGGCGACTTACCACCGGCACATCGACGCCATTCTGCGGATCCACAAGCACGGCAAATCCCAAGCCCATCATTTGGGCAATCAGTTGTCCTCCCACCTCCAGCACGGCAAACACCAAGCGCAAAGCAAACCCGAGCGCGGCACCGATAAGCACTTGCTGAGCTGCGATCAACAGTCCCGGGGCAGAAACAGGGTCTATCGCGGGCGGCGGAGAAATGACTGGAACGATCACCACCGTCAATAGCAACGCAATACCGATGCGAACACGGGTGGGTATCAGCCGATTACCGAAAATGGGTGCTGCGGTAATGAAGGCGGAGATACGCAGGAACGGCCACAGCCCTGCCGCAAGCCAGGCTGCAATCTGCGCCGAGCTCAACACCATTGTCTTGAATTTCTAGAGCCGCCTGTTAGCCGATGAAATAGGGGATTTCCTCTAATAATCGGCGTGTGTAATCGATCATCAGTCCGAGCATCCAGGGTCCGCCCCACATGATGACCAAGACGGTGATGATTAATTTGGGAATGAAGCTCAATGTCATTTCGTTGATCTGCGTTGCCGCCTGGAACATGCTGACTAAAAGACCCACCGCCAATGCCGGCAATAACAATACGAGGATAAGCGCCAACGTCACTTCCAGGGCGTGTTGACCAACGCTCATGACTGTCTCTGGTGTCATCTGAAAAAACCTTGTGCTAGACCATGAAGCTGGAAGCTAAAGTTCCAACCACTAAAGCCCAGCCATCCACCAATACAAACAGCATGATCTTGAAAGGCAGGGAAATGATTAGCGGAGAGAGCATCATCATTCCCATCGACATCAGCACACTGGCCACAACGAGATCGATAATGAGAAAAGGGATAAAGATCAGAAAGCCAATTTGGAAAGCTGTTTTGAGCTCGCTGATAACGAAGGCTGGCATGACCAGCGCAAACGAAAGCTTTTCTGGTGAATCCAACGTATCTTCGCGTCCCGCAATTCGGGCAAACAATGCCAGATCCGATTCCCGCGTGTGTGCCAGCATGAAGTGACTGAGCGGGTCACCGGCTTTGCGCAGCGCCTGGCGGAAATCGAGCTGCTCTAAAAGGTAGGGTTGCAGAGCATCATTATTAATTTTTTCGAGCACCGGAGTCATGACAAATAATGTCAGAAAAAGCGCCAACCCGACCAGCACTTGGCTGGATGGGGTCTGTGCGGTTCCCAACGCCTGGCGCAAAATAGCCAGCACGACGATAATTCTGGTGAAGGCAGTCATCATAATGAGTGCCGCGGGCAGTAGCGTGAGCCCGCTCATCAGTGCCAGCACCTGCAGGCTCAGTGTGTAAGTCTGGCCACCGTCGCTGCCGGTGGTCACGGAGAGGGCCTGCAAACCCGGTTGACCTGCCGCCATCACTGGCACAGCGAGCATCAGCATTCCCCAAAACAATCTGGCCACGGCGCTTCAAACAGCCTTGCCGCGTTTGAGCACGGCGCCCAGGATTGAGGCGAAACCGGGAGATGGGCTCGGTGGCGCGGACAGCATATCGATTGGCCGCTCAAGCACGTGCAAGGTTTGAATTCGCCCTGGAACAACCCCCACGAGCAGCTGAGTTTCGCCGATTTGCAGCAGCACTATGCGCTCCCGCGGTCCCATAGAAATAGCAGACAAAATCTTGAACTGCCCCTGAGTTCCTGCTTGCAAGCGGGTAAAGCCTCGCAGCAGCCGTGCTGCCAACGCAATGCTGACCAGGACAGCAAGCAATCCCAGGGTGACCCGTATTAAATAGCCCGTTGCTAGGTCGGGTGTCGACGTTGTGTTTTCGATCGCCCACACCCCGGCCGGGAGGAACAAATTAACTATTATTGTAAATAGCGGAATGATGACTCGTCGCAACGCCATACATTGATCAGCTAGCCTGCCCCCGGGAGTACCCAACGACCTGGCTGCTGACAAAGTTCCAAAGGAGCTGTTGCTCGCTCATCGCAACTTCTTAATTCGCTCTTGGGCACTGACGACATCGGTTACCCGGATCCCGAACTTCTCATTGACCATGACAACTTCGCCGTGTGCTACCAACGTACCGTTCACGAGAACATCCAGCGGCTCACCCGCCAGCCGATCCAGCTCCACAACGGAACCCTGGTTTAGCTGCAGCAGGTTGCGAATGTTTATTCGCGTCTGGCCGATCTCCATCGATAGCGTAACGGGGATTTCGAGGATACTATCGAGGTTCTCGTGAGACGTTCCCGAAACGGGCTCAGATTCCAAATTCTCAAGCTTGGCTTGCGCATAGTCTTTGCCACCTGGCTGTGCGCCACCGACGGCTACGGCAGCTCCGCCTTCAGTTTGTGCCTGCTCCTCAAGAGCCTTCGCCCAATCATCCGTTAGGCCCTCCGTTTCTGCATGAATAGCCTGGTCACTCATGCAAGCCACCTCTATCCGCAAGCGTTAAGGAAGCCGGTGCCGATTTAATGATTTGTACCACTTTGAGCGCAAGGTTACCCCGGGATGTGCCAAGCTTTGCTCTAAAGACGGGCACTTCCTCAACTCGAGCCAGAACCGTCTCCGGGAAATCCACGGGAATCACATCACCTGGCCTCAGTTCCATCAGTTCGCGAAGGGTGATGATGACCTCAACCATCCTACTCGACAATTTCACATCAGCCGTTTCTATTTCTTCCCGTAGCGAGTGCGTCCAGCGCTCATCGTGATCGCTACGGTCACTTTGCACGCCGGTATCGAGCATCTCCCGAATGGGCTCGATCATCGTGTACGGTAAGGCAATGTGGAAATCACCGCCTCCGCCGTCTAATTCGATGTGGAACACGGAAATGATGACCACCTCACTGGGGCTCACAATGCTGGCGAAATGAGGATTGATCTCGGATCCGAGGTGGTCGAATTTTACCGGTAGCACGGGCGCCCATGCTTCCGTAAGGTCTGCAAAGATGCGTTCCAAAATCAGTGCGACCACGCGAAGCTCCGTCGGGGTAAAATCACGCCCTTCGATTTTCGCCGAGAAACGCCCGTTGCCGCCAAAGAAGTTATCCACCGCCGAAAAAATAAGTTTCGGATCGAAGGTAAACAGAGAGGTACCCCGCAATGGCCGGATGCGAACCAGATTCATACTGGCAGGCATAAGCAGTCCGTGCACATACTCAGAGAACTTGAGCATTTGTACACTTCCGACAGTGACTTCCGGGGAGCGCCTCAATAAGTTAAAGAGACTGATTCGAAGATGGCGGGCAAAACGTTCATTGATCATCTCGAGCGTTGGCAGACGACCACGAACGATTCGATCCTGGCTGGTAAAATCGTAAGATTGCACCTCGCCGTCTTCGATGAGATCACTGCCGTGCGTATCGACATCGCCGCTATCGACGCCGTGGAGTAAGGCATCTATCTCGTCTTGGGTGAGGAGATCGGCGCTCGCCATGACACTATTGCATTACCAAGCTCGTAAAGTAGACTGCTTCGACTCCCTTCACGCCGGTTTCTTGCTCTAACACACCCTGAACGGTCGCTAGCGTTTCTTGAATCAGCTTTTCCTTACCCTCACGGGTCGCAAGCTCCCCAGAGGATTGGCTGCTAAAAAGCAACACCAGTTGGCTACGGATCATCGGCATATGCTGCCGGAGCAATTCTTCAGCCTCTGACTCCCGGGTCATGACCTCCACGGCAATCTGGAGGAAGCGCGGTCCGCGGGCGTCTTGAAAATTCACTGTGAAAGCAGGCGCTAAGTCCACATAAATAGGTTCAGCGGCTTGGCTTTGCTTTTCCCCTTCGCTGCCGGTTCCTTGCTTGGCGGAAGCGCTCATCGTGTAGTAACCCACCCCTCCTGCTAATGCGGCCAGGACGCCAAAGGCCAGCGCCAGCAGAGGAACAACGCGCCTCTTGGATGATGCAGGCGGAGTATTTTGTGAAGCTGAATCCGTTTCGCCGCTAGTGGTCATCTTTGGTTGCTTCCCCGCCTACAAGGCAATGCGATTTTGGCCTGCTGCAGCAATGCGTATGCCATGCCTAAAAGGGGCCTGAATCAACGGCTAAGGTACGCGCGCAAGGTGAGCGACGAAAACTTGACGGCGGAAACGCCTAATCTTGGCGCAGACGAGACCCTGGCGAAAAGTATTGACACGCCCGCCAATCACACTCTGCCGTTCAGGCTTGCCAGCCTTTTGCCCTTTTCCAACTCGTGCCGGACCCAGACATCGCCCGTGCCGACATCAAAGGAGATGCGCCGGTGGCCGAACTCACCGACGTGGGCCACCAGGATCGCTATGTTTTCCTCCATGAGCAGTTGCATTGCCGCGCTGGCATTCTTGGTTCCTATGCTGTCGTCGACCGCTTGCCCGGGCTCTCTTATCATATTGCCGCCGCCGAAGATCTTGGCCTGGTAATCCGTGAGCCAAGTTCGCCGACCGAGGGCGGCTCGGCGAAACAGTTCTAGGGTTTCGTCGGCGTAGCGCCCATCCGGCTCCCCGGCCGCGGGGTGATGTCTAGGGCGCGCCGGCAGCGTGAAGTGGCACATACCCCCGATTCGCAGCCGAGGATGCCACAAGGTGATGGAGATACAGGACCCAAGCAGGGTATGGATGTAGGTCCCGGGACCGGCGAAAGCGAACCCACCGGGATGCAGAAAGATCTTTCTGTCGGCGTGTAACACGCTCAGGCCCTCACTTGCATGAACTGGTTTTCGCTCCGGGCCATCAGTGCGCTGCGGATTCGACAGGCGTGGTCAAGTAATCACTGCCCCTTGTGCCAAAGGTAGGGCCACCTCGTCTGCCGGATCGGCTGATCCTCTATCCCTGGTCGCCGACACCCAACCCCTAATCCCGTATTCCGCAAAGCGCTCCGGCGATGCGTCCCAGTGGCAACACTCGGGCCACCCCACCACGCTCGAGTGCTTCTCGTGGCATTCCGTAAACCACACTGGTGGCTTCGTCCTGGGCGATGGTATACGCGCCCGCATCGTGCAACTCCTTCATACCCGCAGCACCGTCGTCGCCCATACCGGTCAGAATGACGCCAACGGCGTTTTTTCCGGCATAGCGGGCCGCCGAGCGAAACAACACATCCACTGAGGGTCGGTGACGGGAGACCAGCGGCCCATCACGCACCTCGACGTAATAACGGGCACCACTGCGCTTGAGCAAGGTATGGCGGTTGCCGGGTGCGATGAGGGCGCGTCCGCGCAGCACACTGTCGCCATCCACGGCCTCCTTGACACTGATCCGGCACAATCCGTCGAGCCGCTGAGCGAAGGAGCGCGTGAAGCCCTCCGGCATGTGCTGTACCACAGCGATGCCTAGTGCATCTTGGGGCAACGCTTCCAACACCGCCCGCACCGCCTCCGTGCCGCCGGTGGAGGCCCCGAGGACTACCACCTGTTCGGTGGTACGCACCATCGCCTTGCCGCTGGCCCCCTGGAGCACCGCGTCGGCTGAGAGCTTCGGCTCGGCTTCGGAAAGCCGCGTCGCGAGCGGGCGCGGCTTCGCGCGGGCCGCCGCTTTGACCGCATCCATCAGCAATACCCGCGACTCCACTAAGAATTGGCGGGTACCGAGACGGGGCTTTTGAATAATGTCCACGGCCCCATACTCCAGGGCCTTGAGTGCGGTCTCGGCACCTTTCTCCACCAGAGTGGAGCAGATAATCACCGGGATCGGATGCTGGTGCATGAGCTTCTGCAGAAAGGTAATACCGTCCATGCGCGGCATCTCCACATCTAAGATAATCACGTCAGGCGCCTGGCGGCGCAGCTTCTGCACCGCCACGAAGGGGTCCTGCGCCGTTGCGATGATCTCGATTTGAGGATCGGCACTCAGCACCTCGGTGAGCACATTGCGCACCAGGGCGGAGTCGTCAACCAACATGACTTTGATTTTGCTCATGAGTGAGGGCTCGGTGACTCGTGGTCAGGGGTTAGCTTTTTCTCGATGAAGTCTCAGCTTTGCGATACACCGCGGCGCTCAATTGCTTAAGGCCCGTATCCAGGCCGTTCAGCGACTCCGAGTGACCGATGAACAAGTAACCGCCGGGAACGAGCTGCGCAGCGAAACGCCGCGCCAGTTGCTGGCGGTCGGCGGGGCTGAAATAGATCATCACGTTGCGGCAAAAAATCACACTCATCTGCCGTTCCAAACCGAAGTTACGCGCCATAAGATTGAGCTGCCCGAAGCGCGTGCGTTCGCAAAGCCTTGGCCCCATGCGAACCAAGCCTTCCATGCGGTTGCGGCTACGCAGAAGATATTTCCGGCGCAGGAGCAGGGGCACGGGCGCGACCCGTTGCTCCGGATAGATGCCGCGCACCGCCGTTTCGAGCGCCCGCCTGGAGATATCCGTGGCCAGGATGGAGAAGCGCCGTCTCGGGCGCTGCTCGGCCGCTTCGCAGAGCACCATAGCGAGCGTATAGGGCTCCTCGCCGCTGGAGCACCCGGCGCTCCACACCGAGAGCTCCCGCGGTCCAGCGAGTCCGCGAGCACGCTCGAGCTCCGGCAGCGCCTGTTCCACGAGGTAGTGAAAATGCTGGGGCTCGCGAAAGAAATCGGTCTTGTTGGTGGTGATGGCATCCACCAGGTGGATACGCTCCGCGTTACCTTCCTCAGCATCTAGCGCATAGTCCAGGTAGCTTGTGTAGTCGCAGAACCCCAGCCTGCGCAGCCGCTTGCCCAACCGTCCCTCCACCAGGGAGCGTTTGCTTGGTGGCAGCTGGATGCCCACCTCGGCGCCGATATATTCCGCAACCCGACGCAGATCCCGGTCGCTCAGGGAAGCAGTCGGCCCCGCGGACGCCCTTGCCAAGTCAAACATAGGCACTGGCGAGGCGCCCATTCACGCCATCACCATTGTCGGAATTCATGAATCATGTGTCCCGCATCAGGGCAAAAGGTTAACGATGGACAGGGTTTCTATAAGGTCATCGACGCAATCTCCAATCATGACGAAGTCGAGCGGCGATTAGGAAACGGCCATCGGGGTTGGTCATCTTCCTGCGCAAATCAGCCACCGGCTTCGCGATGCAGCGCAGCCTCGGCAGCCGTCGCCGTGGCAACCGCCAAAGCCACATCCGCCACCTTGCTGTTGCGGTCTTGCGCTTCACTCTCATCCGCTTGCGCTTCGGCAAGCAGCTGCGCTGGGTCGCCTATTTCAACGATCGCCTCGGTGGAGAACACCCTCTCCATATCCAGAATAATTACGAATTGGTCCCCATAGCGCCCCATAGCGCGGATGAAGTCGGTGCGTATCCGGGTGCCGAACCGCGGGGGAGGAGCGAGCTGCTCGGGTTTCAACTCTAGGACCTCCTGTACCGAATCGGCCAGCGCGCCCAATACCACGGGCTGGGCGTCTATGGGCACTTCTATGATGACGATGCAGGTGTCGATGGTGGGCTCGGTGGATTCCATGCCAAACTGGAGGCGCAGATCCACAACCGGTACCACGCTGCCGCGCAGATTGATGACTCCGCGCATGTAATCCGGGGTGCGGGGCACCTTGGTGACACCCTTGAATTCCAGCACCTCCCTCACCTGGGCGATGTCAGTGGCAAAAGACTCGCCGTCTAGGGTAAAGGTCAGGTACTGCACTGGATCATCCGCCGATATCCCGTGTTCGATTGTTGTAGCCGTCATGGTATCGATTCCTCTAACAGCGATTAGGAGCAGGGGATCAGCACAGGCTGATCCCCTGCTCCTTGGCAACTCAGTAGCGCACGAACTTCCGGTCGGACTCATCCGGCTGGCCAAGGTCCAGATCGATGCCTTCGAAGTCCCTCACCTCGCCCTGGCCGTTACCCTTGCCGCGGTTTTTTCTAGAGGGTGCACGGCCCGCCGGCGCACCGGCTTTAGTAGTGGGGTAAACGGATCGCGCCATTTCCTTCGACTTAGGAGCCGTCTTGACCATTGGCGTGAGGTACGCCTGTACCGTCGCTGTGCCCTCCTGTATTTTGAAGAAGTCGACGGTGGCACTCATCTGTTCTGCCTGGGCTGAGAGCTGCTCAGAGGTCGATGCCATTTCTTCAGAGCTCGCGGCCGCCTGTTGCACTACCTGATCGAGCTGCTGCAGTGCCTTATTGATCTCCTCGGCGCCGGTGTCCTGCTCGCGCGCCGCCGCGCTAATCTCTTGCACCAATTCCGCGGTGCGGCGAATGTCGGGCACCAGCTTGGTGAGCTTCTCACCGGCCCGTTCGGCGACCTCTACGGTGCAGCCCGAAAGATCCCCGATCTCCCCGGCGGCCTTCTGGCTGCGCTCGGCGAGCTTACGTACCTCGGAGGCCACCACCGCGAAGCCCTTGCCGTGCTCTCCGGCACGGGCCGCCTCGATAGCCGCATTCAAGGCCAGCAGATTGGTCTGGCGGGCGATCTCCTCGATGATGGAAATCTTCTGGGCAATGTCCTTCATGGCGCACACCGCCTCGGTAACGGCCGCGCCACTGTCTCCGGCATCGGATGCCGCTTTCTCGGCGATCTTCTCGGTCTGCTGCGCGTTGTCAGCGCTCTGACGGATATTGGCCGCCATTTCCTCCATCGATGAGGAGATCTCCTCCAGGGAGGCCGCCTGCTCGGTAGCGCCTTGGGAGAGATCTTGGCCTACGCTACTGATCTGGGCGCTGCCCGCTGCGGTGTTCTTGGCGGCGTCTTGAATATCGCCCACCACCTCGCGCAGTTTTTCGGTCATTTGCTGCAGCGCAGCGTATACGCTTTTGGTCTTTTTCGTATTCGCCAAACGGACCGTTAGGTCGCCGCCTGCCACTTGCTGGGCGACCTCGGCGAGGTCGACGGGATCCGCGCCAAGCAGCGCGTCGGTATCGCGTCGGATAAGCACAGTGACGAGAAGCGCGACCAGGATGGCTGCCAGGCTTACGCCGCCGATTACGGTTTTCGTTGCGGCACCGGCCTCCATCATCTGCTCGCGAGTATGCTGGGCGTCTTCAGCGATGTGCTCGCGCGTGCGGTGCAACAGCTCCTGCAATTCGCTCAGTGCCGCAACGGCCTCCTGCTTGTAGATGCCCTTGGCGGACACGACCCCGGCGATGTCCTCAATGATCTGCTCGGGTGCCCGGTAGGCCGACTTCGCGGCAATCGCCGACTCGTGCAGCCGCCGGTGGGGAGCCCCGATCTTATCCAGATAGGGTCTAACTTGCGGAAACACCCGTTCCGCCTCCTCTCGACCTGCGCCATAGTACCAGTTGCCGAAGGCGCACTGGGTCGGGTCCAACTGAATGTTCAGATCGTGCACCTGGTCATCGTGCACAAAGGTGCTCAGCTTAGCCGCCCAGTTCAGGTGATCGATCTCGCGTTGCTGCAATTCGCTTTGGAGCTCGTAAGCTACGCTCACCTTGTCCGCGACTCCGAGGATGTTGTCCGCGCCCCTGATTGCCACTGCGGCGGTAATGAGCAACAGCAGAATAACGACGCCAAAGCCGAGGTAGAGTTTTTTAGCTAAGTTTAAGGCAGTCCAAAACATGCTCATCTCCTAGTAACGACGCTCGGTTCATTGGTCGCGCGCAACGGGGCTTGACCTCTAAAAAATCCAGGCATGGCGACCATCCCAAGCGGCGAAGTTGGCTCAGTGCAGGACTGGGCCGACCGCGCCTGCCGCGTGATAGAGCCTGGGGACATCTAGAATCAGCGCCACCCCGCCGTCCCCGAGGATGGTGCCTCCGGCCAGGCCCTCGACGTCCTCGTAGAGCTTGCCCAGGGACTTGATCACGGTTTGATGCTGACCGATGACCTGGTCGACGGTGAAACCGAACCGTGTCTCACCGAGCCGGGTGACCACGATCTGCTCGATGGGAGGGCGTGCGCCGCCCTCGTCGAACCACTCGCGCAGCCGCACATACGGCACCAGATCGCCGCGGACCTCGATGAGACGGTTGCCGTTGGCCCGGTCTGCGTCCAATTGGGTCAGCTCGATGCATTCCTCCACCAGCGAGAGCGGCAGCACGTAACGCCCCTCGGCCACCCGAACCAGCAGCCCCTCGATGATGGCAAGCGTCAACGGCAGCTCTACGGTCACCGTCGTGCCGCGGCCGGGTTGGCCCGTGACGCGAACCTTGCCGCGGAGCGACTCGATGGAACGCTTCACCACATCCATACCCACTCCCCGCCCGGAGACGTTGGATACGGTCTTGGCGGTAGAGAAACCGGGCTCGAAAATGAGGTTGAACAGCTCCTCTTCGGAAGGCTTCGCGTCGGGGGGTATGAGCCCCCGCTCCACGGCTTTGGCCCGAATGGCTTGCGCATCGAGACCGGCGCCGTCGTCCTCGATGCGCATCACCACATGGGATTCGGAATGGGTGGCAGACAGGCGCACCGTGCCTTTGCGGGGTTTGCCCGCGGCCTCGCGCCGCTCAGGCGCCTCGATACCGTGGTCGATGCTGTTGCGAATGAGATGCACCAGAGGATCGCCGAGCCGGTCGATGACGGTTTTGTCCAGCTCCGTCTCCGCGCCCTCGGTGAGTAGCTCGATTTCCTTGCCAAGTTGCGCCGAAAGGTCACGCACCAGTCGCCGGAAACGTGCGAAGGTGGTGCCGATGGCCAGCATGCGTAGCTCCAGCGTGGTGTCCCGCAGTTCCGTGGTTAGCCGCTCCGTCTCCTCGGCGATGGACAACAGCTCCGGATCAGCGCGCCCATTGGCCGCCTGGGAGAGACGGGCTTGGGAAATGACGAGCTCGCCGACGAGGTCCATCAGACTGTCCAGCCGATCGGCCGGTACCTTAACGCTAGCGGCGTTTTCCCCGTCGTGGCGCTGCTGTTGAAGCTTGCGCACCGCGGTCTGCTCGGCGAGGGCTGCAGCAACTTTTTCGCGGCTGACGTTGCCGCGTTCAACGAAGAGCTCACCGGTGCGTTTCTGCTGCGAGAGGACATCGGCGAGTTGATCCGGGGTCGCGTCGCCCCGTTCCACGAGGATCTCTCCGATGAGTTTTTCCTCTGCTGCCTGGGGACCGTCATCGATAACATCGATGACGATATCCCAGCCCTCTTGCACGAAGATGAACACATCCTCCACCGCGTCGCGGCCCCGGTTGGTGGTCAGCACAACGTCGAAGGCGAGGTGGCAGTGCGTTGCATCCAGCGCCTCCAGCTCGGGCACGTCGCCGGTCAGCGTGGTGACCTGGCAGGAACCGAGGGCCGTCAGCTCCTGCAGCAAATGCAGCGGGTCTAGGCCATTTACGAAAGCGTCCGCGGCCGTTTTGATGCGGATGCGATAGGTCACATCCGGCGCCTCCTCCTTGATTACGGGCACTAATGGGACGGTTTCGCTTGCGGGGGGGTTGTTATCTACCGAAGCGGGCATAAGAGCGCTTAAGCGTTCCAGCAGCTCGGTTCCTGCCGTCTCTAGCTCGCTTGAGGGATCGGGGTTATCAAGTAACGCACGGACGTGATCGCGAGCACAAAGACCAATGTCGATAAGATCCTTGGTCACCTCTAGCTCTCCGTTGCGTACCTCATCGAAGAAAGTCTCGAGATGATGCGTGAACGCTGCCAGCACCCCAAAGCCGAACATGGAGCCGGCTCCCTTAATGGTATG
The DNA here is from genome assembly GCA_049282355.1 of Gammaproteobacteria bacterium. Taxonomy (GTDB): domain Bacteria; phylum Pseudomonadota; class Gammaproteobacteria; order HK1; family HK1; genus JAGTVB01. The sequence continues at coordinate 15,222 of JBAPTW010000323.1, read as the reverse complement.
CATGGCGCGAAACGCCCGGTCCACAAGCTTCAAGTCGTCCGGCCGCTCTTCCAGTTCAAGGAGAGCCGCTTCAAGGTCGGTGAGGAGCTCCTCGGCCTCTTCGCGGAAGCTCTCGATCAGTTCTTGCATGGCTCACCCCTCGCGTCGGATTTCAGGGAACTGCTCGCCGAGTTGGGCTTGCGCAACAGCCTCTCGTACACACTCGCTGGGGTTTACCAGACGAAGTGGCCCGTTGGCCTGCATCAGGTGTTTTTTAAGCGCCACCAGCAACTGCAAGCCGGCCGCGTCCATATCGGTCACAGCGGACAGATCCACGCTGCGCAGCACCACCTCCCGCGCCGCCATTTGCCGGCAATGCTCCAGCCATGCCTCGCGCTGCTCCTTTGCGCTATAGATGTTCATCTCGCCCTCAACCACCGCATAGCACACGCACCCTTCGGTTTTTACCTCGATGCCCATTGCAGAAATCCTCTATGACTCGCTCCAGACAGCAAAGGCGCAAAGCAAAGATGCGCACAGTTCTTGCCTTAACATTATTGGTTGCGTTGTTGCCGACGCCTGGGTGTGTTTACCCGAGAGCACTTTCCTCAGACCAACTTCGCCACCGCCGAAAGCAGGGCCGGAGGCTGGAAGGGCTTCACTAGCCAAGCCTTGGCGCCAGCGGCCTTGCCTTCCTGCTTCTTGCTTTCCTGGGATTCCGTGGTCAGCATCATGATGGGCGTGAACTTGTAGTCAGGATGCTGTTTCACCTGCTTGATCAAACCGATTCCGTCCAACTTCGGCATGTTTACGTCGCTCACGATGAGATGGATCTTTTGGCCGTTGAGCTTTGCCAGGGCATCCTCGCCATCACAGGCCTCGACCACCTGGTACCCCATATTCTTCAATGACATGGCGACCACCAACCTGATAGATGCGGAATCGTCCACTACCAAGATTGTCTTCGACATCTGCTTCACCTCTGGCCCAAGAAGAATATTGCTTCGGTCTCATTGGTGACCGGCCCCTCGCGGGCCACTTCGTTCCCATGGTGCCGATGCTGCTCGTTGCCCAGCTCTCGTCGAACAGGGCCGCTGTTCCGTCGGCGGCGCCGAATTGAGCAGTGCTGCTTTGTGAGACCTCAACGACACCTGCCGCAGCCACCGGTCCATGGCCGAGAAGCGCTGCGCGAGGTCGGTGATGCCGGTTTCGGTATGCCTACTGGCGGTCTCGATTTGGCGTGACCAGCGAACGCCCCGAAGGTGCCTAGGCTAAGAAACAAACCGTCGAGCGTTGCTTCATAGCGCCGTGCTGACAGCGTGCTTTGGTGGGAGACTTATCGGTGATCGAGGAACAGACTTGAGACAGGCATCGCGGACTAACAGCACACCAGTTGGCTGTTGACCCCCTCTGTCGGTGCGAGAACTGACACGTTCTCCACGTCAGGCGTAGTGATCAACAATCCCTTTGGAAATGCGTTGAAATGTCCCCAGACCAGCTCCCCCTTGGCTGAAAGGATCGTTGTCTGCGCTAGCAAGAGCGCCATAAAAACCCTCGTAGCCATCATGACCGGCCGCCGACTGGCGACCATCACTGGAGAATTCGTGGGAGCTTGAGACGTCGACATTCATGAGAGAGACGCCACTTTCAGCGAGCAGATCGCGCAGCCTTGGAAGACTGGCTTCAATAGCCTCGCGTACGGCGGCATTATGTACGCCAATGGCAATATTCGCATCGTTCTGATGCAGCGCCATTCTGACATTTACCACTCCGAGCTCCGGCGGATTAAGCCGCAGCTCCACCACCTGATGCTTCTCTTTGGCCATCCATACCAGGCGACCGGCGAAAGCATCCTCCCATTGCGGCGCATCGAGCCGCGGAGAAATACCAAAGCGTTGTGCTTCCAGCGACGTTGGCATCTCTGCGGAAGGCATGGGGGTTGTAGCGCTCGGAAGAACGCTTGGAGTCGCCAAGTCAGCAGCTTTGGTGGCAACACCCGCAAGCGACAGGGGCGCTTCATCCCCGGTAGAGGTCATCAGCAACAGGCCATTTTCGGCTTCTCGTGCCTTCCCTGCCCCCTCCATCAAAGGCTTGGCGGACAAAAGCGTGCGACCGGCTGCCGAAAAGAGCTCATCCGCCGCCAAATGAACGGTTTTATTGCTGTTTTGGAGAAGCGGATTTTGTTCCTCCGCTGACAGCTTCGAGACGGGGCCCGGCATTGCATCCTGAGATCTCGCATCCGGTAACAGCAGCGGCCAAGAATTGCCGCTCGTGCCGGAAAGCATTTGCCCATCTTGCCGCATCGTTTGTCCGTTAGCCAGGCTCGACTCGGGTCTGGGCTCACGCATAAAAAGAGCCTGAAGGATGCCGGCAAAGGATAACGGCGAAGGTGCGTCACCTGCCTCAGCCGTCAACTTGCTTGCTTCACCCAGTGCCCCGTTCAAGGAGGACGGCTGGGGAACCAGGGTGCTTGCAGGTATTGACTCCATAGAACTTTCGATCAGACGCTCGCGGCCTTTGCACAACCACTATGAAGCAGATTATGCACCAACAATTCTTGAAGTAGCCATTCGCTGCGCGTTTTCGTCATGTTCCTTGTTTTCGCGGCGGCGCTCGGCTTTTTGTTCCTCGAGTCGGTAACGGGTCATCAATTCCTCCAGAATTTTCGTACGCGTGCGTGCGCTCATGAAATTCTGTTGATCCCGCCAGTACTGTTCCCGAAACTGAGCCGCACGCCGTATCCCTTGCGCAATAGCCTCGTCGAGCTTTCCCATAAAGCACCACAGATCCTTCAACTGCCGGGCACTGAGCTCGCCTTGCCCTGGCAACACGGTTGTTTGATACTGCGTTCGATACGTATTGAGCTCTGCCAACTGTGTCTCGTGAGCAGAACAACGCTCCATGCTTTTTTTCAGCCCGGCAGCCCGTTTTCTTTCCCGTTGTCGCGCGACCGTTATCAACGGATCGAGCCGTTGCGACTTTTTCATTGGTTACCGCTCCCATCGGCAGCCGGTGGAGCCTGCGCCAAGTTCGTAGGTGCGAGATCGGCCAGTGCCGTAAGGCTTTCCACCAGAGAGACCGGCTTTTCCAGATCCTGACGCAGGAATGCCATCAAATGCGGATAAATTTCCAGGGCTGCGTCGATTTTGGAGTCACTACCCACAACATAGGCGCCCATATTGACGAGATCGGCGTGTTGGCGATAGAGCGCATAGAGCTCGCGAAAATGTCTAACCTGTGCCCGATGGGTGTCACTCGTTACCGCCGACATCGCGCGGCTGATGGACGTTTCCACGTCGATGGCCGGATAGTGACCTTGAGCCGCAAGCTCGCGCGATAACACGATATGTCCATCGAGAATTGCGCGGGCAGCATCCGCAATGGGATCGTTGGGATCATCGGCTTCCGTGAGCACGGTATAAAAGGCCGTTATTCCTCCGCCGCGCTCATCGCCATTGCCAGCGCGTTCTACCAATTTCGGCAACCGCGCAAACACGGAAGGTGGATAGCCGCGGGTGGCCGGCGGCTCTCCAATGGCAAGCGCTATCTCTCGGCACGCCTGCGCAAAGCGCGTCAGCGAATCCATCAGCAGCAACACCCGTCGACCTTGATCCCGGAAGTACTCCGCAATGCTCGTCGCCACGAGCGCTCCATGAAGGCGTAACAGAGGAGGATCGTCCGCGGGAGCCACGACGACCACCGCGCGCCTCATCCCCATTTCACCCAGGGTATTGAAAATAAATTCGTTAACCTCCCTACCGCGCTCACCGATAAGGGCCACCACGATAACATCGGCGTCGGTGTAACGCGTCATCATACCGAGCAATAGACTCTTACCGACGCCACTACCGGCGAACAAGCCTAACCGCTGGCCTTGCCCGACCGTCAGAAACGCGTTGATAGCGCGAACGCCAACGTCGAGGGGCGTATCAATCGGTCGTCGCCGTAGCGGATTGGTGGGTCCTGAAACCAACGGAATGTATTCGACGGTGTTTAAATCACCCTTACCGTCAATGGGCTTGCCGCTGCCGTCGAGCACACGCCCAAGAATCGACTCACCAACCGCTACCCGCGCACTGCGCCCGACGGGGATGACACGGGCATGAGGTGTCAGACCACGTACCTCACCAATCGGCATTAAAAACAAACGGTCGCCGGCGAAACCCACCACTTCGGTTTCTACAACGGCATTCCCGGACTGCACGATCTGGCAGCGATCGCCAATCGCGGCTAGGCAGCCTTGGGCTTCCAGCGTCAAGCCAACCATTCTGGTCAGCCGTCCCTCCACTACCAATGGCCGTGGCCGCTCGGCACGACGATGATAGGATGCAAGCCGGCGCATCCACAGCGGACTGCGCCTTACCGCCAGACCTTCGTCCATGGCACTCATGTTCATACGCGCATCGTAGAACGAACTGCGAACCGTGCTTTGGGTTTTACCTTCATGCCTCGTCGATCAATACCGCATCCGTCCCTTCACCATCGAGCACCTGTGCGATCACACAAGCCAGCCGGTGCTCCACGCTGGCATCAATTCGAGAGCTGTCACTTTCCACCCGGCAGCCGCCCCTATCGAGGGTGTCATCTTCGCGCATGGCCCATTGAGCATTTGCCATCTCCTCGCAAAGTACCTCGTTTACCAGCGACGCATCGTCGGGATGCAGGTAAAGCGTAACCTTGCGGGCAGCTACGGGGAGCGCCTCGAGGGTCTCGCGCACCAACACGAGAATCTGCTCCGGTCGGACCGCTAAATCGCGCCGGACCACTTGGCGTGCGATCGCCACTGCCAAGGCCGCGAGGGAGCGTTCCACTTCCTCATCGAGGGCCTCGAGCGGCGTGGCAAGGCAGCGCAGAATCGCTTGCAGCCGCTCGACCTGTGACCGGCATTGCGATGCGCCCGCCTCCAGGCCCTCGCGCTGACCCTGGAGAAAACCGTCTCCACGGCCTGCCGCGAAGCCTTCGTCATAGGCTTTGCGCTGCAGAGACTCAAGCTCGATGGCCGTAATCGGCTTGCCATTGCCATCTGCGGCGCCCGACACCTTCGACCCGTCGCTGCCTACGGTCGGCATCTGCCAACGGGAATAAACGCTGCCGGCGTTTCCTTTCACAATTCCTTGGCGCGACCGAGTCATCTTAAATAAGCTCCTCGCCGCCCTTCGAACCAAGGCTTATCTGGCCTTCGTCTGCGAGGCGGCGTGCAATGCTCAAAATCTCTTTCTGCGCGGCTTCCACCTCGCTCACGCGCACCGGCCCCTTGGTCTCGAGATCCTCGCGCAGCATCTCGCCAGCCCGTTTGGACATATTTTTAAAAACTTTCTCTTTCAGTACATTGTCGGTGCCCTTGAGGGCCAGCAGTAAGCTTTCGGAAGACACCTCACGCAACAACATCTGTATTCCCTTGTCGTCCACCTCAGCCAGGTCGCCGAAAACAAACATGAAATCTTGAATCTGCTGACCAAGCTCCGGGTCGGTCTCCTTCAGCTGGTCCAAAATTTCCCCTTCAAAAGCGCTGTCGGCAAAGTTGAGGATCTCCGCAGCGATCTTGGGTCCACCCATGCTGGCGGTGCGTACGCTGGAGGTACCGGAGACCCGCTTTTCGAGCATTTCGTTGAGTGCCTGCACCGCGGCCGGCTGCACCACATCCAGGGTAGCGATTCGTAGCACCACGTCCGCCCGAGCCTGCGCTGGCAGTTGCGCCAGGATGGCGGCCGCATGATCGGAATCGAGATAGGACAGTACAATCGCCATGATCTGCGGGTGTTCATTGCGAATCATCTCAGCGACCGCCCGCGGCTCCATCCACTTTAGGGTGTCGAGCCCGTGACTGCTGCCACCGACCAGAATTCTCTCCATGAGGCCGTTTGCTCGATCCTCCCCAAGCGCCGTGACCAGAACACTTCGCACGTAAGTTTCGGAATCGATCCCCAGCGCTGTATGCTGTCCAGCCAATTCCAAGAATTCCCTGAGCACTTCATTGACCTGCCTCTGAGATATGTTCTTTGTTGTCGCCATGGCGCTGCCGAGGCGCTGCACCTCCTTCGGACCCATGTGCTGGAGCACCTGGGCTGCGCCTTGCTCGCCCAGCGTCAACAGCAAAATGGCCGCTCTCGAGGCGCCATCCAAGGATTTTGCCTCGTCAGCCATTTTCCCCGAGCCAATTACGAACCACACTTGCGACCCGTTTCGGGTCCGACGTCACCACCGATTTGACTGACTCTAGATTCTTCTCATATCCCGATCTGTCGGCGGCGGGGCTTGCACTCGTAGGCTGCCCCGATGTCGACAGGTTGAGCTGATCGGGGTCGGGTTCTTCGCCTTCTGGAGCCGCCAACCGAGCGGGGGATTCCGCCGGCGCTAAGCGGCGTATGGCGCCATCGCGCGCCGCGAGATTGCGAACCAAGGGGCGAAACACGCCCAAAACAAGCAGCGCGACCAGAAGCAGGCCGGCCAGCTGTTTGCCGAGATTCCAAATCCAAGGCCGTTCCCAAAGCGGGAGTTCCGGAAGTGCTGGCGGCTCCTGGGTGGTCATCGCAAACAGCACATTGGTTACCTTCAGCGTATCGCCACGCTCAGCACTGAAGCCGATCGCCTCCTTAACAAGTGCGGTGATCTGCTCCATTTCCTCGGAAGTCCGCGATCGATGTGATTCCTGCCCGTCGGCGTCGATACCTCGGTAATCGTCCAGCACAACCGCTACCGATAAGCGTCGTACTCGAGTTGCTGGCATCCGCGTATGGCTGACGGTGCGATCGAGCTCATAGTTTTTGGTGGCCTGATTGCGAACATTTTTCGTCGTGCTTGGCGCTCGGCTCTCTGGAGATGCCGGCGTCACTTCCTCCGGCGCCACCGAGCCCCCGGGGGGTTGATTGGAAAGCGCCCCCGGAATCCCGCCCTCAAATGCATTGTTGGTGCGTTCTTCAGAGACTTTCTCGCTGCGTATCGCTTGCGCATTCGGCTCAAATATCTCGCGTGACTCTTCCGTCTGCGTGAAGTCCACATCCGCCACCACCTGGGCGCGGAATGCCCTCCCCCCGACCACCGGCGTTAGTATTTCCTCAATATTCTTCACGTAAGCGCTTTCGACGGCTCGGGAATATTCCAGCTCTCGGTGGCCAAGCGCCAGCTCGTCGGCGGCGTCAGGAGAGGTGAGCAAACGACCCATTTCATCGATTACCCTCACCTCGGACGACTCGAGGTTGGGAATCGCCGCCGCGACCAAATGCGCAATGGCCGCTACCTGCCCCCGCTCGAGGTGCCTTCCGGGATAGAGTCGAACGAGAATCGATGCGCTTGGCTTTTTGCGGTCCCGCAAGAACGCCGAGGGTCGCGGGACCGCGAGATGCACCCGCGCACCCTCGACGTTGTTCAGTGTCGATATCGAACGGGCAAGCTCGCCTTCGAGCGCTCTTTGATAGCGAGCACGCTCAATAAATTCGCTGGTGCCAAAGGCCTGTTTGTTGTCCAAGAGCTCAAAACCGAGCTCGGTCGTCTTGGGAAGCCCCTCTGCAGCAAGCTTCAGGCGCGCTTCGTGAACTTTAGATGATGGCACCAAAATGGCCCCGGAACCATTGTCAAGGCGAAAGGGAACAGCCGCGCGCTCCAGCGCTTCGACCACCTCAGCAGCGTTCTTTCCCGCCAAGCTTCCATAAAGCAACGTGTAGTGAGGCGTTTGCGACCAAAGGGCAATCATGACCCCCAGGGCCACACTGCCGGCCAAAACAACCATCAACCCAAGTTGGCGCCCGCCAGATAAATGACCGAGTCCTTTTAGGGCAGACGCAAACTGTCCCTGAGCCTTATCGTTGTCCAAACCTTACTCCGCTAGCGCGACGAGCCACGTACATCACCTTTTCAAGCAAGAAATTCCCCTATGTTTTAGGGATCAGATAGGCATATTCATGACATCCTGATAGGCCCGGATCAGCTTATTTCGCACCTGGGCGAGCGTTTGAAAGCCGATGCTGGCCTTCTGCGAGGCGATCATGACTTCGGCCAGGCTGATGTTCGCCTCACCTCTTTCGAAGCTTTCCTTGAGTTGCCCAGCGTGTTGCTGAAGCGCGTTGACTTTCTCGATCGCCGAGCCCAGTAAGGTGGAAAAACCGGCAGCCTCCCCTGCCGTATTGGTCACCTGCGGTTCGCTTCGCGCCTGGGTTGCCAGTGTCTGCATCTGGGCGATCAGCCCATTGAGAGCAATGTGCTCATTCATGCTCTGCTTCTCCGACTCACTTTGTCTCAACCACGCTTCACGCCACACCGCTTGAAGGAATGACATAGCCATCCGCCCGCAGTCGGGCAAGCTTGTATCGCAACGTCCGCGAACTGATCCCGAGCTTCTTGGCGGCTAGTGTGCGATTGCCTCCATCAGCCTCCAGGGCATTGAGAATGAGATGCCGTTCGGCAGCCCACAGATCGTTTCCAAGCGATTCGCGACCTCTGGGGGAAGCTTCGATCGGCACCTTCTCGACGGCGACGCGACTTTCGGCTGTAAAGCTTTCGAAGTGCAAATCTCCTGCAGAAATGATGTGCCCTTCCTGCAGAACCAATGCGCGTTGCATGACGTTATCCAGCTCACGCACGTTTCCTGGCCAGTCGTAGGCCAGTAAACACTGCTTGGCCTGCTCCGAGAGTTGTGGGACCAACCGCTTGTGGGCCGTCGCCGTGCGCTGCAGGAGGTATTCAGCCAGCGGTACGATATCGGCCGGTCGCTCCCGCAACGCAGGTAAATGCAGCGGAAACACATTGAGGCGGTAGTAGAGATCTTCGCGGAAGCGCCCGGCCAATACTTCCGCTTTCAAGTCCCGGTTAGACGCCGCTAGCACTCGCACATCGAGGGATATCGTGTTGCGGCCACCCAGCCGCTCTACCTCTCGCTCCTGCAGCACCCGCAGCAGCTTCACCTGTAGCCTCAGATCCATTTCCGCAATCTCGTCGAGCAACAGCGTTCCGCCTTGTGCTTGCTCAAATTTCCCCGGGCAAGATCGATAAGCGCCGGTAAAGGCCCCCTTTTCATAGCCGAAAAGCACGGCTTCCAGCATGTTGTCCGGGATCGCGGCGCAGTTAATGGCGACGAACGGCGCCGTGCGCCGGGGCGATTGCTCGTGCACAAGCTGTGCGAAGGCTTCCTTGCCGGTGCCGCTTTCCCCCGTAATCATGACTGTGACATCGCTTCTCGCCACCCGCGAGGCGAGCGCCACGACTTGCTGGGTGGCCGCATCGACCGCCACCACCCCCGCGGCTACAGAGGGCATGGTGCGTGGCAGGTGGCAGGCGATCTTGGCGAGCAGCACCTCCGCCTCGAACGGCTTCACTAGGTAATCGACGGCCCCTTCGCGCATAGCATCCACGGCTTGCGGGATGCTGCCAAAGGCAGTCATTAATAGGATTGGCAGTTCCGGTCGCTCGGCCTTGACCCGACGCAGCAAGTTCAGACCATCGAGCCGATTCATTTGTATGTCGGTAACCACCAGTCCCACGTCTTCCCGATCAAGGGTAGTAAGTGCCTGCTCTCCGTCTTGCGCGGCCAAGGTGGAAAATCCGGAAAGGGAAAGCGTGTCGCAGAGCGCTTCGCGCAGCCCCGCATCGTCTTCTACAACCAATATTGTGCTGCTCATCCGGATAACTCTCCCACACGGTTTGCTAGGGAATCGGAGCATGCCAAAGCCGGCGTCAATGCCAGCGGGCTCGGGTAACGGCGCGCCACTTCCTCGGGTTCAGAGAGGGGCAGAGTGATGCGCACAGTCGTCCCCGGTTTGGGCGGATGGGACTCGATCGCAACCTCCCCGCGATGCGCCGAGATGATCCCTCGCACCACCGCCAGTCCAAGCCCGGTGCCGCCCGAGCGCGTGGTAAAGAAGGGTTTCAGCACACGCCGTTGCAGTTCGGGAGCAATTCCTGGCCCGTCGTCGATGAATTCGATGCAAACCGCTTCCCCCACCGGCTGACGCAAAACAATGCGCAGACACATCCCATGACCACCCCACTGGATGGCGTTATCGGTTAGATTTTGAAAAGCACTCTGCAGCGCCTCGGCATTGCCTCGCACCCGCAGCGCCGGCACCTCGTTGTGAAACTCGAGGCGAACGCCATTTGCCATCAGCTGTGCTTCGAGAGAATGGACGAAGTTCCTCACCAGCTCCCCAATCAGGAGTTCCTCGACATCGAATTTTCCTTGCCGAGCGAATTCCAACATGTCTTTAACCAACCCCTCGAGATTGCGCAGTCGGTCTACTGTCTTATCGAGAATGCGCCGCCGCTCTGTGGGCTCGATTCGCGCTGAACGCAGGCCCGAAAGGTAAAGCAAGGCGGAAGCAAGCGGTGTTCGAATCTGGTGAGCAAGGGCGGCGACCATGCGCCCCATTTCGGATAAGCGTCGCAGTTGCGCTAACTGCTCCTGCAGCTGGCGTGTTTCAGTGATGTCTTTGATGAGGAGGATCTGCCCCGGCTCTTCATCGAGCGAACAAGTTGAGATGTTAACTCGCCGACCCCTCTTCAGGGAGATCTCATGGCCATCGTCGCGCCGCGGCGCAAATGCCCGTTCCACCACGGTGCGCCACCTGATCCGCTGTAGGGGCTCACCCAGGAGTTGCTTCGCGGCCGGATTGCATTCTTGCACCACGCCATCGCCATCGAGGACCACCACGGCTCCCGGAAGTGTCTGGAGCAAACGTTCCAACCGCTTCGCAATGCGGGCCTTTTCGGTAAGCTGCGCATGCCAGTCACGACGTGTGGCCGCCAGCTCCTGGGAGAGCCTAATGACGCGGGCCTCCAGAAAGCGTCGAGAATATGACGGTTGATCGACCGGCTCGTGACTGCTATCCGGTATGTCCGTCAAGGCACCGATTTTACCCACCCTTTCACCCTCCTATCCCAGCGATGACAGCTCCGAGGAATTGACAGGCGACCTCGGCAACCTGTCATGGTTCTGACGAAGCAAGGACTATGCCTCGGAAAAGAGTGGTGCGTGATCACCAGGATAGGTAGTTAACGAGTGGGAATGGCTGTGATTACGTCAAATTCCTGACGCTCTTTCGGGGCGCTGCAGGCCGAACTTGCGCATTTTCTCCACCAGGGTGGTGCGCCCCATACGCAAGCGCTTGGCAGCATGAGCCACCACCCCTCCGGCCTCGTCCAGCGCCTGCTTGATGAGCAGGTACTCCAGGCGGTTTAAATGCTCCTTTAAATCCAGGCCCTCGCGCGGCAATCCCTGGGAAGACACCACCATAGTGGATAGGTCCAGATCGCCCTCGGCGCGCACATCACGCAGGCTGCGTCCCACCTGATACTTTTCCGGCAAGTCCTGCGTATCCACCACCCCATAGGGATAGAGAATCAGCACCCGCTCGATGAGGTTGGCCAGCTCGCGCACGTTACCCGGCCACGGGTAGCGGCACAGCGAGTCCATCGCGGCTGGGGTCAGCCGAATAGAGCCGCGTTTCTCATGCTCCATACGAGTGATGAGATCATTGATCAACAGCGGCAAGTCCTCGACTCGCTCGCGAAGCGGAGGCATATCGATGGGAAACACATTGAGCCGGTAGTAGAGATCCTGGCGAAATTTGCCCGCCGCAATGGAATCCTCCAGATTGGAGTGGGTCGCGGCCACGATGCGCACGCTCGCCGTGATACTCTTGTTACTGCCGACCCGCTCAAAGGTGCGCTCCTGCAACACTCGCAGCAGCTTGACCTGCATCGCCAGGGGCATATCCCCGATCTCATCGAGAAACAGAGTCCCTCCATCGGCCATTTCAAAGCGTCCCCGGCGCGCGCTGATGGCTCCGGTAAAGGCGCCCTTCTCATGCCCGAACAACTCGCTTTCCAGCAAATCTTCTGGGATCGCTCCGCAGTTGACCGGCACAAACGGCTTATAGCGCCGCCCCGAATGGTAGTGAACGTTGCGTGCCACCACCTCTTTTCCCGTGCCCGACTCGCCCAACAACAAGACGTTGGCATCGGTGTCGGCCACCTGCTCAATGAGCCGGCGCACCCGGCGAATCCCGGCGCTGCTCCCCACCAGGTTGCGAAACAGCTCCAAGGAGCGCGTTCCTCCCGTCAAATGCCGGTTCTCCCGATAAATGACCACCTGCGACAACGCATGCTGCAGCTCCTGGTGGCGCACCGGCAACGGCACCCGGGCAATCACCCCGTCATCGAGCTCGCGCGGGCTCGGCGCCTGCGGTTCCACCAACGCCACAATCGGCAAGTGCTCGTCATGGCGCTTCAAATCCCGCAGCAGCTCCAGGCGCTCCTCTTCACCCCGCCCCGGCCCTAGCAACACCAAATCCACCGGCCCGCGTGCCTTGAGCACTTCCTGCCAATTCTCATCGGTGACCGGCACCGGCCGACATTCCAAAAACTCCAACACCACCTGCAGCGCTTTCCTGCGCCCCTCATCACTATCCACAATCAGTGCACCCAGGCTTGCCATGGCTGTACCCCCCTCCTGTGCAGTTGCCCGTTTTATCAACCCACGAGTTAATCATGACTTCAAAACGATGTCAAAATGATGGCACCTCTCCAAATCGACATCGATGGAAACCGGGCGGGTTTGTTTGCGTTGAAAGCCCGTCAACAATACCTCAACGCCGTACTCAATGCTTGACGGAGCATCGACTATTGACTGGCCGTGAGACCCGCATATGGATCGCGGTTGCCATGCGGGCAATGCGACTCAGAAAGCTCTGGGGGCGCCGGCAGCGAGGGAAACACCCGAATGACCAACGGCGCGACTAAGCCTGCCGGTCCGGATAGTAGGCGCGGACTAACCTGGCCGGACTGACACCTAAAGCAAAGGCCAACCGCAATCGCCACATGAGCAGCACCGTCTTAAACCATCCCTGCCTTTCCCAGCGGCGGCTCGAGGTTATCACCCGCGCTCGAAGACAGGCGGGTCGCGCCACGCGTTTGAGCCGACGACTGATGGCGATATCCTCCATGAGCAGCAGTTCCGGAAATCCCCCCATGCGCGAAAACACGCGACGACGGACAAAGATGGCCTGATCGCCGGTGGCAATGCCGGTCAGACGAGAGCGCAGATTCATGGCGACCTCAATCATCCGCGCCCACCATTGCAGGCCGCTCAGGCGCACGTCAAATCGGCCCCAAAGCACATGAGGACTGCGCAGCGCCGTACAAACCCGTTCCGTCACGTCAGCGGGCAATCGCGTGTCCGCATGCAGAAACAACAACACATCGCCGCCGGCGATCGCGGCTCCTGCGTTCATTTGATAGGCGCGGCCCCGTGGCGCCGAAAGCACGGCATCGACGAGCCCCTCTGCAACTTCGGGCGTCCCGTCGTTACTGCCGCCATCCACCAACACGACTTCGTGGCCGGCGCGACGCAAGGGCTGCAGCAGCGGAAGCGTTTGGCTGAGCACCGCAGCGTCGTTTAGGGCGGGAATCACGATAGACAGACGGCACACCGCTTCATAGCACCGTAAGGTCGCCGAATTTCAGGCCAGACAGCCGTTACCGAGGGGCAACGCCCACAGCAGCGTATGATGAGTATATTGCAGCGCCGCGGCCTGATCTCAAGACAACCAGACGAGACAGCGACAGCGAAATGCTCATCGCAGGGCTCCCCGGCAGCTACTTCCTTGGCCTGCGGTACAGCCGTAACAATGGTCGCGAACGACAATGTCGAGGCCGGTTAAATCCACCCCCAGCAAATCAGTGATATGCGTGCCTCGTGAAGCGTCAATGCGCAGGAGCAGCCCTAGCATCTGATTGAAATCGCAGTCATAGACATAGCCCTGCCAATCGATGCTGATGAGAGTGCGACACATCACCGACTCAAGATTCACCGCGCTGTAGCTCATTCGCAGCAAGGCCATGTATTCGGCAAACTGCCCCCGGGAAACGAGGGTGCTGCCAAACCGCCCGATCGGCATGTTGGCCAAAGTGAGAAGACGGTTGAAGCTGACCCCGTATTGGGACTTGAGCTCGCGTTTATAATCGTCTTCGAGACGACACTGCGGCGGGGGCAGTGTCGGGCCCTGTGGATTGTAAACTAGGTTAACTACGAGCGCACCGTCGACATCACCGTACCCGAGGCGATTGAGACGCCGCAGTCCCCGAATACTCGCTTCGAACACGCCTTTCCCACGCTGCGCGTTCACGTTCTCCTGGAGATAGCAGGGTAACGAAGCGACAATTTCGACGCGGTGTCCCGCGAGGAAATTTGCCAAATCATTTTGCTCCGGCTCTTCGAGGATCGTGAGGTTGCACCGATCGATGATCCGAAGCCCCCGGCCGTAAGCCTGCTCAACGAGATATCGGAAATAGGGATTGAGCTCCGGTGCCCCGCCGGTGATGTCTAATGTGTGAACAGGAGAAGCATCGAGAAATTGCAGTACCTGATCCACCGTCTTGCGATCCATGACCTCGTGGCGCCGAGGGCTGGCGTTCACGTGACAATGCAAGCAAGACTGATTACAGCGGTAACCCAAATTAACCTGCAACGTCTCCAGCGCTGCGCGACGCAGCGGGGGGAAATTGGTGACTTCAAGGAGTGGCAGTGTAGCGTGCATTGTAAGCTCCGGGTTGGCCCTCATTAGCGAGATAGCCTCGCCCGCTTCACGCAAGGAGAGGTGAGCCGAGCGGAGGTGAGCGCAACGCCCGGCCAGCAAAGGCACAAGGCACCAGCTCTAGGGCAATGTGCGCAAGATACTAGCCGGGAGCCTCACCGCCATCAAGCCTTCCAAGTTTCATGGACATCGTTCGGGAGGTTCCTCAGCGACTTAAACTCGGCTGGTAGCCGTGCGGGCGCCCTTAATGGCACGGACGCCTGCGCGCCACCGTTTTGGACTCTTTAAGAATAATCAAGGCGTGCCCCATCCACGACACCGGGCTACCCAACTCGCCTAGATCGGACCCGCCCAAGACGATGCGTAAGAGCATCTTAGGCGCTCGACATCGTATCGCTCGTCGGCTACCATTCCGGCTTAGCGTCATTGTAAACCTTATCTTGGGGCCGTAGCTCAGCTGGGAGAGCGTCGCGTTCGCAATGCGAAGGTCGGGAGTTCGATCCTCCTCGGCTCCACTCGATATCAATGTATCAATGGGGTCAGACTCGATTGAATTTTAATCGAGTCTGACCCCATTGATACTCATAGACGAGTTGGGTAATGCGCCCTCGCCAGTAAGGCTTGGGGCCCTCAGACAGTAGCCACGCCACCTCCCCATCGAGCGGTATGCGCATGCCGCCGCGCTCATCGTAGTTCCAGAAGCGACCGTACCAAGGCGTCA
>JBAPTW010000322.1:0-3662 GCA_049282355.1 Gammaproteobacteria bacterium | reverse complement strand
AGATGGGCGAAGGCCCAGATCTTCGTCGCCGCCAGCATCGGGTGCTTGGTGGCCGTTTTGATGCGCCCCGGTAAGTAGGTGGCGAATAGCAGCGGGAACACAAAGATCATTAGCAGCAGCGAGACATGGCGCAGCCACACCGGTGGAACGTAGAGGATGACCGGATCCTGCCGCGCCAAGCCATACCCCCAAACGATGAGCACCAATCCGACGATGGCCACCACCGAGTAGATCCCTTTCCACGACCCTTCACCGATGCGAGCGGCGACGCGGTTTCGCCACGACGGGTATACGATGGAAACCGAGTGCACGGTAAAGAAAAGGACTAACCCGGTTAACAGAATGGTCATCAGTTTAACTCCTTCGCGTTTTACTGTCGCAAAAGTTTATCCTACCGCAAAAGTCCAGTGCCCGGTTACGGTGTTTTGCGCCGCGGCTGTTGGATGCAGGGATTCGTCTGGGGTTTCAGTTACTGGCACACGGCCGATGCGCAACGCTGCTATGGCAAGCGTAGTACTTTTTAGGCCATGGTCACCGTTTTGGCCGAGGTGGCAATCAATCGCCTTGCCTCAAGGGACGTCGTGAATACCTGCATCGCTTAAAAGACACTGTTAAGTAGCAATGGGCTCTACCGCGGCAGCGCTGCTTCCCATCGTGGCGCCGATACTCCTGGGCTTCGCATTAAGAAAATCCCGTTTTTTGTCCGACGAAGCGTGGGCGGGAATGGAGAAATTGACCTACTTCGTCTTGTTCCCTTGCTTGCTCGTGCGCACGTTGGGTGCGCAAACGCTTGTGGGGGTGCCCTGGGCCGGGATGTTGAGCGTCGTCGCTGGAACGCTGCTGACCGTGGCCACGGTTCTGGTTTTGTGGCACCGGCTGAGTGCCTCAGTGAGAGATTCTACTTTCACTTCCATCTTCCAGGGCGGCGTGCGTTTCAATACCTATATTGCGTTGGCTGTTGCCGAAGCTTTTTTTGGAGCTGAGGGACTTGCCATGGGTGCCGTGGCGGCAGGGTTCATGATCGTGTTGATCAATCTCTTTTGTATTTCTGCCTTTGCGATCTGGGGAAACGCCGCAATTCACGGGATCTATCCCTTTGTCCGCGCCGTGCTCGCCAATCCCTTGATTCTTGCTTGCACAGTAGGATGGACCTTGAGCCTTAGCCAGATAGGCTTACCGGATATACCGGCGGACATGTTGGAGGTCATTGGTCGGGCCGCCTTGCCCTTTGGCCTGCTGGCCGTTGGCGCTGCCCTGCAGCCCGAAGCGATACGCGCGCATCTTAAACCGGCGCTGATCGCCTCGACTATTCAGTTTGGCCTAAAGCCTCTGACTGCCTTGTTGCTGATTTCGGCTACTGGCCTCATCGGTGCGGCTTGCGGTGCCGTGGCCATTGCCTTGATAGTGCCTACCGCGCCGTCGGGCTACATTCTTGCCCGGCAACTGGGCGGCGATGCGCCGGCCATAGCGTCGATCATCACCTTTCAGACGCTACTGGCTTTCGTCTTGATGCCCCTTATCGCATTCTGGGTGTTTGGGCTCGAGTGATGAGAGGTCTTGGTCTGCTACGGCAGCCGACGTGCAAGAAATGGTGAGGGCTGAACGCCATACCCGCTATAGATTCTGTGGCCATGGTCAACGTTTCGGCCGGGTGGTAGCCAGTCTCCTTGCTTCAAGGGACATCGTGAATACATCCTTGTAGACTTGAGTCCGGCATCCATGCCGGACACACCCTTGTGGCAAGGAGACTGGCTGCCTACAGATTCTGGGCGCGGTTTTGACCTCTGAATGATGCTGACGAAACGATGACCATGGCCGATTCTGTGACTAAGCCTCTGAAGAAACCCCAGCTCGCGGCGGTAAGGCCGCGATGAAGGCGCTACGGATAACGTCCTTTTCCGCCTGAAGCCAATTGGCCTCGGGCGTGTTGGCGGGGGACTGCTGCGATAGCTCCGATGCGCGCCGCTCGATGGCATCGCGATTTTCTGCCACCAGATCTTGCCAGCAGTTGTGGTACGGCTCCCAATAGGGGGCGGCTTCCGGGCGGGCGTCATGGATTAACCGCATGGCCTCTTCGATGGTCATGCCTTCGACGAAGGTGAGGTAGGTGAGGACCGTCAGCGGCGCGCGATTGATTCCGGCTGTACAATGCACATAGACCCTGTGTTTAGCGTCGAGTAGACGATGCAAAGCACGCACGGCATCGGCGAGGCGTTGGCGCTGATGGGCTGGATCAAAGTCTCGCATGGGCGCATTGACCAGAACCAGTCCGCAACGCGCCGCGTGGCTTTGATGTTTCTCATAGTTGATGTCAAAGGCGGCCCGACATTGGTCAGATTGAATCGAGAGTATCGCGGTGGCCCTGGTTTGCCGGCGAATGCGATCGATATCCTCCGCGGTCATCGGGCAGGATCCCACGAGGATGTCCTCGCGAATTTCGCTCCAGTTGAGAGTCCAAGCCCACATCAGGAATTCCTAACCAAAGTTAACGCTAAGTCCGATACTCAAGAAGCCGAGTGAGCTCGGGGCCTCAGTTTCTACGCTACGCTATCAGTTTCCTGTCCACTTCCTCAGAATGCAATATTACTGACAGTGCAGCTTAGACAAAGCTGACATAACAGTTCCGGCGATGCGAAACGGCAACTACCGCAAGCAATGCGTGTCGACGCTGACCGATAAGGGTATCATGCCGCTTCGGGAAGCGCAGTGCGCCGCGGCGGTTGTTGCCGGAGCTGTTTTGTCATCAGACGGCGCAGGCAACAGCGACTTGGCTTTGACGAATGCATGAATGAACGATGACGAGACCCCTATTTCACTGCAAGCATTTTGTTGTTTTTGTAATGGCCGCGCTGCTGGTTGCCTGCGCCACCAGTCCCACCGGTCGCCGCCAGCTGATGCTGGTTTCCGAGGAGACAGCCATTGAGGCCTCGGCGCAAGCCTATCAGGAGACCCTTGCACCGCTCGAAAAAGAGGGAAAAATTGACAACGATCCCAAGCTCAAGGCGCGGGTCGATCAGATCATCGGGCGTCTCATCGCCCAAGCTATCGAGATGCGCCCCGAGACCAAGAACTGGGATTGGAGCATCAAGATCATCGATGATCCGGAGACGGTCAATGCCTGGGCCATGGCCGGTGGCAGAATGGCACTCTATACGGGGTTGGTCAAACAGATCAAACCCACCGACGATGAGCTTGCTCAGGTGCTCGGCCATGAAATCTCTCATGCGCTTGCCAAACACACCGCGGAGCGTATGTCAGTGGCGATGGCGACCCAGCTGGGCGTGGTGGCCATAGGGATTGCTTCAGATAGCCCGGGACGCGATGTTGCGCTCGCCGCGGTAGCGGCACAACTTGCCGTCAATTTGCCTAACAGCCGCAGCGCAGAAGCGGAGGCTGACCGCATCGGCATCGAGCTGGCGGCAAAAGCCGGCTACGATCCTCGAGCTGCCATTACTCTGTGGCGGAAAATGGGCGAGGTGGGAGGAAACCGTACGCCCCAGTTCCTGAGCACTCATCCCGCACCGGCCAACCGTGAGCAGCGCCTGGCGGCGTTGGTGCCGCAGATGATGCCCTACTATGAGGCACCGGGGGCACGACCGGTCTACCGGCTCCAGTAAAAATCAGGATAGATAGGGTGTCGGGCGCTGCAAACGGTCACTGCG
>JBAPTW010000321.1:0-7394 GCA_049282355.1 Gammaproteobacteria bacterium | reverse complement strand
CCGTGATCCCGTTGACCGTTTCCTCGGTGCCACGGCGCTGGTCTACGATTTGACGTTGGTCACTGCCGATCGGCGCATTCTGCGCTCGGTGCGCGTGCCGCACTTAGCCGCGAGGTGAAACAATTGCCATCAGGATTGCTCTTGTTCGCTGGCGCGCGCCCAGGCTCTCAGCGGCACGGGGCGTGCTCTCCGGGAGACGCACAGGCTACCGCACGAGACGACTTCACTTGGTTTCAAGCAGCCGTGTAGATTTGTAGTTCCTGGGGAAGTGGACATTGGGAGGGTTGATAGCGGCACTCGAGGCAGAAGAGATCACATCATCGCCCGAGGCTGATTGGCCCCTGGTTGCGGCTCGCCGTGCTCCCCGAGGCCCAAAAGCAACGCCGTCTCGGCGGCTTGAAAGACATCATCCTCGACATCCGCAGCGATTTTGACGCGCCGCTCGAAGACTTTACGGAGTATATGGAGTGAAACTCCTTACCGTGCAGCGTTCTCAAATTCTGAAACTGTCAAGCCGGCTGCGCGTATCAAGCTGCGAAGCGCACCCTTCGCTACCTATCTCTATGCGCAGGAACTGATAGTGTGGCGATCTGCCCTCCTTCACCATTACGACATGGCTACCCTTTTGGCGTGCGACTTCTCAACCCAGCGCTTCGAATACGCGAACAACCTCCTTGCCACTTAATGGCCGCAATAGCGGCATTAAACGTTTACCTCTACCTGCTTTGTCTCAATGGTTAGAGGCAGGCCTCTCTCCGAGCGCACCTCTAAGCACAGCTGGATTGCTTCTTTTGCGTTTTCTAGCGCCTCTTCCTTTGTTTTTCCTTGACTTACGCAGCCAGGGATGGCCGGGCACTCAGCGATCCATATACCATCTTCGTCCCTGTTGACTGTCACATTGAACTTCATTTGCGCTAACACTCTTGGTGAGAAACTTGCTGCTGTTGTTGAGCCCGGAACGGTTTCGGGCTGATAGCGCTTGTTTGTTGCATAGATAACAGCTTCAACAGATACACGTTCATCGCAGCGGCACACAGAGACGTTCTGTTATCAACCCCAGTAGGCACCGCTGTAAACAATCACTCCGCAGCGCCGGTGCAAGCTCGTTTCAATCCCTGCAAAAAGCCTTGAAAAAAGGCTTTGAGGCGATTACGAAACACGATATCAAAAGTTGGTTCCAGCACTGCGGTTACTGTATCGCACCCAACTAGGAAACGCTATAATGGCGGGTACTGACCCTCGCTGTGGCGGTTTAAAGGTTATTCGCTCAACCTATTGCGGGTCCCTCGGAGAAGAGGGTCCTCTTCGGTGCAATGCCGGAAAGCGCTGCTCTATCTTCTCGGCGAAAATGGAAAGGATAACCAGTTACCTGCGGGCACTGGTAACAGCAAGCTGCAGGCGTGCAAACCTTTCCTGCGGCGTTTCCGGGTACTCGTGGGCAAATTCGTTGCGCATGCGTCTCAACTCTGTCCACTCCTCCGCAGCAGGAAGCCAGCCGAGTTGTTCCAGTCTGTTGAGACGGTCAATGGCGGCCAGGGCGGTGATCTCTTCGCCCTAGGCACGCAGTATCGCGGGTATGAGTCGGGCCCCCATATCGTCCTGCAAACGGGTATAGCGGTAAGCAAACTGGTCAAGCAGGCGACGGTCTTCCTTGGCAAGATGTTCGATGTCCGCTGGGTTGAGACGGCGTTGCTCCAGATCAACAAGGGCATCGGTTAATCCCACCTTGTGGGCCTCACAGACAGCACTGGTGTGTTGCAAAGCCAGGTTTTCCGCAGTCGATTTCAAAGCTTCACCCCGGTTTCACGAGCGATTTGCTCGATGGGGTGCGGGTCTACGCTGTGCTCGATAATCACATCGATCCGGCGCTCGCCCAAGCGGCGTTCCAGTATCCCAAGGAAGCGGATCTTTCGATGCAGCCGATCATCGGTGGCCATGGGATCGGAGCGGATCAAAAGGTCGATGTCGCCGCCTCGCTTACGGTCGTCCACACGAGAACCGAACAACCATACTTGCGCCTTCGGGCCGAAAACCTCGGCGGTCGCCTCGCGGATGGCTGCAATTTGGTTTTCGGTCAACCTCATGGTGGTTTCAGGCGCCACGGTTTCCAAGGAGCAGAAGCTCAGAAATGGCGGTCCATCAGCCGCGCGGATCGACCTTCGTCGATCATAAGTTTAATGATCGGTGTCTGAGCTTGACCAGATGAGCTCCGATGATGAGGAAAGATAAAGGGAAGATCAATGATCAACGAGAAAAGATCAATGATTAAAAAGTCCCCGGCCAGTTATCGCTTTGAGAAGATCTGGGTGCTGCTGCGCCTGCCCCTGCAAAACGCCTTCTATTTTTTTTGAACCGCTCGAGGAGCGGGCAGGCTACCGCACTAACACGACCTCTGCATTTTCGAGAAGCCGTACTTTTTTTGTCAGCGTTGATGTCACAAGTGTGGTAGCAGATCTTGGTGTATCCATAACATATTCAATTCGATACCACTCTTGATTGATGTTACAAAATAACAGCAGCACATAGGAAAGCAAATTAAATTTGCCCGACTCGTAATAAAAACCGCTTATAGTAGTGTTGCTATAGTAGTAGCATGATATGATTCATGCATAAGTCATAGCGGATGGTTGTTTCTTTTGGCTGTATTTTGCAACGCAATAGCGTCATGAGAATAAGTTGATGAGGAAAAATTTGAGATTAAAAACTAACGCGGAGAGAGAGAACAGTAAGGCAAAAACAATAAGATACGATCAGCCTTTTCATTAGGTCGAGGGCTTTAAGTGGCGTGCCAGCCAGGACATGGAAAGTATAATGACGAAGGTCGCTGCGTACGCCGGGATTTGCAGGTTGAATTCAACGCTGGCATGGATGAGCATGGCAGTGATAGCCATGGTAACGGCAAAGGCCATGCCTCGCATCAATGCATGGTGGCGTGTGCGTGCGGTCACCAACGCATTCCAAAGCGCCAGCGCGACGACAAGGCCGAGAAGACTGATACCTATCACCCCATATTCGCTCATGAGCTCGAGATAATCGTTATGCGCGTGGTCATAAAGGCGCGGTTCCACATCGGCCTCCCGATAGCGAGGAAACACGCCATAATAACTGCCCGCGCCGGTGCCCACCCAGGGGTAGTCCTTTACAATTTCCCAGGAATAGATGTCCACTTCATCACGCGTCTCGGTCTCAAGAGCAGTCTGCTCGAGCCGTTCTCGTACTTGCTCGATACCGACATAGCTGCCAATGATCACGATATCGATGATCAGGAGGCTGCTAATCAAGAGTATTGTAGAGCGGGGCGACTGTTTGAAAAATATCAATGCCAACACACCGGTGATGAGCATGGCTACAAAGAAGGAGGTGTTGCCCATACGGGAATGGGTTAGCACCAAGGCAATGACCATGATTGCCAAGAAAATTCGAAGCGGCGCCTTGGGGCTCAAAATGAGCCTGGCGATGTCCCGCAGCCAACGCCGCCAGGAACGGTTTTCTTGCCGCTCGCCGGTCCACGAGATCAGCAATCCAATACCGACCGCAAGACACAGCACCAGGTAGGCTGCGAAGTGATTTCGGTTCACGAAGGTCCCGGTGGCAACCCCGCTCCCTGTCAGCGCGACCGACAGCGCCCCGTAGACGGCTTGGACGATACCGCTGAAAATGAGAGCGTAGATCAGCATTTTCAGGCGCTGCACAGAATCCACTAACAGCAAGGTGAGTGAGAACAGCAGGACGTAGGCAAGGGATTTCAGCCAAGCGACGATGGATGCATGGATGTCAAGTGTTAAGCGGTAGGGCGCAAAACTGCTGCCGCTTGCCGCGGAATTTGGTCGTATCCCGCTTGCGGCAGTATCAAGGCCCGCCGAATCATGAGTAGGAGCGGCGGAGCTGCGGATCTTGCTAGAGTCAGGGGTCTGCTCTGGGAACGGCGCTAACGTACCGGCAACGAAGGACTGAGTATTGGCCGGATCAGTCGTGGGCAGTGTGGGCGCAACCGGGGTTGTTGTGCTGGCTGGGTCCGAGTCATGCCGTTTCAGGAGTGCGACAACGTGCTCTAGTTCCAGGACGAAAACATCCGCGCCGAATACATCCGGGGTAATGGGAATCTCGGCAAGGGTGGGAGCGCGGTTAGCTCTTTGATACATCTCAGCCGCATTGGGTGACAGCGTGTTCACAGCGCTGAAGGGCAATGGGAGCATTTGGAAAATGCCGTAGGCCAGCCAGACAGCGGCTAATGCCAAAACTGGCTTGGCCTTGCGGAAGGACGCTGAAACGCCGACGGTTCCCCTGGCGTATTTGACTAGCCATAGGGCGGACAACAGATAAATCCAGATTTCCATGAGCGCCCACGACCAAGGGCGATTACTGGCAAGGGGGATAGGAAGCCAGATGAGTAAAGCAAGCAGCGCCCCAAAAAGAACAGGCGACTTTCCGAATGGCTTGGACCACGGCACACTCATGGCTCGGACTAGGGACGTTGGTATTCGGCAGCGTCGCTGATTTCCAGGAGACCCAGTTCCAGGGCATCTTGCTCACTTATAGTTCCCTGGACATAGCCATACTCTTCCACCAAATCCATCACGATGGCCGGATCAGTCTGAAGACCGCGATCGACACTGGATCTCAGCGTGCTTCGCAGCTCTGCGGATAATGCCTGCCATGCGGGTAGCGCCGCTTCAAGAATGGTTAGCTGAACACTTTTATCCCAGGGTCCTAGCATGAGCACTGTCTGCATTCCCACAGCCAGCTCCTCATCGAGCGCTCCCTGTTCCAGCTTGAGTCGGGTGAGACTGGTCCAACCGTCGGCCGCGGCCGGTCGTAGTGCGGTGGCTCTGCGATAGCAGTCAATAGCTTCCTCGGGCTGGACTACCCGATCCTCCTCAGCGGATCTTGCCTCATGCAGATAGCCGAGGGTGTTTACGGCAGCCGAGTTAAAGGGATCGAGGCGAGCGGCAAGCGACATGAAACGCTGCACTTGCTCACGGAGCCACTTGGGCGGTAAGGCGAACTCTGGTCTTATGGCAGAATCCTTTTCCGCTTCCGCCTGCTCTGCAGCGACTAACCACTCGGTGACAAGCCATTCGTCTAGAAGCCGCTGTCCCTCGGTCGCATAGAGATCAGCGAGCGGCAAGATCGCAGCAACGGCCGTCAGCAATACCATCATCAAGGCGGCGCTGAAGGAGAGAAATTTTTTCATGCTGCAGAGAAAAGAACGTTAGAGATAGGGGCGAAGATAGGTCGACATGGAAGGTATTGTTATTTCAGCCTCAAAAAAAATCGAGCCACAATAACAGAGCTGCGACGTCGGATTATTCTCCGGCGCCGCAACCCTATATGCTCCCAAACTTATCGAATCTGCCAAACCCGCTACGCCAATGGAGCGAGTAGCCACCGACAACTGCCGAGCCCCAGCAGCAGAGGCAGGAGTTACAGCGCGGAGCGCGAGCTCCCGACATCCTTTACCCTTAACACCCAGTAGCGGCTGCGAACCTTGAGGATATTTCGGTCGGGGTTATACCGAACGCTCCTCACGCTACGCAGTCCTCCCCGCTTTCCCCAGGGATCTAAACTGGCGACAATAGGGAATGCGTAGCCAAAAAACTCAGGGAATTGGCGATCGGCATTCCCGCCACGCCTGTTGTGATCATCACGAAAGCTTCTGTCGTTCCTGGCGTAATCTCGATGCGCCGAACGACCTCGATGGTCCCGCCATTTATTTTGGTGATTCCACCATTTCTTCCAATGATCGAAGTTGATGACAACCTTAACAAGGCCGCCACTGGGACTGGCTTCACATTGCCCTTTACTGATGAACTTACTGCGATGCAAACCGCGAACAGCGTGTTTGACTTTCCGCCATCTATCACCCTTTATGAGCACCTTCGCGTTAACCGATTGTTTGGTAAATGGATTTGTTATACAGAAATCCTTTTTGATAACTCGATGTTCAGATCCTCCCCGCTTTCCTGATGCATAGGCGTCTCCTTGGGCTAGGAGTAGCCCGAATACTCCTGCAATCACCAACAAACCCTTATGGACGTTTTTCATGATATCCCCCTTGTATCGCTTCCTGCAGTCCAGCCAGTACGAGCTGTCCTAAGAACTTACGGCATCTCCCAGCACCTCTCGACGCCCCACTTTGCCGACTTCGCTCTGAATCCAAAACAGATTTGGAATTGACGTCGGTGCATTCAAAATATAGAGTCACACTATTCTGGCGCTACCACCTACCCCTTTTATGCCTAAGGTCTCGATCTACGAAGCCTCGTCCAGTTTAATTCAGTTGGTATGAATTACAAGCTACAATCACACTTTATTGTTGTCAATCTAGATCGATGTCGCTATGGAAATTCGTCGCCACTTCAATTGTGCGATCCACTCAGTATCCGTGCCGGATTATCACGCACCAGCCGCCACGATTCTGCTTCGCCGATGAGCCTAGCGGCGGCAACGCGGCCGGGCTCCAGATTCGGGACACGCGCTTTAACATTGTGTGCGTCGGAAGCGAGCAGCGTAACCCAGCCGCGTTTGAGGAGCTGGCAGGCACGCTGCTGCGCGTGGCGCCCGAAATGCCCAGCCACGGAGCCTGCGGTCACTTGCAGCAGACACCCAAGGTCGACCAGGGGAGTGATCTTTTCCAAATTCCGAATGACATCCTTGTTGCGCTCTGGATGAACGATTACGGGACGTACGTTGCGCATGAGACACCACTTCACGAGCTTATCGGTGCCGACCGGAACGTGACTGTGCGGCAGCTCGAGAAGGAACAGCCGGTAACCGTCGAGCGCCCCTAGCCAGGGCATCCGATCGGTTTCGATGAGCGTCATGGTCTCGGGACTGATTCGAACTTCCGCGGCCAGGCTAAGTTCTAGGGGAATACCACCCGCCACCAGGGCTTCGCTGAAGCGAGCCACCGCCGCACGAATGCTGATAAGATCGTTTTCATAGCGTCCTGGGTGAATATGTGGTGTCACCACCGTTCGGGTAACGCCATTGGCCAACGCCATACGTGCCATTTGCAACGCTTCCGGCAAGGAGCCCGGACCATCATCGATGTTGGGCAGCATGTGGCAGTGTAAGTCGAGCATGGGACTCGATTCAGGTTTCTGCGCCTAACGTTACGATGCCGCCGCGCTGTAGCCGTAGCGAGAATAATACGCGCCGTATTTGCCATACTTGCCGTAACTTGCGGTTTTCTTGGGATCAACCTGGTTCAGTACCGCGCCAATGATAGGAGTCCCCGTTTTCGAGAGATTCTTGATCCCCTGCCGGGCAAGCTGGTAAGGCGTGTCGTCGGCTTTCATGACATACACAATTCCCGTTGCCTGGGCGGCCAGCACTCTGGCATCACTGACCAGCTCCACCGGTGGTGAGTCGATAACCACGCTGTCATAGGC
>JBAPTW010000320.1:0-21327 GCA_049282355.1 Gammaproteobacteria bacterium | reverse complement strand
CCCTAGCAGCGGCTCATCTTCGATAATTAACAGCGTATCAGCCATGCAGTTGTGTTGCGGCAGCGATTGCGGTCTTTTGTAAGATTTGTTGGCACGGTAGACGTAGGGTAACGCATGCCCCCGTCGGCGTTGTATTGGCCAACGTCATTTCACCGGCGAGCTCGAGCGCAAATCGCTGCACCATGGTCAAACCGAGGCCGGTGCCGCCCTCGCGATACGTGGCAAAAGCCCGTACCCCACGCGCCAGTATCTCTTCGGGAAAACCAGGTCCGCTGTCGGCGACACGCAGGAGCAGTTCCTTGCCGAAGCCTTCTACTGAGATACGGATGGAGCCCGTCTGATTGCCAATGGCTTGGGCGGCGTTAAGGACGAGATTGAGAAGGGCGTGGCGCAGCCCGTTTTCCGGTAGCCGGCAGCGAAAACTTGGTGGTGTGACGGTATGGCTCAGCACGATTCCCTCTGGAACTTGAAAGCGCGCCAGCGACAGCAGCTGCCCGATGTTTTGGTCGAGATTTATCTCGGTGAGCGGCTCGGGCGCGTGACGAGCGCTGATGAGCTGCTGACTGAGAAGCTGTGTAATCCGATTCAGTTCCTCGAGGACGATATTCATCCGTTCCACCTGACCCGGATCGGCCAGGCTGCGGCGCACCTTGCTACATGCCATTTGGATGCCTGCTAGGGGATTGCGCAGGTCGTGGGCCAAGCCCGCTGATACCGCCCCCACCGCTGCCAGCCGCTCAGCTTGAGCGAGCTCGCGGCTTTGTTGCAGAAGTTCGGTCGTCACCCGGCGCACTTCTTGTTCAAGGCTCTCTTGGCGTTGGCGGTGCTCTTCTTCGAGGCTTTTGATCCTTGAGACCAGCGTATTGTAATTGCGGTAGAGTGGTTGGACCAGGGTGGCTGCATCCGCGAGCAGGTTATTCGGCACCGGGCGGTAGTCGCCGGTGCCCAAGCGGACCAGCAACTCGCTGAGATTGTCCAGCGGATGTTTGATCCGGTGGCGCAACAAGAAAAACCCTAATCCTCCAGCGAGGGGTATCACTACCATGAGCCCTATGGCCAGCGCCAGCTCCCGGCGCACGCTCTGCTCCACCTGAGCCATAAGCGCATCATGTGCTCGCCACTCGGTAGCGAGCGCAAGGCGCAACTCGGCGAGTGCCTCCCACAGCACACCAACCCGCGGTTGATCAGCACGACTCAGGAGCCATTCGATGCGCAGCAGCCGTTGCGGCGTATCCGGCGAGAGATGTGAGTCACTCCTTTTTGCAACTGCGAGCTTGCTCCGCATCGTGACCAAGTTGGCCGGTGTGATGGCGTCGTTTTCACGCAGGTTGTTCAAGAGTGTTTGTTCTACTGAGAGCCCGGCCTCCTGTAGCTGGGCCAAGTAGACTAAATGTGCTCGGGCCGGCTCGATGCGGGCAACACCCCGCCAGGACAGCCCGATGAGCGCAGCCAAGGCCAGCACTACGAGCAAGCTGAGCGACAGCATTGGCCACCACACCAGCCGCCGGATGGGTACCTCATACATTCTTGCGTCGGGGCGATCTTCTGTCTCGTGCATTAAAGGAGGGTTCCACTGTCGGCGCAAGGCTGCATAGGTTGCTTTCGGCAAGTACGAACATCTTCGAGTGTAGCCTGGGGATACACCCGTGCGCATTTCATACCAGACCGAGAAATCACACGATTCCAAAGGATTGGCCGTTCGACTCGGCCACCGCGACGCTGCCATTGGAGGTCCATGGCTCAGGGATTGGTGGGCATTGTCCAAATGTTGGTGGATAGTCACCACATCGAGCATGTGCGCATGGTGTTCGAAAGGCAGTAGTCGGGAATTGGGGAGAGTCCCTGGCGCCGGAAGATATGCCCAGTTGCTGGAGTTTTAGCGACATCGGCAGGCAACAAGACGTTCAGTTGTCCATCAAGTGGTAATGGCACGGCGGTTGCCGAATGAGGCCATGGTTATCGTTTCGTCAGGGTCATCATTTAGCGGTCAAAACAGCGCCCAGAATCTGTAGGCAGCCAGTCTTCTTGCCACAAGGGTGTGTCCGGCAGGGATGCCGGACTCAAGCCTATAAGGACGTATTCACGATGTCCCTTGAGGCAAGGAGACTGGCTACCACCCGGCCGAAACGATGACCATGGCCCCGAATGATTTTCTGTAAAAAGCCTGAGGAGGGCACCATGCAGCCAAACCGTTATCTCCCCCGTCCATTGCCACCGCCGCTGGAAGGCCTCGCTGAGCTCGCGCTCGACCTTCGGGGGGTGCGACACCACGGGACCGAGGCACTGTGGCAGGCTATCGACGCCAAGCTGTGGCAGGCGACCGGTAATCCCTGGCTCATCTTGGAGAGCGTTTCCGAGAAGCGCTTACAGGTCCTTGCCAAGGATGGCGTGTTCCGGAAAAAGCTCAAGGAACAGCTCAGCGCACGTGCGAGCTATCTCCGCCAGCGCCGGTGGTTTGATGAGAGCTTCGATGCGAAAGCCCTGGGGATGGTAGCCTATTTCAGCATGGAGTTTGGACTCTGCGAAGCGCTGCCCATTTACTCCGGGGGGCTTGGGATCCTGGCCGGCGATCACTTGAAGGCGGCGAGCGACCTCGGCGTGCCGGTGGTGGGTGTGGGATTGCTCTATCAGCAAGGCTATTTTCGCCAGTCACTGGATAGACAAGGCAATCAGCTCGCGCTCTATCCTTACAATGCCCCGAGCATGCTTCCGGTGATGCCGCTTCGGGACGCGGAAGGGCAGTGGCTCAAGGTGTCAGTCGAGTTACCCGGGCGAACCGTTTATCTTCGGGCATGGGAGGCCCGTGTGGGTCGCGCGATGCTGTTTTTGCTGGATAGCAACGATCCTATGAATGGCCCGGCGGATCGCACGATTACCGGTGAGCTCTACGGTGGCGTAGAGGAGCGCCGCATTCAGCAGGAGATTGCGCTTGGCATTGGGGGCTGGCGCCTGATGGAGGCGCTTGCCGTCAACGCCGAGGTGTGTCACTTGAACGAGGGCCACGCGGCATTTGCGGTGCTCGAGCGGGCCCGCAGCTTCATGGCGAAGCGCCAAGATTCCTTTTCCGTTGCCTTGGCGTGTACCCGCGCGGGTAATCTTTTTACGACCCACACCCCGGTCGCGGCGGGGTTCGACCGCTTCCCGCCGGCGCTTTTCGCCCAGTACTTTCAGCACTATGCGCTGGCACTGGGAATAGCGCTCGAGGATCTCTTGGCACTGGGTCGTGCTGATCCGAGCGATCCCCATGAGCCCTTCAATATGGCTTATTTGGCACTTCACGGCTCAGCGGCTGCGAATGGGGTAAGCCGGTTGCACGGGGAAGTGAGCCGCCGCCTGTTCACGCCACTGTTTTCACGATGGCCGTTGGCAGAAGTGCCGATCGGGTATGTCACCAACGGGGTGCATGTGCCTTCCTGGGACTCGGAGCTGGCCGACGGGCTGTGGACCGAGAGCTGTGGCGCCAAGCGCTGGTACGGCGACTTGCGGACGCTAGAGGGCGACTTGAAACTTGTTACCGACGAGAGCCTGTGGGCGTTTCGTAACCGCTCCCGAGAGGCGCTCATTCAAGTCGTGCGCTGGCGAGCGGCACGCGCGCTGGCGGCTCACGCCATGGAGGCACACGCTATTGCTGAATGTGCCCATTGGTTAGATCCCCATGTACTGACTCTCGGCTTTGCACGGCGGTTTGCGAGCTACAAGCGCCCCAACCTGTTGCTCCAGGATCCGCAGCGCCTCATCCGGTTCCTGACCGATGGGACACGCCCTGTACAAATTATTATCGCCGGTAAGGCTCATCCCCGGGACGAGGCGGGTAAGCGCATGGTGCGCGCTTGGCATGACTTCCTCCAACTCCCCGAGGTCCGCGGGCGGGCGCTCTTTCTCGAGGACTATGACATGACTCTGGCAGCAGAATTGGTACAGGGGGTGGATCTTTGGCTCAATACGCCGCGCCGGCCCTGGGAAGCGAGTGGCACGAGTGGCATGAAAGTGTTGGCCAACGGTGGGCTGAATCTCTCTGAGCTTGACGGATGGTGGTCCGAGGCTTATGAGCCTGAAGTCGGTTGGGCACTTGGCGATGGTAAGGAGCACGGCGATGATCCTGCTTGGGATGCCGAGGAGGGGCGAGCGCTTTACCGGATTTTGGAAGAGGAGGTCATCCCGGCTTTTTATGACCGCGACGAAAATGGCATCCCAACCCGCTGGGTCGGGCGCATGCGGGAAAGCATGGCGCGCCTGACACCGCGGTTTTCCAGCAACCGCATGGTGCGTGACTACACCGAGCAGTACTACCTTCCAAGAGCGACGGCTTATCGGCGCCGGGTAGCGCAAGGAGGTGTCCTCGGAAAGGCGATCAGCGCCTGGCAGGAAACACTTAAGAGGCACTGGCGGGAACTGCGCTGGGGTGGACTGGAGGTCCAAGAGGGGCGGGACGTCTACGACTTGCAAGTAGAAGTTTACCTGGGGCAGCTACCGCCAGAAGCGGTGCGGGTCGAGCTTTATGCGGCTCGCTCAGGCGCAGCGCAGACCGAGTGTCACGCGATGACTCGGGGCGAGCCGCTTGGCAGTGACAACAACGGTTATCGGTTCCGTCTCCGTATCGCCTCAACAAGGTCCGTGACCGACTACACGCCGCGCATCGTGGCTTTTCACGCCGATGCCGTTGTGCCCCTGGAAGCGGGCCATATTCTCTGGCGCGATTGACGGTTTGGCCAAGTGGAAACGATTTCGGGTCGATGTGGAACCCGCATGAGTGGATTGTGGTGCTCAATAATCGACCGCCGGCTCACCCAATCGACAACGGACGGAATCACCTGTTCAGCTCGGTTGCCCGCTCATACGTTGACCAGCACCTGGAAGCCGCCCCAGAACATGCGCTTGGCGTCAAAGGGCATCGACTCAGGGTCGAGATTGGCGATGCGCGGGTCCTTCATGACCTTTTCGTTGACGCGATCGCGATGCTCTCGCGATTCGTAGACGATCCAGGCGAACACCACTGTTTCGTCGGGCTCGAGCTTGACGCTTTGTGGAAACGACGTCACCTCTCCCGGCTTGACGTCGTCAGCGAGGCACTCGATGTACTCGAGCGCACCATGCTCGCGCCAGACCTTGCCGGCCGTCTCTGCCAGGTGACGGTACGCCTCCACATTTTGCTTCGGGATCGGTAGCACAAAGCCATCGACATACTTACCCATGCTTTAACTCCTCCGGCGTTAGGGTTATCTCTGTCATTCCCAGGGTTGCATATGCGCCCGAGGTAACGGAGCGGGCGCCGCCCTCGCATCGCGTCGACGCTGCACCCAGGTGCGGATGACGACATAAAACACCGGGGTGAGAAACACACCGAACAGCGTCACCCCGATCATCCCAGAGAACACCGTGATGCCCATGACCCGTCGTACCTCGGCGCCGGCGCCGCTTGCCAGCACCAACGGCACGACGCCGGCGATGAATGCCACCGAGGTCATCACGATCGGCCGCAACCGCAGGCGGCAGGCCTCGACCGCGGCCTCGACGATGCCCCGGCCCTGATGCTCCCGCTCGCGTGCGAACTCGACGATCAGAATGGCGTTCTTGCAGGCGAGCCCCATCAACACCACCAGGCCGATCTTCACGAAGATGTTATTGTCGCCCCCGGTGGTCCACACGGCGAGCAGCGCCGAGAGCATGCACATAGGCACGATGAGGATTACCGCCAGCGGCAGCGTCCAACTTTCGTAGAGCGCGGCCAGCACCAAGAACACCAGGAGTACGCACAGTGGAAACACCACCAGATTGGCCTTGCCTTCGGTGACTTGCTGGAAGGTGAGGTCGGTCCAGGCATAGCCCATGCCGGCTGGCAAGATACGCGGCGCCAGGACTTCGATGGTGGCGATGGCCTGCTTCGAGGAGAGCACCTGGGGGTCCGACTCGCCCATGAGATCGGCCGCGGGATAGCCGTTGTAACGGATGACCGGATCGGGACCGAAACTGCGATCGATGGTCACCATAGCGCCGATCGGCACCATCTCACCGCGTTCGTTGCGGGTCCGTAGCTCGGCCACGTCCTCGGTTTCATCGCGAAACGCCGCATCTGCCTGGGCGTAGACCTGATAGGTGCGGCCGAAGCGGTTAAAGTCGTTCACATAGACCGATCCCAAGTAAATCTGCAAGGTATCGAACACGTCGGTCAAGGCCACGCCTTGGGACTTGGCCTTGGTCCGATCGACTTGCGCGGTTAATTGTGGGACATTGGCCTGATAGGAGGTGATCGGAAACCCCATGCCGGGGGTCTGCGACAGCGCGCCAGTGAGCGCATTTACCGCCTGTTGCAGCTCACCGTAGCCAAGACCTGCCCGATCCTGAATATACATCGAGAAGCCAGAGCCGGTGCCGATGCCGAGCACCGGCGGGGGCATGATGGCGAAGGCAAACGCCTCCTGGATGGAGCCGAACTTGCCCATAAGCTCCTCGACGATCTCGGGTGCTGGGCGCTGCCGCTTGGCGAAGCTTTCCAGGCCGAAGAAGATGGTGCCGGTATTGGGGGTATTGGTGAACTGCAGAGCGTTGAGGCCTGGGAACGCCACCGCGTCGATCACACCTTCGGTGGCGAGCGCCATATCGCTCATCTTGCGCACCACCGCCTCAGTCCGGTCAAGCGAGGCACCTTCCGGCAATTTCACCCCACCGATCAAATAGAGCTTGTCCTGGGTCGGGATAAAGCCTCCCGGTACCGCTCGAAACATCACTACGGTGGTGCCGATTAACACCGCATACAACGCCAACAGCAGCGGGGCATGGCGCAGTGCCGGGCGTGCGCCTTCTGCATAGGCGTGTGCGGCGCGCTTGAAGGTGCGGTTAAACGGTCGAAACAGCCAGCCGAACAGCGCGTTCAAGAGGCGCGTTAGCCGATCTGGGGGCGCGCCGTGGGGTTTGAGCAGTACCGCCGCCAGTGCCGGAGAAAGCGTCAGCGAGTTCACCGCAGAGATCACCGTCGAGATGGCAATGGTGACTGCGAACTGACGGTAGAACTGGCCGGTCACCCCGGAGAGGAAGGCGATCGGCACGAACACGGCACTGAGCACCAGCGCAATGGCGATGATCGGCCCACTCACCTCGCGCATCGCCTGG
This sequence comes from Gammaproteobacteria bacterium, assembly GCA_049282355.1. Taxonomy (GTDB): domain Bacteria; phylum Pseudomonadota; class Gammaproteobacteria; order HK1; family HK1; genus JAGTVB01. The sequence goes on along the minus strand of JBAPTW010000320.1, from coordinate 14,220 downwards.
TGGGCAGCGGCCTTAGGCGAGAGCCCGTTCTCGATGTTGCGCTCGACGTTTTCGACCACCACGATGGCGTCGTCCACCACGATGCCAATGGCGAGCACCAGGCCAAAGAGCGTGAGGGTGTTGATAGAAAACCCGAGCACCAGCAGCACCGCGAAGGTGCCAATGATCGAGACCGGCACCGCGAGCAAGGGGATGATCGAGGCGCGCCAGGTTTGCAGGAACAGGATCACCACCAACACCACCAGCAGTACTGCCTCGAGAAGCGTCGTGATCACGGCCTTGATGGAATCGCGTACGAACACCGTGGGGTCGTAGACCACCTCCCAACTGACCCCCTCGGGGAAGAAGCGCGCGAGCTCGCGCATCTTGGCGCGCACTTCATCGGAGAGGGCGATGGCGTTCGAGCCCGGGGCCTGGAAGATCGCCACCGCCACTGCCGGCTGATTATTGAGCAGCGAGCGCAGCGCGTATTCGGAAGCGCCGAGCTCGATGCGGGCGACATCGCGCAGGCGGGTGATCTCACCGTGGGCACCGGTCTTGACGATGATATTACCGAACTCCTCCTCGGTGGTGAGCCGGCCCTGGACCAGGATCGAAAGTGTGAAGTCGCGTGTCTTAGGTTGTGGGGGGCCGCCGATGGTGCCCGCCGAGACCTGCACGTTTTGCTCCCGTATGGCCTGAATCACGTCGGCACCGGTCATGCCGCGCGCGGCGACCTGGCCCGGATCGAGCCAGATGCGCATCGAATAATCCCCGCCGCCAAAGACCATGGCTTGGCCGACACCGGCGATGCGGGCGATCGCGTCCTTGATATGCAAGGTGGCGTAGTTACGCAGATACAGGGTGTCGTATTTCTGGTTAGGCGAGAGCAGGTGCACCACCATGGTCAGGTTCGGCGACTGCTTCTCGGTGGTGATCCCCACCCGGCGTACGTCCTCGGGCAGCCGCGCTAAGGCTTGGTTTACGCGGTTTTGCACCTGCACCTGGGCGAGATCGGCGTCGCTGCCCGGCTTGAATGTCACCGTCAGGTACAGCACGCCGTCGGAGCTTGCCACCGACTTCATGTAGAGCATGTTCTCGACCCCGTTCATCGCCTCCTCAAGGGGGGTGGCAACGGTCTCAGCGATGACCTTGGGGCTCGCGCCGGGATACACCGCGCGTACCTGCACCGAAGGCGGCACCACATCGGGATATTCGGCGACGGGGAGTAGCGGCAGCGCGATGAGCCCGGCCACCAAAATGAGTATCGACAGCACTGCGGCGAGGATCGGACGATCGACGAACAGGGCCGAGAAATCCTTCATGCGTTTGGCGCCTGAGCTGCACTGGCTGCCTTCGGCGGACTATCCTGCGCTGCGGGAGGCGAGGCTGGCGGTGGTGGCTCGCCCATGCCGATGGTCTGGGGCACCACCGGCATGCCCGAGAAGAACACCTTTTGCACGCCGTGCACGATGATTTTGTCGCCCGCGGTGAGACCCTCGTTTACGACGCGCAAGTCATTGCTGAGGCGCCCGAGCTTGACGTCCCGACGCTGCGCGGTGTTGCCTGGCCCGAGCACGTAGACATAGCTGCGATCCTGGTCGGTGAGGATCGCCTTTTCATCCACTAGCACGGCGGGGAATTTGCCGCTGCCCAGCAGCTTGATGCGAGCAAACAGCCCTGGCGTGAAGCGGTGCTCTTGGTTGTCAAGTACCGCACGGGCGCGGATGGTGCCGGTGGCCGGATCGACCCGATTGTCAATGAAATCGAGACGTCCTTCATGGGGGAAGCCTTGTTCATCAGCCAAGCCGACAAACAAGGGTGTGCCGACCTCGCGTGCACCGTTACGTGCTGTGGCGCCGTAGCGTAGGTAAGTCTGCTCATCGACCTCGAAGTAGACGTAAACGGGGTCGAGCGTGACCACGGTCGTCAGCAATGTCGCCTCCGGAACCATGTCACCGCCGCTCACCAGATTGCCCGGCCGGACCAGGGCGGCGCCGGCGCGGCCGTCGATCGGTGAGCGTACCTCGGTGTATTCGAGGTTGAGCTTGGCGACTTGCACAGCCGCCTCGGCGGCGCCGATGTCGGCGCTTGCTTGCTGGTCGGCGGCCATGCGTTCGTCGAAGTCATCCTCGGAGAGCACACCTTTCTCAATCAGCTTCTTGGCCCGTTTCGCCTGAGCACGGGCCAGCGCCGAGCGGGCGTGCGCCCGCGCGAGCTCTGCTTCGGCGCGCTTCAATTGCGCTGCAAACGGGCGCTGGTCGATGACAAACAGCACCTCGCCTTGCTTGACTTCTGCGCCTTCCTGGAAGTTGAACCGCTCGACGTAGCCGGCCACCCGCGGGCGGATCTCTACGGTTTCCAACGCCTCGATGTAGCCGGTGAACTCATCCCACTGCGCCACCTCTCTGACCATGACCTCGGCCACACTGACGGTGGGCGGCGCGGGCGTTGCGGCTTCGGGGCTCGCCGCCGGCTCGCTGCAGCCCGCCACGATGACGCTCATGAGCGCCAGGGAGAGACCGTAGGTCAGGATAGAGGCAAGCCCGCTTGCGTTACGAGCAATGGTCTCTGCCTGGGTTCTTGATATGTTCATAAGATGAAACATCGTGCACTTTCCATCCGTATTCAGTTGCATGACGTGCCCGTTAGACCGATTTAGGGCTCTGAAGCTCCGTTCGCTGTGGAACCATGAGTCCCACCGTCCGGAAGTTCCTGCTTTCTGGCGCAGCCCACTTCAACGCAGTCTCTAGCGGTTGAAACCAGTTCTACTGAGTGGTCGAACGAAAGGCCGCAAGATCGACACCTCGAATGACGTTTCGCTATGACGGCCGTAGGCAGTGCCCAGCGAGCGCGATCAGGTTCACCTTGTCGTCGCTGAAGCGTCCACGTTGAAGATTCGACAGACACCATGGCGGTGACGAAGGTCTAGCCGCGGGTCAGGGGAGATCTCGACCCTCTTGGTTTATGTGGTGTTTTCTCTTTAGAGATGATGTTGAGTCCCGTCTCAACCTCCTTCCGAGTTCTCACCTTTGCTCTCGGGTTACCCCTTGCGTTAGTTCTCAAGCTGGTGGTACTTTTGAACCACTTTACTACACCGTCCACCACACTCAGCGTTATGAAGTACAGCTCCCAAGCCCGAGGTTATGATCATGACAGTTTGCGGCTTCAATTCTGAACGTTGAAGAACGCTCTGACATGGAAATGTTCGACGTAGCCGGGTAGCCGCAGGCGACTATTCACCCGCGGCTCCCGCAGATCCGAATGTGCGGAATTCCCGCATCTGAGTAGGAGCTCGCTAATTGATGGCGAGGTTATTGACTAGCCCATCGCGCAAGTTACCTAACTAGACTGCATCAACTATGCGATGAGTGCCCTATAACTGGCGAACATATTGGTAAAGCAACGATGAGATATTTAAGTGCATTACCCGTCACGGCGTGGTTGTTCTTGTTCGACACAAGCAGTGCCCACGCGTACCTTGATCCTGGCACCGGAAGTATGATTTTGCAGATCATCTTGGGCGGCGTAGCGGGATTGATGGTTGCCTTGCGCCTGTACTGGCACCGAATTCTGGCTGTCCTCGGTATCAAGAGCAAAGCGATCCCGGAGCGGATCAGCACCGAGAAGCAGGTGCCCAGCAACGATCGCGATGACTCCGCCGGTCATAGTATTCCGTGATCGGTGCCGTCCTCGAGCCCGGTTCGTTCCGCGACCGTAACGGTCGGGTGATGTATTGCGGGGATGCGGTCTATCGCGTGCTCGGTGCATCGGCGTTTCGTAACTGGCGGGTGTTGTCGGCCAGCGAAATCTTTCGGCGGTTCGTCGATATGGGCAAGCTGGTCGCGACCGAGGAGATCGACTCGGGGCCTGAGCTAGATTCGCTCAACGTAGCCGGTGAGATGGCGGGCGTACTTCGGCATCAACGCGTGCCGTTTATTTCGTATCCCTATGAATGGTCATTCGGGATGCTCAAAGACGCGGCATTGTTGCACTTGGAGGTGCTCTCGGCGGCGCTCGATGATGACTTGATTCTGAAAGACGCTTCCGCATTCAACGTGCAGTGGTTCGGCCCGCGGCCCGCGTTCATCGATATTCCGTCGTTCGAGATCCTCGACGCCGGTGAACCCTGGATAGGTTACCGGCAGTTCTGTCAGATGTTCCTCTACCCGCTGTTCTTGCAGGCTTACAAGGACGCCCCGTTCCGACCTTGGTTGCGTGGCTGTATTGACGGCATCGCCCCGCGAGAGATGAACGCACTGATGTCGGCGCGCGATCGGTTGCGCCCCGGGGTCTTCACTCATGTCTATCTGCAGGCAAAGTTACAGTCGCGTCACAGCGCATCACAGGAGAACGTCAGGAGGCAACTCAAGACGGCCGGCTTCAGCAAGGATCTGATCCGCGCAAACGTCCGTCGACTAGAGCGGCTGATTCGCAAGCTGCAATGGACGCCGACAGGGTCGGAGTGGTCTAATTATGCTCAGAGCCACCACTATAGCGATCAAGACTTCAATCTCAAACGGACCTTCGTCGAGGATGCGGTGGCGGCGCGGGCGCGACACTTGGTGTGGGATCTCGGTGCCAATACCGGCACCTTCGCACGGATTGCAGCGAAAGCAGGCGCTTATGTCGTTGCCACCGACGCTGACCATCTGGCGGTGGAACGGCTCTATCGCGCGCTCAAAGAGGAGGGTGATAGGCGAATTCTGCCGCTGGTGACGAACCTTGCCGATCCATCGCCCAACCTGGGCTGGCGCGGTCTCGAGCGTAAGGACCTTGCCACCCGTGGTCGGCCGGATTTGGTGATGGCGCTCGCGCTCATCCACCACATGGTGATCAGCGCCAATATCCCGATGCGCGAGTTTGTTGACTGGCTGGCCGATCTGGGGGCAGATCTAATCATCGAGTTCGTGAACAAAGACGACCCGATGGTGCAGGCACTACTCAGAAACAAAGAGGACAACTACTTCGACTATGAGATTGGTTATTTCGAAAACTGTCTTGCGCAGGGCTTCGAGATTGAACTTCGAGAACCATTGGGATCGCAGACGCGCACTCTCTACTATGCGCAAAACAAGAACCGTAGAGTCCCGATCGAAACGACTGACGTCGAGGTCGAGCTGTCTTTGAATACGGTGTGATTGGCCAGAAAAAGTCTATCGCCCTAAATTCTAGTTCAACGGCGAGACCGTCATCGACTCAATGGCGACGCCAAGCACCTTCTTGTCGTCGTCTATTCCCAACTTCGCGGGGGACACTGCTTTCGGCAGCTCGAACAAGATACGCAATGTGTCCATCCCTTCTATCAACGCGCCGGGGATAGTCAAATGGTAATGGCCGGGGGATGTGACCTTCCAAGAGCCGATCGGGTTACGGTTGACATAGACGTTGACGAGCTGGTGGTCCAGCTTCCCTTCGACCAAGAAAGGATCGATAACCGCGTCGATCATCAAGTCGGCGTTAGTCTTCTCGATCGGTAGGCGCAGCCACGCTTTTTTGCCGTCGATCCAGGTAGACTTCTCACCGGGTAGTTCCCATCCCTTACCCAAATACGAAATGGCATTGCCCTTGGCGGTAAACAGCAAGGGCGATCCCAGTTCGTAGCGGTCGGGCGTATTGATACTGATGCCGAGCGAGGTGAAGGTTCGGTGGGTGGGCGCCCATGCGCGATCGCGCCAGCCGTATCCGGAGACGAGGTATTCTCTCATGTTGGGCAGGTACGTTTTCTGCCACACCTCGTCGTCCCATTCGTAGAATAGATAGCGGCGCTCGCGTTGCGCGCCGTCCCCAAGTGCGAATGCGGACTCGCAAGGAAAGCGGGCATCGATTTCGAGCGCATCCACAATCGTGTTTGGCAGATCGCAAAGCGAGACCGGGGCGTTGGAAATCGTCATCTCGCCCTCTGCCCGGAGCGGCTTTATCAACAACAGCGGCAGTGCGGACGCCTTGAGCCGCACCGGTGGCGTGAAGCCGCCGTCTATGGTCGGAGCATCGTCTTGAAAATCCACCCCCACATGATGTGAACCGCTGCTGCCATGGTCGCCGGCGATGATGATCATCGACTCGTCATACACGCCAAGCCGTTTCAGGTGCTCAAGAAACGCCTTTACTTGGCTCAAGATGCATTCCCCCTGGGCTAGACCCATGCGGCGTTGCAGGGCATTGTCGCGGGTCTCGTCGACCGGATGCTCACTGCAGTCCGCATTCAGCCGGAAAGGGGGATGCAATCCGAACAAATGATAGAGCTTGAAGGTGGGTCGCTCGGAGTCGACGACCGCGCGTTGCTTGAAATGGGCATAGAATGCCTCGTCGAGCCAGTGGCCTTCTCGGATCGACCCAAAGCGCAGGTCGCGCAGGAGCCTGGACAGGGCCCAATTCTGTCGGTTGTAGAGGTAGGGTTTGAGCACGTGCGGCGCATGCCTAAACAACGATACATCGGCGAGTCGCGCCGCCTGGTCGATGACAAGCTTTCGGTCGTCCTTCTGCACCACCCGCAGCGACTCCATGCAGTTGCTCGAAAGCGTGTCGTCGCAGTAAAGGGCGAGAAAAGTAAGCGGCAGCAGGTCCACCTGGAACGCATTGTCATGCAGTGTCTTGGGCAGCGAATCCGTCAAAAATGATCGCTTGACGTGCTCGCGCAAGGGGACATCATTTTCGTAGTAGGCGCCGCTAAGCATCAGCGGTATCGATGCGTAGGTAGTAGGGTAACCGCCGAGCGCGTTGCGGAAATAAGTGAACCCACTGAAGGTCGAATAGTGGTCGCGATTGTTGTCGATGAGCGCCTGGAATATGTCCGACTGAAAGGTGTCGAGAATCAGCATGATGACGTTCTTGTCGGGCGAAAATCGGTAGATGTCGTTTTTGATGGTGGGCGACGTGGTGTGGCGTTCCGTCGGCGGGGCTTGGGCAATCGCGGTTGCCACGGATATCGCCTGAATGACGATCAGCGAAACGCTCGCGCTGGCCGCAATGCGGCAAACTCCGGAGGTCTTCCACAGAGCCAGGCCCAGCACCGCAACCCACACCAGAGCATCGAACGGTGCGAAGCGATTGTGCACCGTCCAGTCGATGTCTCGGCCGTCGAGCAGACCGTAGTCCCAGACCAGCACATTGCCCTGAAACCATGCCAGTAGTCCCAGAGTGAACACCAAGGCGGTCAAGCGTTGATATGCTTTCGGGCGAGATCTGAATCGAGCGAGAAGCCCAGCGATGAGCAGGAATCCGAACGATACTAACAGCATCAGCCACCAGAAGTAGTCGGCGAAGGGAAAGGAAAACTCCGCCGCATTGGCGTAGTAGAGATAACAGGGGCCGAATAGGAATAGCGTGATCGGCAGGAGCAACGCTACCGGGATGGAACTCACAAACGCGAAACGCGGTGGGGCGCTCACGGGCTGATCGGGTCGCCGCGCCATCATTCTAGAACTCGAACGGGGTGTATTGTTAGAGCCAAGTTTCAGTCAAGGTCGTATCGCCCAGACGCAGATAGCAGCGTAGGTCGACGCGATGCGATACGAGCAGGCCAGTTGATCTAAGTATAGACGACGCTGACACGCGCTTGCCGGCGTCGTGGTTTGGTTCTGCCTGAGTCGATTCGCACCACAACGCGCAGGCCGTTGATGCGATATCTGGTTTGTTTGAACTAACGGCTACCTTTTCGGTTCGCTGGCGTTTGACTTTGTGCGTCAGAAGAAACGTTATGTGAGCGGCCAGGTCTGGCCCGATGCCGTCGCAGGGTTGCGGGAGATACGGCGTGTATTGAGGCCAGGGGGCAAAGTTGTGCTCGGTTTTACCCGCCATTGCGGACAAGCCAAGACGGGACTGGTCGAAGCGCTCACGGCGGCAGGGTTTGTCGATGCGCAGATGGTGGATATCAATTGGGATTTCTGTGCGCTCGCGACAAATCGTGGCCGAAGCAACGAAGATGTCTAAACAACAATGACGCCCCGCGATTTGAATCGCGTCGCGACGGCGGGCACCGCAGCGCGTTGGCTCGCTGAACAGAGTCGCCCCTGGCTCGATTTCTGGCAGGACGATTTGCACCGCAAGGGGTTTTATCCGTTCGACTGGCTCGCGGCCGGCTACGCCATGGCCCCCGACGCGTTCAATTGCTCGGTGCGCCGCGCGCGCATGGGTTTTAGCGTTTTTCTCGAGCCCTTCGGCATGGGTAGAGATTTAGAAGTCGGCACCGACCTCGCCGGTCCACAGGTGCTGTATTGCACGCGCATCGACGCCGGCCTCAAGTCTCTTCTCCTCGAACGCCTGATGAGATGAGGGCACCGCAGACATGATCGCCGCGGGAGATGCACCGATCGCTTCGCGGACCACGCCCGCTATCTCGATGCCTTGAACCTGACGAGGTCGCCCATCGGCTCCGAACCGTGAGCCTTTTTGCAAAGGATTTGAGGCGTTGGGACATCAGGCAAGGGGCAGCGGGTGACTCATGACAGGTTTTCACGTTGCACCGTAACACATACCCAATTCCAAATAACTTATAGGATCAACGCGATGTGCAACTTTCCTGGTGAGGCTTGAAGAGGCATAGCTATCGTCGTAGGTTGGGAGTGAAGAGATGACATCCCCACCTAGTAGGAACAGAGAGCCATGCCGATAGACGAGTTTATCATCACGGTGTTTTGTTGGGTGGAAAAAGAGTTTGGCGACGTGACGGCCGGGGTGAAGTTGCGCACCCGAGGGTTTGCTCCCCACCTGAGTGACAGTGAAGTGATCACAATGGAAATCGTGGGTGAATTTCTCGGCCATGAGGGTGATGAAGGGATTTGGGAATACTTCCGGCGGCACTGGATGGGGTGGTTTCCCGGTTTGGGGGACCGCAGTACCTTTGTGCGGCAAGCGGCTAATCTCTGGCGGGTGAAGCAGCGGTTACAAGAGCGCTTGGTAACGGACCTGGGAGCCCGTACCGCAGAGTGCCATGTTATCGACGGGTTCCCCATCAGCGTGTGCAAACGGGCGCGAGCACCGGGCAGCAAGGTCCTGAAAGGCGAAGCCGACTACGGTTACTGCGCCGCCAAAGACGAGCATTATTACGGCTTGAAAGCCAACCTGCTGATTGATCTGCGCGGGGTGGTCGTCGGCATCACGCTCACCGCAGCCAACGTTGATGAGCGGGATTCGGCGTACGATCTCCTGCAGGCGATCGAGGGACTGATGTTGGGTGACAAGGGTTATATCCGCCCCCAATTTAAAGCCGATTGCGCGGCCCTGGGTATTGACCTGCAAACGCCGCTGCGCACGAACATGGCGGAGCGCCGACCCCGCTGGTGGTTAAGGCTGTTACGGCGACTGCGCAAGCGCATCGAAACGGTGATCAGTCAACTCGAGCAACGTTTTGGGTTAGCTAAAACCCGAACACGCGATGTCTGGCATTTGACCAACCAGGTCACGCGCAAGATCTTGGCCCATACCCTCGGCGTCTGGCTCAACATCCAACAAGGCCGCGAGCCGTTGGAGCTGGACGGTTTGGTGATTGCTTAGCCTGAAAAGTCGCACATTACGTAGGATCAGTGAGGCCCGTCATAGAGCCGGCTGATCAAATGGAACAATAGGGCGCCGCCGTTCTGGGAGAACGGCAGATAGCCGAGCTCGTCGAGGAGAACGGCGTCCAAGCCCAATAGCCGGCGGGCGAGGCGCCCAACCTGACCTTGGGTTTATTCCTGTTCGAGCTGGTTGACCAGGTCCACCACACTGAAGAAGCGCGCCTGTTGCCCTCTCTAGGATTGGCTGTGTCCGTTCAGACTCTCTATGAGGGGGCATGGCGATAACGAGAATCGGCCAAAGAGCAGGAGTGTATTGTCAAAAAATGACCCCTTTCCTTCTTTGTTGTCAAGAAATGACCCCTTTCCTTCTTTGGGACAAGCACTGAGGGGTTGATGGAAATCTCGAGACCTTGCGGGATTGAAGTCTGCTGGTAGCGGGTGGCTTATCGGACTGGCCCCCGCCAGCCTCCGCGTAGGCGAGTTGAAAATCCCTTAACTTGGCCGTCGGCATCACCGCATCGACTTCAGAAGTAAACAACTCTGGTGCTCAAGTTCTCCAACCCAAACTGGGGGCGAGAGCCCAATAAAACAAAGACGGATTGGAAGCCGAGCAGACAACCTTCGGACCCGGCGCCAGAAGGCCCTGTCTCGACAGGGGTTTCCTCCCTCATGACGTGGCTTTTGCCGTCAACAAATGGTTCTTATACTTCTCGCGCAGTTTTAGCTTGAACAGCTTGCCCGTGGCGGTATGGGGCAGTTCGTCAACGAATACGGCGTCGTCCGGGATCCACCACTTAGCCACTTTGCCTTCGAAATAGCGAAGTATCTCATCACGGGTGAGAGTGCTGTCACCGCGACGGACCACAATCAGTAGGGGGCGTTCCTCCCATTTGGCGTGGGCAGCGCCAATGGCCGCTGCCTCCACCACCTCAGGGTGGCCGATGGCGATGTTTTCCAGCGCAATCGAGCTAATCCATTCGCCGCCGGACTTGATGACGTCCTTGCTCCGATCGGTGATCTGCATATAGCCCTGGGGATCGATGGTGGCGACGTCGCCGGTCGAAAACCAGCCGTCTTCGGAATGGGCATCGGAGTGCAACTCATTGAAGTAACCGCCACAGACCCAGGGCCCTTGCACTTCCAGATCGCCAAAAGACGCCCCATCTCGGGGCAGAGGCAGGTTCTGGTCATCGACAATCCTCATGCGAACGCCAAACAACGGCCTGCCTTGCTTGGTCTCGCGTTCGTAGCGCTGCGTGGGGGGCTCCTCGACCAAGCCGTGCTTCGGGCTGTTGATGGTCCCGATCGGAGATGTCTCGGTCATGCCCCAAGCATGGAGCACTTGGATACGAAAACGCTCCGCAAATGCTTCGATCATTGAGCGGGGTGGGGCCGAACCGCCGATAACCACCCGTTCGAGAGAACTGCTGAACCGGCCGCTTTTGTCAAGATACTGCAGCAAGCCAAGCCACACGGTGGGCACGGCCGCTGAGAGTGTCACCTGTTCGCTTTCGATCAATTGATGAAGGCCTGCGCCATCCGTGACTGGCCCCGGCAGCACCAGCTTGCAACCCACCATCGGTGCGACATAGGGAATACCCCAGGCGTTGGCGTGGTACATCGGCACCACCGGCATCACCGTATCCGTCGCCGCCAGGCCGAAGGCGTCCGGCAGGCAAACCGCGTAGGTGTGTAGCAGCGTCGACCGGTGGCTGTAGAGGACACCCTTCGGATGCCCCGTGGTACCCGAGGTATAGCAGAGTGAAGAGCCGGTATTCTCGTCGAATTGCGGCCAATCGAGGCTATCGGAGTGGCTGTGGACCAGTTCTTCATAGCAGATAACGTTGGCTAGACGAGCCCGCGGCATGTGGGACTGGTCCGTTAGAATGACGATGGTCTTGATGGTTGCCAGTTGATCTGCCAGTTCCTCCACCAAGGAGACGAACGGTAGGTCCACGAACAGACAGCTATCTTCAGCGTGATTGATGATGTAAGCGATTTGCGGGGCAAAGAGCCTCGGATTGACGGTGTGGCAGATGGCACCGATGCCAGAGACCGCAAAATAGATCTCGAAATGTCGGTGGGTATTCCAAGCCAGCGTCGCGCAGCGATCACCGAACCGAATACCTAATGCATCGAGCGCATTGGCGAGCTGTCTCGCCCGTTGGTGCGCCTCGCGATAAGTGTAGCGATGAAGCGGACCCTCCACGGTGCGCGTCGTAATCTCGGTGTCGCCGTGATACTCGTCGGCATGCTGGATCAGCGACGATATCAAGAGCGGCATGTCCATCATTAGACCGAGCATCTGAGCCTCCTTCGCTAAACCTCGTTCTCGATGGCTAGCAGGATTGGCGTAGGCATTGCACCAGGGTGTAGACCTAACGCGCGGACAGTCCCCGTTGGGTGGCTGCCGCACGCCCTCGACGGCGCGAGCAGAACTCCAGTTCGCAATAACAGTATGATACCAATGGAGATATTGTTATACCCCCTGTCCAAACTCCTCGAAAAGGCCTTCCAGGAGGCGTCCAAGCTTCTCCCCGAAGAGCAGAACGCCATCGCCCAATTCGTCATTTCCTTCCTCCATCCCGATGAGACCGAAGAAGCCGACGCTCATTCCGGAAGCTCTTCGAGGATCGGCGCCGCGGTGTCCCTCGCGCCCCGAACGGCAACCCAGGCCGTCCCGATGCAAACGCCGTTAAACTTCTCGGAAGAAACACGCGACATCGAACTCCCTCGCACAGGTCTTCGTCGAGCAATATCAACCACGGGACGTCACTTTCCAGGAGCCGCGAAAACGATGAAATGCTGTCTCGGCAGAAAATCGATCGCGCGCTCGAGGCGATAGCCAGCGGCTTTCATCTCGCTCTTGATCACTTCCCTTGGCGTCGTGTGGCTGAACAACCGCTCGAACCACCCTTCGCCGTTGAAGTCGATGACCGCGAGCCGGCCCCCGGCGCGGAGAGAGTCGCGCGCATTCGCGAAGTAGGCGATCCGATCGTCGAGGTGATGGTACGTATTGCAGGTAAAAATGAGATCGATACCGGATTCGGGCAACCCCGGGTCGTTCTGCTCGGCAAGTATCACGGCGATATTCTGATATCCCTTCTCGCGGGCGCGCTTGGCCACGTAGGCATTTAACCCCCGATCAACGTCCACCGCGTAGACCTTGCCGGAAGGACCCACGGCGTCGGCCAGGTGAAAGGTGAAGTAACCGCTCCCCGATCCGAGATCGGCGACAGCATCGCCTGACCTAAGATCGAGCGCGCGAACGACCCGTTGCGGCGCCTGCCACGCGTCCCGATTAAAGCCTTCGTAGGCAAAGCGTTTGAGATCCGTGCACCCGCTACAAAGCAGCGACAGCAAAACCATCGTGAGCTCATATCCCGCAGGGCGGCGCGATGCCCGGATGAAATCCATTGTTCCTCCCCTATCCACTTTAGAGCTGATGATGACCCCTACAGCGGGTGCGCCGTTTTCAGACCCGACTACGCAGGCCCTACCGATGGGCGCCAAACCAGCTCTGGAAAAACGGATGCTGTTCTGACGCCGGCGGGATCCAGCGTTGCTCGTACTGAGCTTGGGCGTCGCTCTTGGTCATGGCGACACCGGTTTCGTTCATGCCGATGGCGACGGTGAAGATGATGAGCGAGTTGATGAGGTAGAAAACCATGCGTTGAAAGAGCGGGACGCTCTTGTCGGCCCAGACCACCAGTCCGAGCAGAAAGCTGACCAGCAAGCCGGTGATATTCCCGGGCAACTCGAACTGACGGAATGTGTCAAGGGATTTGAGACAGTTGTTTTTGGAAATCTATGTAGGAATGACCTCCTTTAAGCTGGTCGCGATCATTGGGCGTTCCGCCGGCACGATCTCATTGGCAAGCGGTGGAGTCCCTATGTGCCAGGCTAAGCTGATACCACCCCGAGTAGGAAATAAATGTACTATTCGGGGAAGTGAGAGGTCACAGTGACATGCTAACCCTCTGATCCGCCGGGCACACAAGTAATGCTCGATCCTGCAAGAGACAAGCGCCAGTAACGTTCGCTTACCGTTGAAGACAAAAAACGTATTTTGGCGGAAGCCGAGGCTTGCCAGGAACGCGGTGAACTAGGGGCGTTGCTGCGCCGACTACGTTCACTGCTACAGTTTTCACCATCAACACAGTGGGCTTGCTTACTTCACGCCCGAGCAAGTCTTTACCGGGCCTGTGACCGAAATCGCTCACATCCGCCAGAGGGCTTTGCAGCATGCCTATTTGGTGTGCTCTTAGCTCTAGACCAGGCGTTGCTCCTGACTCGCGTCGACGGGCTCGATGTTCGGAGCGAAATGAGCATCACCCATTATTATCTGTTCGCGTTCCTATCACAAGAGCCCTCGCATGTCTTGATCTAGGTCAAGTATGTAAATCGAGAGGCATAAGTTACTTGTATTACTCTACATCCATAGCATTCAGTAATATTGGTAGCTCCGAGTGGAGGAGAGTCGGAAATCAGGAGGCTATGCTCCCCCTGAACTGGGATCGCACTGATTCCATATGGGTGGAGAAAAGGAGACAAAAGCTTGCAGCCGTTATCGGCTTTGCTCGATGACTACAGCTCATTCCTAGCGATCGCTGCTAGCGCGTATTCCTTGAGGCTGTTATCGATGTGACTGCGAAGCGCTACAGCGGGAGTTTAAACGGCTCCGAAATGAGTCTCGACACGTCATTCAACACAGCATCGCAAGCTACTTCTCAGCAATATGAAC
>JBAPTW010000319.1:0-8531 GCA_049282355.1 Gammaproteobacteria bacterium | reverse complement strand
CTGGCGGCTGCGGGCTTGCATCGATAGGACTCACCGTGGACCGCGGAAGCGCGGGCGGCTCGCTCGACCCTGAGGTGATGGACGGCGCGACGGGTGTCGGTGTTGGTAATGATGCGCTCGGCGTGATGGCTGGTGGTGTGGCATCTTTTGTGATCTGTGCCGCCGTGGGCTCCAGTGCGGGCTGCCGATCCTCGGGTAGTAAAACGACAACAAGCGCCAGTCCGAGCAGTATCCCGAGTACGCCGAGCGTACCAAACTCAGCCGTTAGCCGAAGCCAACGGGGTAACGGAGGTATGGATAGTCGCCATGCTGGTTTCGGTGCTAGGGGCGGAAAGCAGCGGCGCCAGGTCGCAATGTCTTGAGGGCGGTCGCTCGCTGAAAAACGCAGGGCCGCATCGATTGCCAGCAGGAATTGAGGGCTGTATTTACCCTTACCGGCCTCAACGGCGGGTTTCAGGGGATCGCGTCGTCCGTCGATCTGCATCTCGCCTCGAAGAATGGCATCCGCCGGTGGCTTATCGGCAACGGCTCGATACAATGTTGCCCCCAGTGCATAAATATCCCCCCAAGGACCCTGTCGATCGCCTTGCACATTGTATTGTTCATAGGGTGCGTAGCCTGGTGTGACAAGCCCGGTAAGGGACCGGGTATGCGTGCCCAATGCCATCCGTGCCGAGCCAAAATCCAGTAATACCGGGCTGCCATCGGTGCGAACATAGATATTTGAGGGTTTAATGTCGCGATGGATGAATCCCGCCGCATGCATATGCTCCAGACCATCGAGTAACGGGAACACGAGAGCCAAAAGATCCGTCTCATTAACATAGTGATTGGCAAAAAAGAGCGCTTCGAGGTTATCGCCCTGCTCATACTCCATCACCATGTAGGCGGTATTGTTAGCCTCGAATACGGTGTGAACCTGAACGATGTTAGGGTGTTTAAAGCGTGCCAGGGCACGGGCCTCCGCAACAAATCGCGCGAGTCCCCAGCGGTACATCTGCGCGCGGTTATCCCTGATGGGATGGACCGAATGGTCTTTTTCGCGAAGCGCGAGATCGATGGGCAGATATTCTTTCAGCGCCACCTGGCGCTCCAAGTTTGTATCGGTGGCCAGATAAGTGATGCCGAAGCCCCCTTGGCCGAGCACCCGTTCTGTTCGATACCAGAGCAGGCGGTAGCCGCTTGGAAGCGCGTGACGATGCGCTTTGATGCTTGGCGTAGCACGCCGTGAGCGGGCGTAGGATGGAGTTGGCAATGACAAGGCAATCCCCCGGGTCTCGCAAGTGGCGAGCGCTATGCAAAAATTATAACCTTAATCAGTGATTGGATTTCGAAACGGTTGCTTACTTGAGGGGGTTACTGAGGTAGCGCAGCGCCGCTATGGCAAGTGCGGCAGGTTTTAAAACATCCTCTTAGCGTGATGGACGCAGCTTACAATGAGAGCGTGCAGAGTAATGTCTTCAATTCGAAAACCAGATCCTCCGGCTTTGCCGACGACGTCTTCCAAAGCGGAGATCGACGAATTTCTGCAAGAAGTAGCTTCGATGCCGAGGCCTCGGTCCAACGCCCGGCGCGGACGGTTGCTGTTCGCTTTGGATGCCACGGCCAGTCGAGAGCCCACTTGGGACCGAGCCTGCCACCTGCAGGCTGAGATGTTTAAGGAAGCGGCTGCTCTGGGAGGCCTGGATATCCAGCTTTGTTTCTACCGAGGCTACCGGGAATTTCACGCGAGCTCATGGTTCAAAGGTTCAGCGGATTTGCTGGCTTATATGGCGAAGGTTCGGTGCGTTGGCGGCATGACGCAGATCGAGCGCGTACTCGATCATGCTGTCGCTGAGACGCAGCACAGGCGGATCAATGCCTTGGTATTTGTTGGCGATTGTATGGAAGAGAATATCGATCGGCTTTGTGATCGAGCGGGTAAATTGGGCTTGCTCGGGGTACCCGCATTTGTTTTTCATGAGGGCCACGACTGGGTGGCCGCCAGAGCATTTCAACAGATCGCCAAGCTTTCTACGGGCGCCTACTGTCACTTCGATGCGACCAGCGCTCGGCAGCTAAGAGATTTGCTGCGGGCGGTAGCGGCCTATGCCGCTGGCGGCCACCAGGCGCTGGAAGACTTGGGTCAGCGAGAGGGCGGTCTGGTTCGCCAGCTCGAACATCAGCTCAAGGGAGGCTAGCCGCCGTGGCGCCAAATTTAGTCTTTGGCTTGGTGTTATTCTTCGGGATCATGATGTTCATCAGCTGGCTGAAGCGTACCTCGCCGGCGACGCGCGCTCAGTTGGTGAGGAAAGTATGGCTAGCTCTTGGCATTGGCGTGTTGGTGCTGCTCGCCCTCAGGGGCAATTGGTTAGTGGCGGCGCTGGGTGCAGCGATTCCCTTGGTGCAACGACTGCTGACCGCGAAGCAGCTTTATGGCACCGTCAAATCCTTTCTGGGCTCGGGAGCAGGATCGAGCCAAGGAAAGCGGTCCGAAGTCGAGACCCGGTTCCTACGAATGGCCCTTGACCATGATACTGGGGACATGAGCGGCGAAATCATTGAGGGACGTGACAAAGGCCGTCAGCTTGGCGAGTTAACGCTCGAACAGTTGCTGGAGTTGTTAGACGATTATCGAAGAACGGATCCGCAATCGGCAAACCTCCTTGAGGCCTATCTCGATCGCATGCACGGCACTGACTGGCGTGCGGCGCATCAGACCCATGAAGCGCCCGGTAGGAACAAAGCAGGCCAGGCGCAGATGACTCGGGAGGAAGCTTATGCGGTGCTCGGGCTGGATGCGGGAGCCAGCCGCACGCAGGTGCTGGAGGCGCATCGGCGTCTTATGCAGAAGGTACACCCCGATCGCGGTGGATCCAATTTTCTTGCCGCAAAAATCAATCAGGCGAAGGACATGCTGTTGGGGGGCGTGGTATAAGCAAGGTAGATGTGTGCCAGGGCGCCGGCAAAGCCAAGCCACCCTATAGACAAAGGTAGTAGTGATGTAGGGAAAGCAACCGGCGCAACCCCCTTTTCGCAAGGCGCTCAGGGGCTGCGCGCGAGGGGCTTGAGCTTACAGTTTCGCCTGGCTACCGGGCGGTGATTCTTGCTCGTGCCGATACTTCTCGATCATGTGGGCCATTTTATCCTTGGCCAGCAGCTTTTGCTTCTTCATGGTACCAAGGGTAAAGTCGTCCACGGGTAGAATACCGAGCTCAGCATTTCGTACTTTTTCTTTAAGCTCGTGATGTTCTTTATACAAGTCGCGAAACCGCTCGTTTTCTGTGAGCAATGCCTGAACGATAGATTGATCGTATTCGAACATGGCTACCTCGCTGCCCTAGCTCGTCTTGGGCCGTTTTCCGAAGAAAACCCAAAGTTCATTATTGCCCTTTTGGGCACTCCTGGTAAGAGAGGCTGCTTTAAAAAAGTCGCGCATGCCGGCAGATTAGGGTGGTCGAGAGCCCGAAATCGGGGATACGCATGGGAGAGACTCCGAATGATTCGTCCCAGCGATGCCAGCTTACAGCTGTGCAAAATGATGTCTGGCCTTTGTGTATCGAGCCGCCGTGCACCGCTGCGATGGCAAACGCAGTAGTATTTTAAAACAGTCTCTAAACCCTAGCGTAAAAGCACTTCACCGACAACCACCGGGTTGGCTTCTGGGGTCAGCGGGCTTTGCCAACGCAGCCGGGTGTGTGCGGTATTATAAGATGCTCGAGAGTGATCTTGCGCCCTTACCCAAGCAAATAATCGGGGCGCATCAGTTGCTGCCGTGCAAAATCATTCTCGCCGGTTTTGTTCTGCTGCGGTGGGCGTCTTGCGACGCCGGCGTGCACGAGGTTTGTTCCACGCTTTGAAGCACAAACAGGCAGGGATTGGCTAGCGTGCTGGCGCCTGCGAGTATATTCTCTTCTAGGGTGGCGGAGTTTCAAGCTTATGGCAAGGCCGTCTCAGAGGTTGTGAAGAAACGATATGGAGCGACCCGAGAGCAGGGCGGATGGCACGCGGCGACGAGACCTATCCGCTCGATAGGCGAGGAGCGAGCACCACCCAACGCCGCTATCGGGAGGCGCAGTAGGTTTATTCACAAGCTCTCAGTGGATTGTCGGTGCTGAAATATTGTTTACCGAGTCGAGCACTGTTTCTCGACACGGAACACTCAGTTGCCACGCCGGGCGCTGTTACGGCAGTGGCTCGTGACTTGAGGTGCCGAACATCCGACCGGTGAATTCGGCATGAAGTACGCTGGCGGATGTTTCATCCACAAGGCATTTATAGAGATAGGGAGAAACCGCGATGGTCAACGAAACAAAACAAACTGAGACGAAAAAAAGCCCAAAGAAGTCATCTTCTGGAGCGGCGACAAGCCGCACATCAACGACAAAATCGAAGTCTGCTGCGAAGGCGGTTGAAAAGCGGCCGGCTACGACAGACACAAAGCAGCCGGTAACGCCGTTGGAAAGGTGGCGGATGATTGCCGAGGCCGCCTATTATCAGGCTGAAAAGCGGGGATTTTTCGGTGGCAATCCGATGGAAGATTGGGCGGCAGCAGAGCAGGAGATCGATGCAAAATACACGGTGGATATGAGCAAAGTCATGACCGTCTTTGATCCTTCAGAGATGTTCGATGAGCTCACCAAGGCTTTTGGGAATGTCGAGCTTCCCGGTGTGGACGTCAGCTCAGTATTGGAAACGCAGCGTAAGAATGTGGAGGCGTTGACCCAAGCCAATCGGCGGGCTTTTGAGACTGCGCAGTCGATGTTGGATCACCAAATGGAAATGCTAAAGGAGGCGATGACGGAAGCTTCTGGGGCATTGTCGGATCTGTCGGCAACAAAATCCCCAACCAAGGCAGCGGCAAAGCAAGGGGAGCTTCTGAAACAGCTTATGGAACAAGCTCTGTCAAATCTCCGTGAGATGACCAACCTTGTTATGAAGGCCAATGAGGATGCGCTAAAGACCATCCGCAAGCGCGTCGAGGAGAGTATCAAGGAGATCCGCCAGGCTTCTAAACGGTCATAGCCGAGACGGCACTCAAAGTAATCCCACAACGTCTCCAAGCGAGTAGGGGAAAACGTTTTTCGGGGTTTTTTACCCCGAATGCGGCGTGATGTATTGTTCATAACCGCCGCACGGGCCCGGGACGGCACTCGGTGTGCCGCCCCGGTCGAGCCGCAGAGCTCACTTATTGGTTAGCTCATGCGCTCTATCGCAAAAGCCGTGGCTTCACCGCCGGCGGCGCAAAGCGCGGCGATGCCGCGTTTCGCATCGTATTTTTCCAAGGTGTGAAGCAAGGTAACAATAATGCGGGTGCCCGAGCAGCCGACGGGATGACCGAGCGCACAGGCGCCACCATGAATGTTCACATGGTCGGCCGGGATGCCAATATCGCGCATTGCGACCATGGTAACGGTCGCAAAGGCCTCATTGATCTCCCAAAAGTCCACATCATTCGCCTTCCAGTTAAGCTGGTCGAGTAGCTTCCTGATAGCGTAGACAGGCGCTGTGGTGAACAGCTCGGGAACCTGTGAAAAGGTCGAATGGCCCATTACCTGGACCAATGGCGTGAGACCGCGCTGCTCTGCTTCGGAGCGTTTCATCATCACCACTGCAGCGGCACCGTCCGAGATGGAACTGGCATTGGCGGCCGTAATGGTACCGTCCTTTTTAAAGGCCGGCCGCAGCGTAGGAATCTTGCTGGGGTCTGCTGCTTGCGGTTGCTCGTCCTTATCCACCACCAGTTCTTTCTTACGCATCTTCACCATCATCGGCACGATCTCTTTGTTGTAGGTGCCGTCTTCGGTCGCTTTTTTGGCCCTTTCCAGCGAGCGAATCGCAAAATCGTCCTGCATTTCGCGGGTAAACTGATAAGCAAGGGCCGTATCTTCAGCGAATTCGCCCATCAGCTTGCCGCCGTGGTGAGGATCTTCCAAGGCATCATAGAACATATGATCCTTCAGGTCGCCGTGACCGAGGCGGTATCCCTGCCGACCTTTCAGCAGTAGATAGGGAGCGTTGGTCATGCTTTCCATGCCGCCGGCCACCATAACGGTGCTGCCACCCGTTTGAATGATGCAATCAGAAAGCATGGCTGCTTTCATACCCGAGCTGCACATCTTGTTAATGGTCGTGCACCCGGCAGCGGCGGGGATGCCGGCGCCGAGAGCAGCTTGGCGCGCCGGCGCTCCTTGCTGTCCGGCCGGAAGCACTGTACCTATGATGACTTCGCTGACATCATGGGGGGCTATTCCACTTCGCTCCACGGCGGCCTTGATGACGTCCATACCCAGCTGCGGTGCGGTGACGCTGCTCAGCACACCGTTCATTCCGCCCATCGGAGTGCGTGCGGCACCGACGATGACAGTGGGATCGGAAACATTACTCATTAATCTTTCCCCTTCAGTTGGTGCGGTCGTGGCGCCGACAAACCGGCCCGAGCCGCCTTCTTTATAAACCCGTGGCTTCCCATTTGCGCACATCATAAGCTGTGCACTGGTGGGGGCACACTTTTGTGTAACGCGCGCTCGTCCGGTCCTTCCAATCCTCCGCGGGCATCTTGTACGTTACCTTATCTTGACGTTTGCGTAAACGTAAGCTAGCGTTCTCATGCCCTTGAAGGGCGCCGCGCGCTGTATATTTTGGACTGTATAAGGATATGAGGAAAGGACCGTTTTGGCGCGAGCGGTCGGCGGTGATGATGGGTGGGCTTCGCGTTTGCGGGCACACGCTTTCGATTCCCATGATTTCCAAGGAAGCCGACGGTTTCGCCAAGCACTACCGACGCTGAAATGTGCCTTATCTTTGTTGCCTACCGACAACGCGCGGATTACCCACTTGTCATCGCTGCTAACCGCGATGAATTCTACCGCCGGCCGAGCGCCACAGCGCACCACTGGAACGATGCCCCCCAGGTGCTGGCAGGCAGGGACCTGCAGGCGTTGGGAACCTGGTTGGGAATAACGCGTGAGGGTCGTTTCGCTGCCGTTACCAACTTTCGAGATCCTCGCCGAAATCGTGATGCTGCGCCTTCCCGGGGGCAGTTGGTACGTGATTATCTTTGTGGTGACATTTCCCCACAGGCCTACTGTCAGGCGATATCATCGAGCGCTGCCGCCTACAACGGCTTCAATCTGCTGCTGGGAGACCGACATGAGCTTTGGTACTTCGCCAGCGAGGGAGATAGGGCACGTGCGCTCAAACCGGGGCTCTATGGGCTCAGCAATCGCTTGCTCGACACGCCATGGCCGAAAGTTGTCCGGGGTAAGGAAATATTTCGCCGCCTACTGACTAATGAGCGTCTCGAGGAAACGGCTTTGCTGCGAATGCTTGCCGATCGCACCTGTCCACCCGATGAAATGCTGCCTGACACCGGTGTGGGACTTCCATGGGAGCGCACACTGGCACCGATATTCATTCACAGCGATCACTATGGGACGCGCTCGTCAACGGCCATATTGGTAACCGCCGAGGGCCGCGTGCAATTCACCGAACGTAATTTTGCCCAGGGGCCGAACGAGCATACGACCCAGCAGTTCGAATTTTCTCTGCGCCCGCTGTCAGCGCGTGGGTTCTATACAGAGGCGAACCGCTGCGGTGCCGTTCACACCTGGGGTGAGTAGGTCGGCGGCTGGATGTGAGCTGCGGGATGAACGAAGCGGTACGCGGCCTTGCCATGTCCCTTGAGTAACAGTGGGTTTTTTCAGTCCGTTGTGTTTCAATAACCTGGTGCCAGCATAGGGCGGCGGGGTCCGTGGCTTGGGGGCAAGGCGCCTTGGAATGTCGGCGGGCACTTTGGCCGCGAGAGGGAGGGCATTCAGCGGGCGCGATGGTTTTGTTTACCAGCTCTCAGTGGCGACGAACGTAATGAATACTAAGCTGCTTGGTGCACATAACTCCTGCCTACTGATCGTGGATGTTCAGGAGAAGCTCGTGCCAGCAGTTGGCGATCCAGAGAAACTCGTTGCTAACTGCGCCTGGTTGATCGGGGTGGCGTCCGTACTCGATGTTCCCGTGCTGATTTCGGAGCAATATCCGGCGGGGTTAGGGCCGACAGTAGCGAAGCTAAAAGCAATCGCGCCTCAGGATGCGTGGATGGAAAAAGTGCATTTTTCCTGCGCCGAGGCACCGAGCTGCAGGGCTCGGATAGAGGCCGTAGGAAGAATGCAGCTGGTTTTGGCTGGAATCGAGGCGCACGTGTGTGTGCTGCAAACCGCCCTTGGCTTATGCCAGGCTGGAAAGGACGTGTTTGTGGTGGCTGACGCCGTATCGTCCCGTAGTGCACTGGATGCGCAGATGGCTCTGGGGCGGATGCGTGCCGCCGGGGTACAGGTGGTGACGAAAGAGATGGTCCTGTTTGAATGGGCCCACCAGGCAGCCACAGCGCAGTTTAGGACGCTCAGCGCCAACTTCCTTAAGTAATTCGGGGCCATGGTCATCGTTTCGTTCGCATCACCCTTCAGAGGGTAAGACCATGCTGAGAATTTGCAGACATCCCCTTTCCTGGCCTCAAGGGACGCCGTGGATACCTCCATGTAGGCTTGAGTCCGGCA
>JBAPTW010000318.1:0-1820 GCA_049282355.1 Gammaproteobacteria bacterium | reverse complement strand
TCGTCGCATGGGCCGGGAAACGAGCTTTATCCCTGGCACGCTTCCGATAAGCCGCACAGTAGGTAACCCAAGTTGCCAACGATGAGCTTCGCAGGGCGGTTGCAGGCATGCGGATGACCGGCTGCAGCTTGCTTTCGTATTCAACGTTCCCCTCCAACAGCGCAGGCGGTGATGAGCCTAACGCAAGCCGATCGGTGGTTCTTGTGATGAAGTGTTAAACAGATTTGAGGCCTGTGAAGCCGAGCGTCATCAGATGACCGATGTCGACGCGCCGACGAAAGCCGTGGGTGTAGCCCCGCGCTTGGAGCTACGGGATCTGAGTATCAACGCCGACGTACGAGCAGCGGCCCTCCTTGGGGTTTGCTCGGGATACGTGTAAATTTTTATCACATGGGGAGGTTAGGCGCAGATCGGTAGCGGTTTCGGCTCCAGCGGCAGAGGCTGATCGTCCATATCCAGGACGTACTGTCCGAAACGGCGGATATGCTCGCGCATATAGGGGCTGAGATGAGACACCAACCCCTTCGTGACTGTCAGGCCCTCAGCGGCCATTTCGGACAGCAGCTCGGTCAGCTCGGCAACGTTGTGCAGCATGATCGCGCTAGCCACTAAGTCCATGTACTTGACCTGTTTGACCTGTTCAACGGGATCGCCGCTTTTGAGCACCGGCCCGCCGAAACCGATCCAGTCGAGGAAGTCATTGTAGGATTCGATCTTGGTGGTTTCGGCGCGGATACTCTGGCGAAAATCTGCCTCGGAGACGTAGCGTAGCAAGAATAGAGTGCGTTCCACCCGTCCGAGCTCCCGGAACGCCCGATAGAGTTTGTTTTGGCGGTTGTGGCTACCGAGCTTGCGAAGCAGCATCGAAGGGAGCACCTTGCCGGCCTGAATCGAGAGTACCACCTGCATCATGTCCTGCCAGTGCGTCTCGATCAGGGACCAGTCGATGGTCTTGGAGAACAGCGCGTCGATATGCCGATAGCAGGTCGTCTTGTCCGGCCGATAGAAAATGACGTCGTTCCAGGTGCGCATGCGCGGGAAGAGCTTGATTCCCAGGAGATGTGCCAGGCCGAAGACCGGCTCGCTCTGCCCGTGTGTGTCGGCATGCACGGTGTCGGCTTCGATCTCTGAGCGGTTGTTCAGCAGCCCATCGAGGATGTAGACGGCCTCCCAGACACCGCAGGCAATGAAGTTGCTAAACAACGCAATATACGTCGCGGAGATATGATGGTACGCGATACCGCCATAATTGCCGTAACGGAGGTGGCGCTCGGCGAGCAGATTGTTCTCGCGCAGTTCGACCTGAGTACCATCGGCAATGGCCACGTTGCGTTGGCCCCAGAGATACGGCAGCTCGAAACGGAGATATTCGCTGATGATGTCCCGTAATGCGGCCTCGAGCTTGGTGACACTAATATGTTGGGTGTTGATTCGTCGCATCGTGTGCCGGTTGATGCTCTCCGGGGCATGACGGGCGGTCTGGCTGGCCCCAAGGTTACAGCCATAGCCGAATACGGCGAAGAGATACCGCTTGATGGCATCGACCAGCTTAGTGTCCGATCCGGACAGCGGCCCGAAATGGCGGGTGAACGCTGACCAATGATGGGTGCGCTTGAGGATGTCGAGCAGATGCCGCTCGGGCATCCGTTGATGGACAGCCTTTTCGAAGGCATGAAATCCCTCCGGCACGGGTTGTGCCGCTTGGCGTTTCAGGTGCGCTACTCCGTCGGCATCGATCGTCAGCTCGCTGTTATCCGGAAAGCCCGCATCGACTTGTTCGGCAAACCGGCTCAGACGTGCGCGCAAGTTAGCCACGAAAT
>JBAPTW010000317.1:0-21563 GCA_049282355.1 Gammaproteobacteria bacterium | reverse complement strand
GATCTGGCTCTCCTTCCAGGAATGTACCGGCTGCACCGAATCCCTCACCCGTTCCTACACGCCCACTCTGGAACGGCTGATGTTCGCGTCGTTGTCCCTCAATTATCACCACACGCTGCAGGCAGCTTCCGGAGAGGCCGCCGAGGCCGCCCGCCGGCAGGTGATGGCGCGCGCTTACGGCGACTACTTACTGGCGGTGGACGGATCCATCCCGTTACGCGATGATGGCGCCTGTTCGACCATCGCCGGCATCAGCAATCTCGAGCTGTTACGTACCTGTGCCGCCGGAGCCAAGTTGATCTTGGCGGTCGGCACCTGCGCGGCGTTTGGCGGTATCCCGGCGGCGGCGCCCAATCCGACCGGTGCGGTGCCCGTCGGCCGGCTGATGGCCGATGGCCAGATCGCCCGCAAGCCCCTGGTGAACATCTCCGGGTGCCCACCGCTTCCGGTGGCCATCAGTGCCACGCTGGCCCATTACCTGACGTTTGATCGGCTTCCCGAGCTCGATGAACTGGGTCGCCCGCTCGCCTTCTATGCCCATACCATCCACGACCGCTGTGCGCGGCTGCAGTTTTTCAAGGCAGAAAAATTTGCCAAGCGCTTCGATGACGCGGGCGCGCGCCAGGGCTGGTGCCTCTACGAGCTCGGCTGCCGGGGGCCCATCACCCACAATGCCTGTGCGACGGTCAAATGGAACGCCGGAACGAGCTTCCCGATTCAAGCGGGCAGCCCCTGCATCGGCTGTTCGGAGCCGGGCTTTTGGGATCGCGACCCGTTCTATCAACCGATCGTTGCGGTGCGAGCCGCCGTCGAGCAAGAACGCCAAACGGCGCGCGAGGCCGATGGTCGGGCGCTGTTCGAAGACAACTGCAGGTATTGCCATACAGCCGACCGACCGTCCTTTGAAACGCCGGTCGAGGACATACCCGAGCTGCTGCGTTCCGGTGAGGTGCGCGCCCATCGGTTCGAATTCACGGAACCCGAGCTCGAGGCACTGGCCGAGTATCTGAAAACCGAAAAGGCGGCACAGTAATTTATGCTTGCTGGTAGGCTGGAACTGTCCTAGAGCCGAATGTAATCAAATCGAAACGCACCGTGAGTCTTTTCATGAGGCACAAACCGAGGGTGTTGACCGGCGCGTTGCTCGGTCTTTCATTGAGCTTTCAGGGTGTGGCTAATTCATCATCGAAGAGCGCCGATCCGTCGCCCGCCTCGTTCTCGATTCACGATACCAATGGCGATGGGTACATCGACAGACAAGAGTATCAGACCTTTCGCCAGCAGGCGCGAGCCGCTCGAACCGCCCGGGGGAGAGGCCCGGGATCGTTTTTCCCGTTGCTCGAGCTCGACGCCATCGACCACAACGCGGACGGTAAAATCGGCGAGTCGGAAATGGTGTCCGCCTTGCGAGAGCGTCTTCACCAACGAAGACGCCACCGAAGAGGTCATCGGCCGCCACGCTAGCCAAAGACTGTTTTAAAAATTGCGGCGCTGGTCATCGCAAGAGCGCTGCCTAAGGGTCGTTCGGTGCTTCCTCATCCCTTGGAGCGGTAACGACGCTCGGCAATGGCCTGGAAGATTTCGCCCGGACGAATCGCTTCATCGCTTTCCATCACGCGCTGATAGAGCTCTTCGGGCAGCACGCGCATCACCGTCATCAAGCCCTTGACCGCAGCGTGCCAATTGTGGCGCATGCCTCGGGTTTCGCGGCGGCGGTTGATCTTGCGCATGGCTCGCTGACTCATCGCCATGCCCTGCATCATCTGTGGATAACCGGGTACCTCGAAGCCCTCGTCTTGATGGGCGATCTCGGCGGTGGGCCGATTCGGCAGGGCCTCGAGGTATCGCGAAACGCTCGTTCCCTGGCGAATCCGCGGCCCCACCTGGCGAACCATATGGTTCATCATGTGATGCACCATGTGGCAATGAAAGATCCAGTCTCCGGGATTAAAGGCGATGAACTCGAAATCTTGAACCATGGCGACACCGGTCAAGGTGGTGTTTCGGGGGATCCAGGCGCCTGAGGGGATGCGCCCCCCTTCGGTCCCGGTGAGCCAGAAGGTGTGGCCATGCAGGTGGATCGGGTGGTGCTGCATGGGGCTAAAATCCAGCAACCGCACCCGCACCCGCTCCCCGTGCTTGCAGACCAGCGGTGTCGTATACGGGCCACTGCGGCCATTGATGGTGTGCCAGTTCCAATCCATGCGCATGGAATCGGGCGTGTTCGAATTGGGCGGAATAAAGAAATTCTGGAAAATGAGGGCAAAGTCGCGGTCGACCGGCGGATCATAGGCCACCCGCGGGTGGACGATGAAAAATCCCACCATGCCGAAGGCTTCCTGCATGGCAATGTGCGAGTGGTAGAAAAACGAGCCGGTCTGGTGCAGGTCGTATTCGTAGACATAGGTTTTTTGCGGCGCAATGAGCTCCTGGGTCAGCCCGGGCACCCCGTCTTCGGGGTTTGGCAGCTCCAGTCCATGCCAGTGGATGGTGGTCGGCTCGGGGAGCTCGTTGTGCACCACAAAACGGACCCGATCGCCCTGATATGCCTCGATGAGCGGCCCCGGCATGCTGGCGTTGTACCCCCAAACGTTCATCACGTAGCCGGGCAGGAACGCCCGTTTCACGGGCGTGCAATAGAGGTGAAATTCCTTCGCCCCGTTGACCTTTTTCCAGGGGAGCTTTTCGAGATCGGGTGTCTCAACCGGTACCGGTTTGAGTCCCGAGGGGCGAAGCCCGGGAATGAGCTTGCCAAGGTAGTCGTCGGATCCCGGTGGCCCCCCGAAGCTCGGGTGATAACGAGAGTAGTTTGAAAAAGCTTCGACGTTAGCGGAGGGGCGTTGGCGGCCGCTCTTAACTTCGGCGGCGTGTCCCGAGGGGGTGACCCATGAGCCGAGCGTCGCGGCGGCGCTCGCGGTCAGAAAATCCCGGCGGCTGCGATCGTGTTTCATGATTTAGCGCAAGAGGTAAGGTATCGTCATCATTAGCGTGGTTTTGGCACCGCATCGATATGCCCTGACGGGGTCGCGCCGGTCGGTGTCTCGAGTCCATTGACCAACAACAGACCCTCGATCGCGACCTCGGCTTCTCGCCATTCGACCAGGCGGTTGATGTAGGCGAGTCGGAGCTTGAAAAAATCTGCCTGAGCTTCCAGGACGGCGGGCCAAGTCTCTCGATCGGCTTGATAACTTTGCAGTTGTGTCGTGTAGCGTTGTTCGGCTTGGGGCAAAATGATGTCGCGAAAATCGATCACGTGTTGGCGTGCGCTGCGATAGCGTTGGTATTGCTCGGCCAAGGTGCGGCGCAGCCTTAACGCGATCAGCCGCACTTCGGCCTGCTGTCGGCGTAGATCGGCTTTGGCCTGTTCAATGGTGCCTTGATTCCAATCGAAGAGCGGGACTTCGACGCTCACACCGGCACCGTAGACGGTTTCCCGAGCCTCGAAGTTGTAGCCAGCGGCGCCCTCGACAAAGAGGTTCGGGATCGGTTCCACCTGTTCACGGCGCAACGTAATCCGGTCGGCTTCCAGCTTGGCACGAGCGGCGGCAAGTTCCGGACTCTCATCGAGCAGGCGCGCCACGAGCCCATCCCATTGCAGTGGCCTCACCTCGCCCTCCAACATTCCCGCCAGTTCTTGAGCCGGGCGCTCGACGCCGACGATCGTCATCAAGGTCTCCCACGCCATGGCGAGCTCATTTCGGGCCATCTCGACATTAAGACGCTGCTCTTGGAGCTTGACTCTGGCCTGATGGAGATCGGCCTCGTTGGCTTGCCCCACATTGCGCATCTCGCTGACTGTGACCAGCCGATCCTCGGCGGTCTTCAG
The DNA here is from genome assembly GCA_049282355.1 of Gammaproteobacteria bacterium. Taxonomy (GTDB): domain Bacteria; phylum Pseudomonadota; class Gammaproteobacteria; order HK1; family HK1; genus JAGTVB01. The sequence continues at coordinate 17,737 of JBAPTW010000317.1, read as the reverse complement.
TAGTTCCTCTTGGATCGCGAGGCGCTGCTTCGCCGCCAAGGTCCGGTAGTAGTGAATGCGCACGTCATTGAGGACGCGGTATTGCTGGGCCAGGGCCTGTAGCTCCACCACCGAGGCCCGCGCCAGGTATTTCTCGCGGCTCAGCCGGAGCTTACCCGCGGTGACGATCTCTTGCCGAATGAAGCCCCCCTGAAACTCGCCGGGCGTGCCTGCGACTCCAATTTGCTCCGCCTGATAGCCGACCCTTGGGTTCGGGTAGAGGCCCGCCTGCAGGGCTTTGGCACGCTCGCCTGCAACTTGCGCCGAGGCCTGCCTCAAGGTGGGGTTGTTGTCGAGCGCTAGCGACAGCAGCTCCTCCAGGGAAAGAGGACCGGCAGCGCCTTCACCCGACGGCGCCACCGGCGTGGCTTGACGCGCTGAGGGTGCTACCATCGGCTGCATTGGCCCGCCCCTCATCTCCTTGTCATCCTTGTCAGGACTCGGCGATCCGATCTCGGCCGGTGTGGGCGAATCGTTGAGCGTGTACCTTTGCGGAGCGCACGCGGTCAGCCCAATCAGCACTAGGGCCCCCATGAGCAGGAGCGGTGCTAAACGGGCGCTCAAAATCGTTGTATGCCGAAGTTGACTTCTGTTCACTCACTCACTTGTTTTTCTTCAATGGTGATTTTCATGGCGCCCAATGCCAACACACCCTGCGGATTATCCCTCCTGCGCAGCCAGCACTCACTTAGGGAAAACCCTGATTTTCCGAGGCGGACAAAAGAACGATGATAAATAATCTTATGCAACTGAGGGTAAATAGGAGGTCATTAAAATGAAGCGATCCATGAAAACCGCCAGTACTTTGACCCTTGCAGGGGCCGTTCTTGCGTTCTTTGCGGCGAATGTTAGTGCTCAACCACCCGGCATGATGGGCCAAGGGCAAGGCGGAGGCATGGGCATGGGCGGTGGCATGATGATGAATCAAATGAAGATGATGGATCAGGACGGTGACGGAAAGATTTCTCAGGAAGAGTGGACCGCTTACCATGAGAAGCGATTTCAGCAGATGGATGCCAATGGCGACGGCTACATTGATAGCCAAGAGTTCTCTCAAGGCATGAGAGCCATGAAAGAGAAAATGAAGGGTGGCATGATGTCGGCGCCGATGCCCCAAGGGGGTGCCCCGGGGCAACCGCCACAGCAGTAGTACTTTCATTCCGATCCGTGCGCAGAGCGGCTCACGGTGGCCGCTTTGCGCTAGTTATGCACGATATGGCTCCGGGCCGGCCCAGCCAGCCTCTAGCTGACCGGTGCGGGCCTTGATCTCTTTCATTGGTTTCTCTTGTTTCGGGATTCGATCCATTCGTAGATCACCGGCAGCAGGATCAGCGTCAGCAGCGTGGAGGTGGTGAGCCCACCCACCACCACCGAGGCGAGCGGACGCTGGGTTTCGGCACCCACTCCCGTTGAAAACAGCATTGGCAAGAGCCCGAGAATGGCCACGCTCGCCGTCATCAACACGGGCCGCAGCCTCAACTCCGCCCCGCGGCGCACGGCCTCAGCCACGCTGAATCCCTTTGCCCGCAGCTCGTTGATGAAGGACACCAGCACGATGCCATTGAGCATCGCCACACCGAATACGGCAATGAAGCCGATGGTCGAAGGCACCGATAGGTATTGGCCGGAGAGCCACAGCGCCACGAGCCCGCCGATAGTGGCGAAGGGAACATTGGCGATGACGAGCGCGGCGTATTTGACCGAATTGAACGCGGTGTAGAGCAGCACGAAGATGAAAAAGATCGTTACCGGTACGATGATCGACAATCTTTCGAGGGCGCGCTGCTGGTTCTCGAATGCCCCGCCCCACTCGATCCAGTACCCCGGCGGCAAGTCGATCTGTTCTTTGATCAACGCATTGGCGTCCTTGACGAAGCCGTCCACATCACGCCCGCGCACGTCCATCTGGATCACCGCATAGCGCTGCAGCTGCTCGCGGCGCACGAAGGAGTAGCCTTCGGCGGTGGTGATCTCCGCCACCCGGGATAGCGGGATAATGGCACCGGTGGCGTTGCGCAGCGGTATATCGCGGATCGCCGCCACGGAAGCCTTGGAGGCATCGGTGATGCGGGCGGTAATGTCGAAGCGCTTGACACCGTCGATGAGCGTGGACACCGGTTCGTTACCGATACCGGTGCGAACGATCGTTAGCACGTCGTCGGCGTTCAGCCCAAAGCGGGCCAGCTGCTCGCGATTTACCTGAATACGGATTTGCGGCTTACCGACGTTGGCTTCCAGCGAAAGATCGGCCACCCCGGGCACCTGGGCGACGACGCTCTTGATCGCTTGGCTGATCCGATCGAGCTCGGCCAACTCCTCTCCGTAGAGCTTGATGGCCAGCGTGGCGCGCACCCCAGAGATCAGTTCCTCCACGCGCATCTGGATAGGTTGGGTGAAAGCGATCACCGCCGTGGGCACCGTCTTCTCGAGCTTCTCGCGCATCGCAGCGGCGAGCTCGCTGACCGAACGTGCCCGCCGCTCCTGGGGCTTGAGCCCGGTGTAGATCTCCATGTAGTTGACATCCGCGGTCTCACCCTTCTCGGCCCGCCCGATCATGGCGATGGTGGTCTGCACCTCCGGGAACTCGGCGAGCGCCTGCTCGATTTTCTTGGAGATCGCGATGGACTCGTCGAGCGAGGTCGAGGGGATAGAGGTCACGCGCCACATGATCGAACCCTCCTGCAGCTGGGGCATGAATTCCTTGCCGAGCAACGGGAACAGCGCGAGGCTCCCCATCAGCAGTGCGGCTGCTGTCACCACCACGGGCTTTTTGTGCGCCAGCGACCAGGCGAGTAGCGGCAGGTAGCCCTGCTTGATCCAACGTACCAACAGCGTGTCCCGCTCCGCCTTGGGCTTCAACACGATCGCCGCCAGCACCGGGATCAAGGTCAATGTCAGCAGCAGGGAGCCGGCCATGGCAAAGCTGATGTTGAAGGCCATGGGCTTGAACAGTTTCCCTTCCAGGCCTTGCAGGCTGAAGAGCGGCAGGAATACGACGATGATGATCAGGATGGCAAAAGCGATGGGATTGGCCACCTCGCGCGCCGCGGTCAAGACCGCGGCCGTTCGGTCGACCTGTTCCCCTTTTGCGCGCCCTTCGGCCATGAGACGAAACGCGTTCTCCACCATCACCACGGCGCCATCGACCATCATGCCGATGCCGATGGCGAGCCCCGCCAGCGACATCAGGTTGGCTGACAACCCCGCCTCACCCATGAAGATGAAGGCGATCAGCATCGCCAAAGGAAGCGCCGCGATCACCACCAGCGCGGAGCGCAGCTCACCCAAGAACAGGAACAAGACGATCGCCACCAGGATGGAACCCTCGATCAGCGCGAGCTCGGCAGTGGCTACGGCCTTTTCCACCAGCTCGGTGCGCTCGTAGATGGGCTTGAGCACCACGCCCTCGGGCAGGGCGGCCGACTCGACGATAGCCACCTTTTGTTTCACTGCCTCCACGACGTCGGCCGCATTGGTGCCGATGCGCGACAGTGCCATGCCCAGCACCACCTCCTGGCCGTCGCGGGTCACGGCACCAAAGCGCAGGCTCGGCGCCTGTTGGATCTGGGCCACGTCGCGCAAATACACCGGCGTGCCATCGTTCACCTTGATCACGATGCGACCGAGGTCACGCTCGTCGCGCACCAAGCCCAGGCCGCGCACCAGATATTGCTCTGCTCCCAGGTTGATGTACTGGCCGCCCACCTGGCGGTTGTTGGCCTCGATGGCTTCCATGACGGTGGTGTAGTCGAGCCCGTACTCGATCAGCCGCCGCGGGTCGATCACCACCTGGAACTGGCGCTCCTGCCCGCCCCAGGACAGCACGTCGTCAACACCGGGCGCAGTGCGCAGGATCAGGCGCACGGTCCAGTCCTGGATAGTGCGCAGGTCCATGTCTGAGAGCCCGTCCTTGAGCCTCTCGTCAGCGCGTTCGACGGTATACCAAAACACCTGGCCGAGGCCCGAGGAGTTGGGGCCCATCTCCGGCACACCGTAGCCTGCGGGGATGCGCTCACCCACCTCCTGCAGGCGTTCCATCACCAACCGCCGGGCGAAGTAGATGTCGACGTTGTCCTCGAAGTAGACGGCGACGTAGGAGAGCCCAAACAGGCTCACCGAGCGGATCTGCTGCACGCCCGGAAGCCCCGCCATGCCCGACTCGATGGGGAAGGTCAGCAGTTGCTCCACGTCCTCGGCGGCAAGACCCGGCGACTCGGTGTAGATGTTCACCTGAGTGGGCGTCACGTCCGGGAAGGCGTCGATGGGTACGGTTGTCACCGCCCGCCAGCCGAGAAAAGCGACCACGAGGAAGGCGATGATCACCAGAAACTTGTAGCGCAAGGAGACTTTGACCAGTGCGTTTAGCATTACTCAGCCTCCCTCAGTGTCCGTGGCCTTCGCCGAGCTGCGATTTGAGCAGTAAGGATTTGACCAGGAATCCGCCCTCGATGACCACATCGTCACCGGCCGAAAGTCCGGTCTGAATTACTGCCCAGCCTCCGCGGCTCGATCCGGTCTGCACTGGCTGTGGGTGCAACGCATCGCCTTCGAGCTTGAACACGGTCGGCATTCCTTGCAGCAACAGCACCGCTTCGGTCGGCACGACGAGCGCCGGTGCGCCCTCGGCAATGTCAAGTGCGGCCTCAACGAATTGCCCGGGGTGAAGGCGATGGTCGGTGTTCTCCATCTCGATGCGCACCGACTGCGTCCGGGTGATTTCATCCAGGCGGTGATGGATCTGGATTACCCTGCCGGGCAGCCAATGCTCGCCGTCCCGGGTAATCCGGGCGGGCATCTCGAGAGTCACGTGGCTCGCGTCCTCCGGGCGTAGCTGCGCTTGTACCCACAGCACCGACTCGTCGGTGATCTCGAACAGCACTCGCCCCGGTTCCACCACTTCCCCGAGCACGAAGTCGTCGCGGATGACGATGCCGTCCTGGGGGCTCACCAGATTGAACTCGCCGGTCGCCGCCGAAGCGTCGCGCTTTTGCAGGAGTTCCTCGATGTGCTCGGGCGTCATGCCGTAGGCCTGCACCGTGGCGTAACCCCGTTGCCTTGCCACCTGGGCGGCGACGTAGCGCTGCGCCGAGACCACCTCCCGGCCCAAGCTTTTCACCCGTTGCCATCCCCGATCCGCTTCGAAGAGTGCCCCCTGGGCTTCCGCCATGGTGACACTGGAGAGCGTCACCAGATGTTGCCCCGTTGTTACCGTATCCCCGAGACGGGCATGGCGTGCGATCACTTGCGCCGTGATACGCGGTGTCACCTGGACTGAACGGTAGGCGTTCATGCGCACCTCACCCGGCGCCGTGACTGCTTCAGTGAGCGCGCGTACCGTGACCGGTGCCGTCACGATCCCGTTGCTCCGGCGCTCAGCGGCGTCCATACGCAGTACCCCTGCCCCATGGATATCTTCGTTCGGTTCCTGGGGGCGAGCCGTGGGTTGCGCCAGCGCCACGGGGGCCGCGGCGCAGAGCACCAGTGCGGCATAAACCAGGGCCCGCCGTCGAGGGCACTGCCGAAAATAGTTCATGAGAATTCTCCTCGAAACGGGTGAAATGCCAGAGTGGTCATTCCCGTGAACTCTCCTCCAAGTCAAGCCATGTCTCGATCCGGCCGGTGGCAGCAAGCCAGTCGAACCACGCCTGCCAAAACTGGCCGCGCAGCTCGATCGCCGTCTCGCGCGTCCCAAGTGCCTGGGTGAGCTGCACCAGGTACTCGGTGGTATTGAGCTCTCCCGCCTGCCAGGTGCGTTGCAGCAGTCGGATCTGGCGCTCAAGCGTTGACTCTCCTATCCGTTGCCATTGCTGCCAGGCACGCCGCGTCTGCTGATAACTTTCAGCGCTGACGAGGAGACGTGCACGCGCCGTGCGGTAGAGATCGTGCAGACGTTGCTCCACGGCGAGGGTATCGGCGTGAGCCGCCGCCACCTCGGCACGAAAGCTATTGCGCATGAAAAGGGGTACCGACACTGTTACCCCCACCAGTGGTTCGGTGTCCTCATGCCCGCCGCGGAGCGCGATCGTTGGATCGGGCCGGCGCTCGCGTTGTCGCAATACGATGGTGGCGCGGGTGGCGGCCAGCTCCGCCTGCTGCGCCCGCAGCGCCGGGAGTGCCTGTACCGTCTCGTCGACGTCCAAGGCGCCCGGATCGATCGCCGGCAGGTGTTCCGCGAGCGCTGGCCAGGTGGGTCGAGCCTCACCCACTACGGCGACCAGCGCCTGTTTCGCCGCGGCCAGAGCGGTCACCGCCTGAACCCGTTGCAAACTGGCATCGATCGACGACAGACGCGCAAGATCCAACTCCACTTGGCTGATATCGCCCGCTCGACGGCGCTGTTCGGTCAGGGTGGCAAAGCGCTGCATCAGCTCGACGCGCTGCCTACCAAGCGCCTCCAGAGCGACCGCCGTGTGGTAATCGCCGAGCGCCGTGAGGCACGCTACAGCGACTGCCTGGCGTGCATTTGTGAGCGCTGCGCGAGCGGCTGCCTGCTCATTGGCCGTGGCTTGGATGCGCGCCGATCGCTTGTCGGCCCAGTCGATCGTCTGGCTAACGCCCAAGAAGGTTGTCTGGTCTGCGGCAGACTCGGCGTCGAGCTCGAACTCCGGGTTAAAGAGTGGTTTCCCGGCCGCTCGCGTGCGTGCCCGTGCCGCTTCGAGCGAGGCCCGCGCGGCCTGTACCTGCGGATGGTTGCTCAACAGCTGTTCTACCAAGGTGACGAGGGAGGCGGCCGGTGCGGCGATGTCTGTCAGCAATTCTGAGCGTGACGGCCGTTCGGCACCAAGCCCGGTGGCGTTTATCGAGAGACCGACGCCCACAAAGAACCATCCTATTCGGTTGCGAAACATAGAGTGGGATTCCTGATCAGCGGTTAAATGCTTTGGCTAGCGCACTCTGTCGGGTGACGCGATCAGCAGGCCAATTACGCGCGTTCCTTAGCGCCAATGCTCATGAGGCGAGCGGCAACAACTCCAGCGACAGGACTTCTGAGGTGGGAAAGGTCTCTCAGCGCCGTTTGGTAGAACTAGAGAAGCTACGTCGCGCCGGCGCAGCCACGCCGGGAACGGCTCAACAACGTGTTAGGCTTTCGGTGGTCGAGTGGGTGGATCAGTGACGAAGGAAATCGACGAAAAGGCATAGGCGGGGAAAGTCACTGCAATGCAGTAGGGAACAGCCTGGCCAGCAATGTACCTGAGGCCGATCAGATGGGTTGTTGCATGGCAGCAGTGGTCGCAGGCCTCATCGTCGACCTGGGGACCTGCATCAGCGTGTTCTGTCGCACGGGCATGATCCGCGATGTCCACCGAATGCCATTCGAACGCCCACGCTGTCCCGTACCCCAGGACAGAAAAGAACAGAATGGCTGCGATGACACGGCGGAACATGCTATCTCTTGGAGCCATAAGCATGAAGGAACCATAAACAAGAGTCATAGGTCGCTACTGGCTCTTCAACCACCAGAGCAAGCAATCTTAGCTCAAGACCGTTTGCGAGTCACAGGAATTTGCGGAATGTGGGGAGAATCCTGTGCACATCGGGCGAGTTGATTGACCAGCCTGGTCGCCTCTGGCGGTGAACTGGTGCAATTTAGCTGGTGCGCTAGCCCGACCTGCAATACGTCATTTAACAGGTGACAGGCGGAGGTTGGGCACGAACGCCATGTTAGCCTCCGCCTCGTTAGGCGATCAGGCGCGGTGCGTGCTAACAAGCTGAAGAGCCCATGACGGCATCATAGGACTCAATGAGGTGGCACACGGTATCGTCGTTGGGAATACCGTCTGGCAGCGTTTTCCATCGTCGAAGGGCATCCTCCATGCGCCCTTGAAGTGCGATCAGCTCATTGAGCTTGCGTCTATTTCCCTCGATCCGGGTCGCGATCAGTGCGCGCACCCGGGGGCAGGGAGACCTGCCCTGCTCGGCATCTTGCAACAGGCTGCTGATCTCTTTGAGCGAAAACCCGAGCGCTTTGGCTTGTTGAATGAACCGAAGACGGCTCACCTGCGCACTGCAGTAGAGCCGGTATTGATTATCGGGATGGCGCACGGGCGTCAGTAACCCCTGCCGACTGTAATAGCGCACAACGTGGCATGCGACCCCCGCTCGCTGGGCAAGCTGGGCCACTGTCATGGCTTCATACTCTGGTCTGTGGACAAGCACCTTTGTTGCAGCACCGGAGCGGCGCGCCCCAGCCGCCCCACTGTCCGCAGCATTCGCTGGCATCCTGTCACCGTGCTGAATCGAGGGTATGGAATGATGACTCATGATAGAACTCCAGTTCGCAACAAAACTCACCGCGGGCGGTAACGCGCGGCGCCGATGGGCCTATTCAGGCGGCCATGGGTCTAGGCGCAATGGAGTTGTCGGGGAGGTCTTGGCTCGGGCGAGCTAGCCCAGTCCTTGCCGAGCGCTATGAACGCGGGCAGCCAACTTCGAGTCAATTGAAAATCAACGGGGCGTAGGGTGAGGGGGAGGGATGTTCCGCCGCAGTGGCCGAAGCCACAACCGCCTTGCAGGCAATGCCCAGGGTTCTGGCAATGCGGGTCACTGGCGTCTTCGTGACACTGTGGAAGTGTTGGCACGACACCCGACTGGTGCGTCGAAGCGATCTTCCCTATCGGAAGCGACATACTGGCGCATGGCGACGCCGTCGCGGATTGCAACGGAACCACCAGCCAAGCATGCAGCAGCGCTATTGCCAGCAGCCAACCCAGAACTTTGGGAGATTTTGCTCGCATTGCTATCCGAAATGAGACTTTCCCTACTAATGCCAGTGTAGTTTCGGCGGGGTAGCGATGCAACGCACCGGTGCGACTTCCTGGCAGCCGTGTTGCCGTCGGCCCAAGTGACTACGGCATCCTAGTGGGCAGTAACGTTACTGAGGTTCACTTGAGATTCTGAAGACGCCCGCTGTTTCTCTTTAAGCTGTAGCGCCAGGCCATAAATCACCGGAAGCACCAGCAGACAAAGGACGGTGGTGGTCATCATGCCACCGACCATGGGGGCGGCAATGCGCTGCATGACATCAGAGCCGGTACCGCTGCCATAGAAGATCGGCAGCAGACCCGCAATGATGGCGGTGGCGGTCATGGCGATGGGGCGCACGCGCTCGGAGGTCCCGGTGTGTACTGCCGCCATGATTTCTTGGCGGGTGAGTTGTTTGCCCGCGGCGCTGGCGGCTTTTCGTTGGCGGGCGCGCTCCACCTCATGATCGATAAAGGTCAGCACCAACACGCCGATCTCCACCGCCACTCCAGCCAGCGCGATGAAGCCGACCGCCACTGCCACCGAGAGGTTGAAACCATACCCGTAGATCATCCAGATGCCGCCGATCAGCGCAAACGGTACTGAAAACATGACGATCAGGGGTTCCGTGACGTTACGAAAGTTGAAGTAGAGCAGCAGGAAAATAATGAGCAGCGTCAAAGGTACGATCACCTGTAAGCGTTTGGCGGCTCGTTCCATGTATTCGTACTGACCAGACCAGGTGAGTGTGTAACCCGGTGGAATCGTGACTTCCTCGGCGAGGACCTGCTTCGCTTGGCGCACAAACCCGCCCACATCGGAGGTCTTGAGATCCACATACACCCAAGCGTTGGGCCGCGCGCCCTCGCTTTTGATGGAAGGGGGTCCACGGCGAAGCTCGATGTCGGCGATCTGGCCGAGGGGGATCTGGGCACCGTTGGGTGTCGGGATGAGCACGCGTCGCAGGCGCTTGGGATCGTCGCGTAGCTCCCGCGGATAGCGAAGATTGACGGGGTAGCGCTCAAGCCCCTCGACAGTTTCGGTGACCTCCATACCGCCGATCGCCGACATGATGACGTCCTGAACATCCCCTACGGTGAGGCCGTAGCGCGCGGCCTCCGCCCGCTTGATGTCGAAATCGAGGAAATAACCGCCGACGGCGCGATCGCCAAAGGCCGAGAGCGTCTCCGGCAGGGTTTTCATCGTCTGCTCAGTCTCTTTGGCGAGGCGCTCGAGCTCCCCAAGGTCCGGTCCGCTTAGCTTGATGCCGACCGGTGTCTTGATGCCGGTCGAGAGCATATCGATGCGGGTCTTGATGGGCATGGTCCAGGCGTTGGCAAGCCCTGGGAAGCGGATAGCGGCATCCATCTCTTGCATCAGGTTCTGAGTGGTCTTGCGCGGTTCCGGCCATTGCTCACGAGGTTTGAGTCGCACAATGGTTTCGATCATGGAAAGCGGTGCCGGGTCGGTAGCGGTCTCGGCGCGGCCGACCTTGCCAAAAACTGTCTCGACCTCCGCAAAGGTGCGCAGGATCTTGTCGGTCTGCTGGAGAAGTTCCTTGGCCTTGGTGATGGAGATGCCAGGGAAGGTCGTTGGCATGTACAGAATATCCCCCTCATCCAAGGGTGGCATGAACTCGGTGCCGAGCCGCTTTGCGGGATAGAGCGTGGCCGCTAGCAAACCAACGGCCACCGCGAGGGTTAACCAGCGCCAGCGCAAGGCGAGGGCCAACAACGGCCGATGCAGGCCGTGTAGGGCGCGGTTAATGGGATTGCGCGCCTCCGGAAGGATTTTGCCGCGGATGAGATACCCCATCAGCAGGGGCGTCACGGTGATGGCCAGTAGCGCTGCTGCCGCCATGGCATAGGTCTTGGTAAAGGCCAGCGGTTTGAATAATCGCCCTTCTTGGGCCTGCAGGGCGAACACCGGAAAAAAGGAAATGGTAATGATGGCGAGCGAAAAAAATAACGCCGGTCCCACCTCTTTCGCGCCGGCGGCGATTGCCTGCCAGCGCTCGCGCCCATCAAGCGGCGAGCCTTTCTCCTGGGCAGCGGTTTCGAGATGTTTGTGGGCATTCTCGATCATGACAATCGCACCGTCGATCATGGCACCGATAGCGATGGCGATGCCGCCCAATGACATGATGTTCGCCGTCAGTCCTTGCCCCTTCATGACCAGAAGCGCCATAAGAATGCCAAGTGGCAGGGTGAGTATCGCGACTAAGGCGGAGCGGGCATGCAGCAGGAATGCCACGCACACCAGGCTCACCACGATGGATTCTTCGAGGAGTTTCTCTTTTAGATTTTCGACCGCGCGCTCGATGAGTGCACCGCGGTCGTAGACCGGGACGATTTCAACCCCTTTCGGAAGCCCCGCTTTCAAGGCGTCGAGTTTGTCCCGCACCCGCTGGATCGTGGCGAGCGCATTTTCTCCGTAGCGCATAATGACCACACCGCCCGCCACTTCCCCCTCACCATCGAGCTCGGCCAGGCCACGGCGCAACTCCGGTCCCAAGTGCACCTGAGCGACATCTTTGATGCGAATCGGTGTGCCACGGGGGTCCACGCCAACCGGAATCACCTCGATGTCGCGTAGCGAACGGATGTAGCCAAGCCCGCGCACCATGTACTCGGTCTCCGCCATCTCGATGAGCCGTCCACCGACGTCATTGTTGGAGCGGGAGATGGCCTGTCTCACCTTGGAGAGCGGGATGTCATAGTTCACGAGCGCGTTGGGGTCGACCTCGACCTGATATTGCTTGACATAGCCGCCGATGGAGGCGACCTCCGAGACGCCGGGAACGGTCTGCAGTGGATAGCGCAGATACCAGTCCTGGATCGAGCGCAGCTCGGCCAGATCATGTCGCCCACTGCGATCGACCAATGCGTACTCGTAGATCCAGCCCACACCGGTGGCGTCCGGTCCGAGGCTCGGTGTCACCCCGCGAGGCAGGCGAGCGCTCACATAGTTCAAGTATTCCAGCACCCGGGAGCGGGCCCAGTACATGTCGGTGCCGTCTTCGAAGATGATGTACACAAAGGAAAATCCAAAGAAGGAGTAGCCCCGCACCACCTTGGCTTTGGGTACCGCGAGCATGGCGGTGGTCAGCGGATAGGTCACCTGGTCTTCCACCACCTGGGGCGCTTGGCCGGCATATTCTGTGAAGACGATGACCTGCACATCGGAAAGGTCGGGGATGGCATCGAGTGGCGTGGTTCTAAGCGCCCAGAGGCCCGCTGCCACGATTAAGAGAGTAGCCACGAGCACCAGAAACCGGTTGCGCAAAGAAGCCGCGATGATGTGCTCAATCATGGCTTGACTTGCGCAGCGTATTGCCCGTGTGGTCGTGACCCCCGGCGGCGGTGTTGGCAGGCTTCTGCGTCGGTCCGGACTGGCGCGGGCCTGCCTCGCGCATTTTGGCCGCGGCCTCGCGAAGCTTGGATTCGGAGTCGAGCAGGAATTGGGCGGAGACCACCACCTCCTCGCCCGGCTTCACGCCCTCCTGGATTTGGGTCCAGCCCTCGCTGCTGACGCCAAGCTCCACCTCCCGTGGTGCAAATTTCCCGGGCGCGCGCACCACGAACACCTGTTCGCGCAGGCCCGAGCGGATCACCGCCTCGCTAGGCACCGCGACGGCGTTGAGCTGGCGGCTGGCGTGGATGGTGACGTTGGCAAATAGGTCGGGTTTCAGCAGCAATCCCGGATTAGCGAACTCCATGCGTGCTTTGATCGTGCGGGTCTTGCTCTCGGCGTAAGGATAGATAGAGGTGAGCTTGCCCTTGAAAACCTTTCCGGGCAGCGCGATCAGGCGCATCTCGGCCTCATCGCCGACCTGGATCCAGGGGAGCTCATCCTCGTAGATGTCCACATAGACCCACACCTCGGACAGATCGCCGATGGTGTAGAGCTCGCTGGGGGGGGTCACGTACTGTCCCTCGCGCACCCCGACGTGAATGATGATCCCTTTGGCAGGGGAGTGAATGTGGAGCAGCTTTTTCACCTCCCGGGTCGCGGTGAGATCGCGGATCTGGTGCTCAGGTACATCCAGTAGCCGCAACCGCTCGAGGGTTGTTTCGACCAGTTCTTTGGCGCCCTCACGCACATCCACGAAGGGACTTGCTTGCAAGGTCTCCTGATTCTTAAGCGCGAGCACGTATTCTTGCTGCGTGGAGACGAGCTGCGGGGAGTAGATACTGAGCAGGATGGTATCTTTCTCGACCAGTTCTCCGGTTTCCTCCACGTAGAGCTCTTCGACCCAGCCCTCGGTCTTGGGGTGCAACCGTGTGAGCCGTTGTTCGTCGTAATCGATGCGTCCCACGGTGTGGATGGTTTGACTCAGGGTGCGCCGTTGCACCTCGGCGGTGCGGATGCCGATGCTCTGTACGGTGACGGGATCGATTCTCACCGTCCCGGCAGGGCCGGTCTCCTGTTCGTTTTCGGCGTAGACCGGGATGTAGTCCATGCCCATCTCGTCCTTGGCGGGCACTGGTGACGTGATCTCGGGGTTCATGGGATTGCGGTAGAATAAAGGCTTCTTGGCCGGAGGCTCGCTAGAAGTATCCATCGATGCTGTCGTTTCATGTTGGCTGGCGAGCCAGTACCCACCCGCGACGCCAACTACCAGGGTCAAGACACCGGTCATCACCATGACAGCGATTGATTGTTTACTCATAGAGCGCCTCCGTACCGACCGCCGCCGCTAGCTTCGCCAGTGCCTGTTTCGCCTCGCTCAGTGCCTGCCAATAGTTGACCTCGTAGTTGTAGAGGGTGATCTCGGCGTTCACGAGATTGAGGAAATCCACTTCGTTCACCTGGTAGCCAGCCAGCATCGAGGCGACCGTCTGGCGTGCCTGGGGGACGATGCCGGTGCGAAACAGCAGCACCTGTTCGCGGCTCGCCTGGTAGTCGGCGAAGCTTTGTGAGATTGCGGCCTGTACCGACCGCAGGGTGTCCTCCAAGGTGAACCGCCTTTCGAAGATCTCGCTGGTGCGCTGATCGACCGCCTTGCTCTGCTTGGTTTGGAAGTAGATGGGCACGTTGACGTTGAACATGACGGTGAAGAAATCGGGGCGTTCGATGCCCCGTACCGGATCGGTTCCTTGACGAATGCCGTAGCCCGCGCCGAGCTTGAAATCCGGATAAAAGTCCTTCTCGGCCAGATCGAGTTGGGCGTTCGCGGCCTCGATGAGCTGGCGTTGTACGCCAAGCAGCGGCCGGCTCGCTTGCGCTTGGCGCAGGAGCTCGGACTCGGCAGGCAGAACGGGGAGCGCCTCACTAGGTGGTTTGGCAGGGAGCTGTAGAGGGCTATTGGTAGGTCGATTGAGCAGGGCATTGAGTCCCGCCTGAGTCGCTCCGCGCTGCCCCTGAAGCTTGATCTCCCGGTCCAACAGGCGTGAGAGCTCGAGCTGCGCGAGCAGCACGTCTTGTTGCAACCCCTTTCCCACCTTGTATTTAGTCTGCGCGATCTCGACAAACTCGCGCATCAGCTGCTGGTTCTGATCGACAATTTCGAGCGCCCGGTCCAGGAAAAACAGCTGCCACCACGCACTCCGGACCTCCCCGGTGAGCTCGAGTTGCCGTTCGCTGACACGGGTGGCCGCAGCACCCGCCTCGTGCTCTGCCGCTTTGCGCTTAAGACCGAGCTTCCCTGGAAACGGCACCGTCTGGCTGAGCGTGAACTGGAGTTGTGTCATCGGTTCCTGGTCGAGCGCGAAGGTGTCGGTCGGTAGATTCAAGGCATTGAATCCCAACGTGGGGTCTGGCAGCGTACCGGCTTGAGGGGGCACCGCACCAAGGGCGTTGGCGCGGGCCTGAAACTCAGCCAAGCTCGGGTTGCTCTCGATCGCGATGGAGACGGCCTGTGCCAGGGACAATACCGTCGCATCTAAAACGCTAACGCTAGCCTGCCGGGCGGCCGATTTGCTCACTTCGCTGAGAGCGGGCGGCGGAACTTCTGCTGCACCAACCGCAGTCGCTATGAACACCAGCAGCATGCGGCTGAGACGCAGGATAGAAGACGGCATGTGATTTCCGTTATGTTTCAAGACAAAACCCAACATCCCGTATCGACACATCGGCCACACGGAGCCACTGGTGTGGATCTTAAGACCTGTGCGCTAGTGTCAGGTCAAGCCTTTCGTACAAAACCATGGGCCGTCCGACACGGGCGCCGCCTTCCTGGCGGCACACGGTCCCGACAAGCCCATTCCGGACCACCTGGCATTACTTAACTTACAATGTTTTTAGTAACTGCGGCCTGACGCGTGGGGTGGGGAAAGGCTGCGCAAGAAGCGCGCGTCCCGGTCAATGTGAATCCATTTCGGCGCCTGCTGCGTACTGATCTATAGCGGCTACGACCGCAGTGAAGGGAAGTCATTGTTCCTCGCCGACTTCCCCCCGGATTCGGCGCTATTTCCTTTGGAGGTTCGGTATTATGAAAACCTTACGCAGTATGATGGTGGCAGCCATCGCCGCGATAGCGACCCCTGCATTCCCGGCGAGCCATCGCGAGGCGCCGCTGATCGCTCTGGATCCGGCGGCCGATATCACCGATGTCTATGCTTTCCGCAGCTGGGAAGATCCCAGTCAGGTCGTGTTCATCATGAACGTCATTCCCGCTCAGGAGCCAAGCTCCGGACCGAACTATTTCAACTTCGACGACCAGGTGACCTACGACATCAACCTCGACGTCGATCAAGACGGCAAGGCGCAGGATATCGTCTACCGGTTTCGCTTCAACACCGAGCTACGCCCGCCTTTTGATGACCTGCCCGTGGCCTATGCGGGCGTCGATGGCGTCACCGGGCTGCCACCCTCGATTCGCGATGTGGACGGCGAGGATGCGAGCGGGTTGGGGCTTCGCCAGACCTATACGGTCACCGAGATCCGCGGCGGCGAGCAGCGCGATCTCGGCACTGGGCTGCAGGTCGCGGCCCCCTCCAATATCGGTCCACGCACCATTGCCAACTATGAAGATCTCACTGGCCGGAGCATCTACACGTTAAGCAACAACGGTCGGGTGTTCGCCGGACAACGGGACGAGACCTTCTATATCGACCTCGGTGCCACCTTCGACACGCTGAACTTTCGGGCGACACCTATCCTGAGTGATGACCAGGACGCCGATGATGCCGCCAATCCCTTCGGCAACGACATGTTCTCTGGCTTCAATGTCAATACCATCGCTATCGAGGTGCCCATTACCGAGCTCAGCGACGACCCCAACGCCGTGATCGGCATGTATGCTGCCACCAGCCGGCCTCAGCACAAGGAGCTGAAGCAAGACGGCACCTCCCGGACCAAGGGTGACCAAGTGCAGGTGGCGCGTCTGGCCAATCCGCTGGTCAATGAGCTCCTCATCGGTACTGGCCAGAAGGACCGCTGGAATGCCACCGCTCCCGAAAACGAAGCGCAGTTCCTCGACTTCTATCTAAACCCGCGCTTGGCCGCCGTGATCAACCTGGCGTTCGGAACGGATTTTCCGACTGCCGGGCGCACCGATCTGGTAGCAGCCCTGCTCAAGTATCCGGGCGAGGACCCTGCGGTGTGCGATGAAGACAACCGCTGCTCGGAGTTGCTGCGTCTCAATCTCGCAGTCGACCCGACATCGCCCGAGGCCCAGAAACGGCTCGGCGTTTTAGCCGGCGACCTGGCCGGATTTCCCAATGGGCGCCGCCCCAATGACGATGTCACCGACATTGCGCTGCGGGTAGTAGCCGGCGCGCTGCTCGGGCCGGTGCCAAACCTCGGCGACGGCGTGAATTTCAACATCGGGGCACCCGGCTCCAACCTGACCGCGAACGGTATCTACACGATGTTTCCGTTCCTGCCCACACCCCACGAAGGCCGCAATCGCCAGCACATCGACTGCGACGAGGCCGGTGCCAATCCGTGCAACTGAGCACCGCCCATTCCGGCGGAGATTGAGTCTTCGCCGGAATAGGACAGCGCCAAATCGCTCAAGGAGGCCCATCGGTCCCAGCGCCGGAGCCCCAACATGGATGCAACATCTAATCGGCAAGGTTCAGTCACTGTGCTTGCCAGTTTGCTTCTGCTGCTCGCGGGAAGCACTGTCAGTGTCGCGGCCCCGTTTCTACCCAAGAACGACGATGCGATCCTGGAGCACCTACCGTCGCCGACGGGTGTCGACCGGGAACTGCGCGTGCAGCAACGCGCGCTTGGCCAGAATCCGCATAACCTTGCGCTGGCAACCCGCGTCGCCACAATACTCATCGCGCGCGGTCGCCGCGAGGCGGACCCCCGTTATTACGGCTACGCCCAGGCCGCACTGCTTCCGTGGTGGGAGGAGCCCTCGCCACCGCCAGCAGTCGGCATCCTGCGGGCGATTCTTCGCCAGCACCGCCATGATTTCCAGGGCGCGCTAACCGACCTCGCCGGGGTGCTGGCGTTCGAGCCCCGTAACGCCCAAGCACGGCTCATTCGCGCCGTGATCCTCGGGGTACAGGGCAGGCCTGAAGCGGCGCTTCGCGAGTGCCTGGTGCTATCGCAGCTGGTCAACACCCTCGCTGCTGCAACCTGCATTGGCAACGCCGCTGGGTTAACGGGTCAAGCGAAGCCAGGTTACCGGTTGCTGCGAGAGGCCCTGGAACACAGCACCAACGCCAGCAGCGAAGTGTCGCTCTGGGCGCTCACCGTGCTGGCCGAGATCGCCGCGCGGCAAGGGTGGCGTCAGGCCGCGGAGCGTCATTTTCAGCAGGCGCTGGCGTATCAAATACGCGATGTGTATCTCCTTGGCGCCTATGCAGACTTTCTGCTCGATGAGGGACGCCCGACCGAGGTGGTGAGGTTGCTCAAAGAGGATACGCGCCCAGCTGGTCTGCTGCTGCGCCTTACGCTGGCTGAACGC
The DNA here is from genome assembly GCA_049282355.1 of Gammaproteobacteria bacterium. Lineage (GTDB taxonomy): Bacteria > Pseudomonadota > Gammaproteobacteria > HK1 > HK1 > JAGTVB01. The sequence continues at coordinate 90 of JBAPTW010000317.1, read as the reverse complement.
CAGCTCGGCGCCGCGGCGCTGGCGGAACATACCGCCGCACTGGGTGCGCGCATGGCCGCTAACCGGCACCGCGGCGATACCTCGCACCGG
>JBAPTW010000316.1:0-1960 GCA_049282355.1 Gammaproteobacteria bacterium | reverse complement strand
CCACCAAACTCAGCTCATGGGTCCGACGGTTTCTTCTTGAACATCTGGTGAGCGAACGCAATCTGGCGCGCAATACGCAATGCAGTTACCGTGACACGTTGGTCTTGCTCATCCCCTTCATCGCCGCCCAGGTGCACAAATCCATCGACCAACTTGATATCGAACAGGTTAGTGCAGACAACGTCAAGCGATTCCTTCAAGACCTGGAGCAGACCCGCCGGTGCACCGTGACCACGCGCAACCAACGACTTGCGGTAATCCATACGTTGGCGCGCTTCATCGGACAACATAGCCCAGAGCATATTGAATGGAGTGGCGAGATTAGAGCGATCCCGTTCAAGCGAACTTCCAAGATTTCGATCACTTATCTGGAGAAGTCAGAGATAGATGCACTGCTCGCTGCGCCCGATCGCCACACCGCGCAAGGATGCCGCGACTACGCGCTCTTGCTCTTCCTGTACAACACCGGCGCTCGAGCGAATGAAGCGGCACAACTGCATATCGGCGATCTCCATCTGGCACACGCACCCCAGAGTGAGCATTCCTCCGTGCGGATCCACGGCAAAGGCAGTAAACAGCGCCTCTGTCCCCTATGGCCGCATACGGCGAGCGAGCTCAGCACGTTGACCGCGGGAAGAGCTCCAAGCGAGCACGTCTTTCTCAATCGATGTGGCCAGCCGATCACACGATTCGGCATTCATACATTGGTTGAACGCTATGCCGAAAAGGTGTCAGTCAAGATCCCCGGATTGGCAGCAAAGCGAGTGAGCCCACATTCCATTAGACATACCACGGCAACTCACCTGCTGCGTGCGGGGGTGGACATCAATACGATTCGGGCATGGCTAGGGCATGTCTCGGTTGATACCACCAATGTCTACGCAGAGATCGACCTGGAGATGAAGGCAAAAGCGCTCGCTTGTTGCGAAGTGCAGGAGACTCAATGCCGGAAACGCTGGAGGGAAGATAAAGGTCTAATGACGTTCCTGCAATCCCTATAGCGCTTCAAGTTATGTGGCGTCCAGAGGCATCGAAGGCAAGCCGTGAGCGGTGCTAAACCCTGGGCGTCACATTACTGTGGAGGCCACATAATTGGCGAACAGTGCGTCGATATGGTGGTAGACCGCGTCCTTCTCCGGCCGGTAGAAGGTCACGTCGTTCCAGTTGCGCATGCGCGGAAACAGCTTGATCCCGAACAGGTGGGCCAGCCCGAAGACCGGCTCACTTTGGCCCTGGGTGTCCGCGTGCACGGTGTCCGGTTGCAAGTCGGACTTGTTCTCCAGGAGGGCATCGAGGATGTAGACGGCCTCCCACACCCCGCAGGCGATGAATTTGCTGAACAACGCAATGTAGGTCGCGGAGATGTGGTGGTAGGCGATACCGCCGTAGCCGCCATAGCGGATGTGGCGCTCGCCGAGCAGATTGTTCTCGCGCAGCTCAATCTGGGTGCCATCGGCGATCGCGACGTTGGGCGCACCCCAGAACCCAGGCAGCTCGAAGCGCATGAACTCGTTGACTACGTCGGCAATGGCGGCTTCGAGCTTGTCGGCGTCAACGTGTTGGGTGTTGATCCGATGCAGCGTCTGCCGATTGACGCTCTCGGGCGCGTGGCGCGCGGTTTGGCTCGCCCCTAGGTTGCAGCCGAATCCGAAGACCGTGAACAGATAGCGTTTGGCAGCGTCCTTGAGCTTCGGATCCGATCCCGAGGGCGGTCCGAAATGGCGCGTATAGGGCACCCAGTGGTGCACGTATTTGAGGACATCGAGCAGGTGGTGCTCCGGCATCCGTTGATGGACGGCCTTTTCGAAGGCATGAAATCCCTCCGGCACGGGCTGTGCCGCTTGGCGTTTCAGGTGCGCTACTCCGTCGGCATCGATCGTCAGCTCGCTGTTATCCGGAAAGCCCGCATCGACTTGTTCGGCAAACCGGCTCAGACGTGCGCGCAAGTTAGCCACGAAAT
>JBAPTW010000315.1:0-4041 GCA_049282355.1 Gammaproteobacteria bacterium | reverse complement strand
GACGGCGGTGGTGCGCGCAACGGGGGGACGGTCGCAGAAGGCGTCGCTGGTGACCGCGGGCACCGCCGCGGCAACCATGCTGCTTCTCGCGCCCGTATTGGGGCTGTTGCCCTACGCGACGCTGGCGGCGGTGGTCATCGTGTACTCGGTTGGGCTGATCCAGCCTGCGGAGTTTCGCGCCATCCGCAACGTGCGCACGATGGAGTTCCGCTGGGCGCTGATCGCTTGTGCCGGTGTGCTGGTGTTCGGCACGCTCAAGGGCATCGTGGTGGCGATTATCGTGTCGATGATCGGGCTGGCGAGCCAGACCGCCCACCCGCGCGTACACGTCATCGGCCGCAAGCGGGGTGCCGACGTGCTGCGACCACTGTCATCCGAACACCCCGACGACGAGACCTTCGAAGGTCTGCTGATCGTGCGCCCGGAGGGACGCCTGTTCTTTGTCAACGCCCAATATGTGGCCGATCAGATCCGCGCACGGGTCACGCAGCACAAGCCGCGCGTGATTGCGCTGGACATGAGCCGGGTGCCCGATCTCGAATACTCGGCCTTGCAGGCGCTCATGGAGGGCGAGAAGCGCTGGACCGAACGCGGCGCCCTGATCTGGCTGGTGGGGCTGAACCCCAGCGTCCTCGAAATGGCGCGAAAAGCCGGACTCGCCGAGCGACTCGGCCCCGAGCGCATGCTGTTCAATGCGCGCTCGGCGATCGAACGCTATCAGGCGCTGCAGGCAACGGCAGGCGGCACGGCGGAACCGACCGCGGCTTGATCAGCGAGTGCGCATGGCGCCCGTCAACCCGGACCGCAGCGAGCATCAACACTGACTGCGGGAGCAACCAGGCAATTGTGGTTGACAGACCAAAGGTAGAGATTCATCACCAGGACGGCACTTGCGGGTCAAGGCACAACATTGAAAGCCATTCTTGCGGGGCCCGCGGCTAAGCGTCGCCCCCGATTGCATTCACACCAGGCAGTAGCAATCGGTCGTTTGGCGATGACCGCTTCCGGGATCGGGTGAGCGCCGGCAAACGGGCGCAGTCACCGCGTTGCCGCCCGACGTTCGCGTCATTCTCCATTTCGTCGAAGCGGCGGATACACGCCGGCCAATCGTGCGATGAGGATGGAGACGAACAATACGCCGACCAGCTGCTCGACGACGCACAGCGAACGCGCTGGGCGCGACACGGGTGACAGGTCGCCGAAGCCGGTGCTGGTGAGCACGGTGAAACTGAAGTAGAGGAATTCTGGCATATCAAAATCGGTTGGCACACCGCCCACCGCGAACGCGAGCGGCTGGAAGTGCTCTACCAGTGCATAGAAGTATGCCCAGAGTACGCCCAGCATCAGGTAGGCGGCTGCGGCGCCCCACAGTTTGTCGCCGGTCATGACATCGCGGTGGAACACGTACCGCAGCAAATAGGTGAGTGTCGCCAGGTAAAGACCGGCCGCAAAGGTCCAGGATCCGACGAACATCGCCGGCTGGTTGGTATTCAGCGCTAGCCACTGGAACGCGAGCGCCGGTGCAGCAAGGAGCAACGCGAGGATGAACGAGCGCAGCGAATGACCCAGGGTGGCCACCGCCGCGACGACGACAAAAAGATTGACCCCATTGAGCGCAAGCCGCCCTTTCGGCGTCGGTGTGATGAGCGTGGCGACGATCACCAGCAGGATGAGCGCGACAAAGAGATAAAAACAGCGCTGGAAGAAGAGACGCCCGAGGGTGACGCGTGTGAACCTGATCGGCACGTCGGGTTAGTGTCCCGCGCTCGGGCGTTGCCACAAGCTGCGCCCTCGGCGCCAAGCGGGGGCGAACATTCGCCTATTTCTCGCCGCTCCTGTGCTAGGGTAGCGCCACTTGGGTCGCCTCATGGCGCCTTGTCTTGACCATCATGCTGAGCGAGGTCGAGACGGATATGGACCACGCCCTCGCGATGTGATCTCACCATCGGCAACCCGCTGCGGGCGAAAACCGCCAGCATCGCCTTGTTTTGCGGCAGGGTTTCGGCCAAGAACCTCCTGATGCCCGCCGCCCGCGCGATACGCGCCAGATGGCTGAGCAGTCGGCTGCCTAGGCCGAGTCCATGGTAGTCCTCTTCCACAGTGAAGGCGATCTCGGCCTCTTCGGGCGGGGTACTCTTGTCAATCACGATATAGACGGCGCCCGCGAGAATCTTTTCCTCCTCGCCCTCGGGTAGGCAGGCGACAAGCCTCACGGTATGCACGAAGTCAACGTCGGTCCACCGCCTGAGCTCCTCATCGGCGGGATCGCCCCGCGTCCCGAACGAGCGTAGGTAGATCGTCTGCCTCTCGAGCCCTTGGTAAGCTTGGAAAAACGTCTTCTTGTCATCTGGCCTGATGGCACGAATCGTAACCCGCACGCCGTTTTTCAGTGTTTCCTCGACATGATAGCTTCGCACATCCAATGTTTATTCCTCCAGCTCGGGGCAAACGTCTGCTTCGCCCTGAAAATACGCTGTATTATGGCAATAGGCTACAGGCTACGCGGGCGTATACTCCACCGAGGCGCTGGGCGAAAAATGAAAAATAATGAAGAATTGATGAGGAGCGACACGCGTGACCGAGATGTTGGAAAACAAGACCTTCGATGAGATCAATGTCGGCGACGCAGCGAGCCTGACCAAGGCGCTGCGCAAAGAGGACCTTGAAACCTGGGCTGCTGTGACCGGAAATCGGAACCTGATGCGCGACTTCGAGGTCGCAGCGCGGCAAGGCCTGGACGCCCAAACGACAGCCAGCGGTACGTGGGCCGGGGGATTGTTCGGAACGATTGTCGGTAACCAGCTCCCCGGTGTCGGTTCGGTGGTGCGTTCCGCCCATCTCACCTACGAGCGGCCGTTGGCCTTCGGCAGCCTGGTCACGGCGACGGTCACGGTGACCTCGAAAAATGTGGCGCAGGGCTCGGTGACGGCCGAGTTTCGCTGTGTTGACAAGCAAGGCACGGCCTATGTCACTGGGGTTGCCGAAGTCATCGTGCCGAAGCAAAAGGTCAGGGAACCGCTGCGCGAGCTGCCGAGCGTTCACCTTCGCCGCGAGGAGCGCTTCCTCGAGCTTCTCAAGCGGTGCGAGGGTCTAGCGCCGGCGACCCGGCGGTGGTTCATCCGTGCAGCGAGGATGCGCTGGTCGGCCCCATCGAGGCGGCCGAGCGTGGCCTTATCGACCCGATTCTGGTGGGACCAGCGGCCAAGATCCAGTCGATCGCCGAGAAGGCGGGGATTGACATCTCGGCTTACCGGCTCGTTCCCGTGGAGCACAGCCACCATGCCGCGGAGAGGGCGGTTGCCATGGTCCGCGCCGGCGAGGCCGAGCTGCTGATGAAGGGGAGCCTCCATACCGACGAGTTGCTGCACGCCGTGCTGCGGCGCGAGGGCGGGATCCGTACGGAGCGCCGGCTCAGCCACTGCTTTCTGTTGGCGGTGCCAACCTACCCTCGGCCCTTTATTCTCACGGATGCCGCCATCAACATTGCCCCGGACCTGATGGCCAAGCGCGACATCTGCAGGAATGCCATCGATGTGGCGCATGCCATGGGGCTCGCGCAACCGAAGGTGGCTCTGCTCGCGGCGGTGGAAACCGTCACTCCGACCATGCCGGCCACCCTCGACGCGGCGGCCTTGTGCAAGATGGCGGACCGTGGCCAGATCAAGGGCGCCATCGTCGATGGTCCGCTCGCCTTTGACAACGCCGCCGATGAGGAGGCGGCTCGCACCAAAGGGATCGTGTCACCGGTCGCTGGCCAGGCCGATATCCTGGTGGTTCCGGATCTGGAGGCCGGTAACATGCTGGCCAAGCAACTCACCTTTATGAACAAGGCCGAAGCTGCCGGCATCGTGGCCGGTGCCCGGGTGCCGATCATCCTGACCAGCCGTGCCGACAGCGTGCACACGCGCTTGGCCTCCTGTGCCGTCGCGGCGCTACTCGCCGAGGCGGCGCGCAAGGGCATGGCGGGCGGCAAGGACGGAGAGTAAACCTCATGACCGATGCGATTCTCGTCATCAATGCCGGCTCTTCCAGCATCAAGTT
>JBAPTW010000314.1:0-5783 GCA_049282355.1 Gammaproteobacteria bacterium | reverse complement strand
GAGCAGGGAATTCTCCGCTACCGCGGGTATCCCATCGAAGAGCTTTGTGGGAAAGCCAATTTCATGGAAGTAGCCTATCTCCTCATCTATGGTGAGCTGCCCAACGAGCAAGAATATGAACAATTCGCCGGATCCGTGCGCCGCCATACGATGATCATGGAAGATATAAAGCAGTATTACGACGTGTGGCCGCGCAACGCCCATCCGATGGCTTTGCTATCTTCCGTGGTGAGTGCCTTGTCTACTTACTATGAAGATTCCCTCGATCCCTTCGACCCGTATCAGGTGCAAGTCTCCATACACAGATTGCTGGCAAAGCTGCCGACCATTGCTGCGTTTTCTTATAAGAAATCCATCGGCCAGCCTAAGATTTATCCACTCAACAAACTGAGTTATCCGGCCAATATCCTGCATATGATGTTTGCCGTTCCTGCTGAAGACTATGTCGTCGATCCCGATGTCGAGCGGGCGATGGACAAGCTATTGATCATTCATGGGGACCATGAACAGAATTGCTCTACCGCCACGGTGCGCATGGTCGGTAGCAGTCAGGCCAATCTATTTGCCACGGTCGCTGCCGGCGTTCTTGCGTTATGGGGACCGTTGCATGGTGGCGCCAATCAGGCGGTCATCGAAATGCTGGAAGCGATTCATGCCGACGGCGGCGATCTGCGAAAATGGGTCGACAAGGCGAAAGATAAAGAAGATCCCTTCCGCTTGATGGGATTTGGCCATCGGGTTTACAAAAACTTCGATCCGCGCTCGACGATCCTGAGGGAAGCCAGCCGGCGCGTGTTGGAAAAGCTGGGAAAAGAGGATCCGTTGCTGGACATAGCTATCAAGCTAGAGGAGATTGCCCTGAAGGACGATTATTTTTTGGAAAAAAAGCTTTATCCAAATGTCGATTTTTACAGCGGCCTTATTCTCAGAGCTATCGGCTTTCCTCTGAAGATGTTTCCGGTGGTGTTTGCCCTGGGGCGATTGCCTGGCTGGATCGCGCACTGGAAAGAAATGAACGATGACCCGAACACCCGCATCGCCCGACCGCGGCAAATCTATACCGGCTATAACGAACGCCACTATGTGCCTATCCAAGAGCGTTGAGAAACTGTTTTGAAATGACTGCGCTTGTCATGGCCGCGTTGCGCGGCTGCCTTAAACATTACCATGGAAAGTGACGGTGTGTCCGGTGAACATCCCGTGTTGCGGCTCTACCCGCCGCCAAGCGAGGAGATCCCTGTGCGCGGGCTTTATCTGCAGCACGAGCTGCCGCTGCCCAGCAACGGGGCGCGCCCCTGGGTCTACACCAATTTCATCGTCAGCCTGGATGGTCGCATTGCCATCAAGCAGCCGCATGAGAAAAAGCAAGGCATTCCCGACACCATTACGAATCCTCGGGATTGGCGTCTGTATCAAGAGCTGGCAGCCCAGGCCGACGCACTGATCGTCAGCGACCGCTATTTGCGGGAGCTGGCCGAAGGCACGGCTCAAGCTGCTGTGCCGGTGAGCTCGGCCCCCGAATACCAAGATCTTCTGGCGTGGCGCAGGGCGAGAGGATTGCCCGAGCAGCCAGCCCTGGTTGTACTTAGCGCGGGCCTGGATCTGACTCTAAATCCGCGGCTGTACTCTAGCTTGAGTCGTCCGGTATATATCGCCACGGGCCAAGACAAGCGAGCCGAAGCACAGCATCGGTTTGCCGGGACTGAGGTCCGTCTGCTCGTTGCCGGCGAGGCGAAGCGCGTTCAGGGCAAAGCGCTCATAGAGGCCCTTCGATCAGAGGGTTTTTGCAGCATCTATGCCATAGGTGGGGCCAACGTCCTGGAAACCTTAGTAACCGACGGCATGCTGAACCGTCTCTATCTCACCCGCGCGCACCGTCTGCTGGGCGGCCGGTCCTACACGACGCTATGGGAGGGCGAACTGCTTCGTCCGCCCTTGGACGTCACGTTACGGGCGCTTTATTATGATCACCACGCCGGTGAGCGCTTACGGCAGTCGTTTGCAATCTATGATGTCGTTTGAGCCCAACAAGCTGGTTCAAAGGTTACTGCGCCGGTCATGGCGGCAGTGCGCGGCGGCTGACCACAGCTCCCGTCGGTGTCTGTCGAGTCTCTCCCTACGGTGTTAAGGGTAGCTTGACCAGGAATTCACTGCCCTGCCCCGGCCCGTCGCTAGAGGCGCTAATTTCGCCTTCATGCAATGCCACCAGGCTGTGGGCCAAATACAACCCCAGACCGAGCCCGCCCTCCGACAGGTGCAGGGTGGTGGCGGCCTGAGCAAAAGGCTTGAACAGGCGGGAGAGCATCTCTTCAGTCATCCCCATGCCATCGTCTCGTACCTGCACCTCGGCACTAGCGTCGGCCTCGGCCGCAGTGACCCAGATATGTCCGGTAGCGCCGGTATACTTCGCGGCATTGGTGAGCACGTTTCCAAACACCTGTCTCAGCCTGACGTCATCGCCGAGCACCTGCAGGGGTTGGTCGGGCAGCGATACAGCCACAACTTTCCCGCGGCGTTCAAGGTCCGGTCGCATCTCTTCGATGAGCTCACGCAACAGCCAGGTAAGGTCCAACGGTTGTGTAGCCACGCGAAACTTGCCCCGGGTGAGGCGCGAAACATCAAGCATATCGTCCACGAGGCGCTTCATCTGGCTTGCCTGGCGCACGATGATGTCGCGCACCGCTTTCTCTTCAGGCGCCTCTGAGGCCATCAACTCGAGCATGGTGGTCGCGTTGACGATGGCCGCCAAGGGATTGCGCAGTTCATGGCTCAACAGGGCCAGAAAGCGATCACGCTCGCGCACCTTGGCAGCGCGTTCGGCAAGCAGATCGCGGATGCGATACTGCTGTCGCCGCTCCTGAAGAGCCAGCTGCACCGCACTGACAAAGGACGCTACTCGCAGTGGCCGTTCCAGCACAATGACCTTTTGCAGGGTCTCGTAAGCCCCGGCGGTATTATTCAGATCTACTCCAGCGGATGGCGGCACAATCATAATCACAGGAATGGCCAACCAGGGCGGCGGCTGCCTGAGCACCTCGAGAAGCGATACCATGTCGGTGAAATTCTGAATGTCATGGGCAATGACCACCACACCAGCACCCTGGCTGATAGCCTCGCTGACTTCGGTGAGGTTGGCACGGCAGTCGATCTGCAGGCCCGCTTTTGCAAGGATACCCGCCGCTAAGGCAGCATCTCCTGGCAGCTTTGCGAGCAACAGGATGCGCTCGCTAGCGGTTGGCGTTGTCATGCTTGGTACGCAGCAGCGGTTGGGCCGCTCCGACGTACTTCGGTACGCCGGAGAGCACGCCGGTGAAGTTGCGCAGTGGCTCTCCCAGCTGCAAACCCGACGGTCCTATGCGATACTCGCGGATGGTACGTTCGTGGTCGCTATCGCGTTTCTTCACCACGGAGAGGGCATAGCGGATCTCGCCAAAGGCTTCGAAGAAACGCTGCAGAATGACGGTGTCGGCGATATAGGTCAGGTCGACTGGCAATTTCGACGAACCGCCGAAAGCACCACGCATGGCGAGTGTACAGAGCGTCACCACACGTTGCCCATTCAAAAATGTGAGCAAGTCGTGGAGGTGCAGGTTGATGAATCGCTCGTTGGGCATGGCTTGCAGATAGCCATTCATGCTGTCGATGACGATGAGCCTGACATCGTTTTGCCTTATTTCCTCAGTGAGCTTGTGCGCAAATTCGCCGGTGGTGAGCTCGGCCGTTTCCACGTTGCGCAGCACAATGTGGCCCGACGCCATGGCTTCTTTCAGCGCCATACCCTGGCCGGCGGCGCGGTGCTGAAACATGCACGGCACTTCATCGAAAACATAGATAAGGGCCCGCTCTTTCCGACGTGCAGTCTCCAGCGCATAATGGGTCGCTAAGGTCGATTTTCCAGTGCCCGGTGGACCAATGATGGCCGTGCTCGTACCGCGTGTTATCCCCCCGCCTAGCATGCTGTCGAGCTCGGGCAGACCACTGGAGACCGTCTCACCAGCAAACAGAGATAAGCCTTCGGACACTTTCAGCCGTGGATAAACCTCGACGCCACCGGTGCGAAGCCGGAAATCGTGGTAACCACCCGTATACGGCTGGCCGCGAAGCTTCGAGATGCACAGGCGCCGGCGTTCCGGGCCGTAGTCGCCGATATGCTGCTCGAGCCTGATCAATCCCCATGCCAAGCTGCGAGGATGGAGGAGTTCCTGCCCTGCAGCCTCGTCGAGCACAAGTCCTGTCCATCCCCGCTGAACGAGGCTCTCTTGGAGCATTTTGATGTATTTACGAAAGTGGCTAGGCTCGGTGCTCATCACGCGCAGCGCTGACAGCGTATCCACGACCAAACGCCCTGGAGGCAAAGCTTCTATCTCTTGCATCACCGTACGAACGCGCTCGCCAAGCTCCACTTCCTCGGGGTGAAACAGGGTGTATGTCGAGCCGAGATCTTCGCCGGCAAAGATATCCCGCAATCTTACGTCGTCCAGCGACCAGCCGTGGGACGCGGCAAGAGTTTGAATTTCGGTGATCGTTTCCGACAGAGAGACGTACACGCTGGTTTCTCGTTGACGCACGCCCTCAAGCGCGAATTGCAGACCCAACGTGGTCTTGCCCGTGCCACTGTCTCCTTCCACAAAATAAAGACGGCCGGGACGCAAACCACCGCCAAGAACATTATCGAGGCCCGGTATGCCCGAGGCGATCAAATCGGGAGGCTCAATCATGTATTTACATCCTTCTGGGCTTGGGACAGAGGATAAAACAATACATGAGATGGGTTTCATGAGCGAACACCGGGCAAAAGCAGCGCTCGCGCTGTCACGCCGGTGGCCCCAAAAAGCTGGTCAAAAGGGCTTTTTGAGCTACCAGGCAGCCGTGCCGGGAGGCACCGGCTGGTAGGGGGGATGGCGGTGCTCATTATGCTCGGCGCGAAACTGCACGAAGGTTTCGACATCTTTAAAGTGAAAAAAGGGATTTCCCCATGTTTGTTCGGCCAGCGTCGAAATTGCCTGATGAGCGTAATGATGCCCAGGCATTACTCTTGTCGAGCCTGGAAAGCGCGCCTGCAAACGGCAAAGTGAGACAAGCATCTGCCGCGCATCACCTCCAGGTAAATCACACCGCCCGCAGCCAAACACTAACAGCGTCCCCCCGGTGAACAGATGACCGTCGAGATGAAAGCAGGCGGAACCTGGCGTATGACCTGGGGTATGAATGATCTCGATGATGGTGTTTCCCACGCTGATTTGATCGCCATCTCGATGGGCCACCACTCTCCCCAGAGGCGCTTCCTTCCAGAACGCTACCTCTTCTCGGGACAGATGTACCTTGGCGTCGCAGCGCATTAACAGCTCCGGCAAATCGTCCACGCGATCGCGGTGCCGGTGAGAGATTAAGACGTCGGTGATTTCTTTCTTCCACGCCCGGGAGACGTTTAGCACCGCAGAAATACCCCCGGTCGGATCTATCACTGCGGTTCGGCTCGAGCCATGGTCGCCAATGAGGTAGACGAGGTTCTGCATCGGGCCGACCTCGAGGCGCGCGATATCGAAATGATAATGACCCGGCATTAAACCAGCGCCTCACCCCAAGCTTGCGTGGCCATACCGAGAGCCCGTTTCAGAAAACGTTTAACCATCGACCTCCGTGCCTTGCTCCGAGCGTATCTTGGTAAGGACATCCAAGGTTCCGTAAACATACATACCTACTGCCATGGACACGAAAAAAATCAGCACCTTGGTCTGCCCGGTCACCAGAGCCGTCATGGCTGGACCAGGACAAAAGCCCAC
>JBAPTW010000313.1:0-18198 GCA_049282355.1 Gammaproteobacteria bacterium | reverse complement strand
GTGGGGTCGATCTACGCCTACGTTGAGGATGTGGATGCGGCATACGACCGAGGCCAAGCCCTAGCACTCAAGCCGCTGTAGGCGGACCGCGCTAACGTGCGGCCGCTGAGCGATACCTCGACGCAGTGTTCTTGGTGTTGCGGCAGTCGCCGAAATATAGCCTGATTGCGGGGCTGTGCATGGTAACATCGCCGGCGTTGATGCCTTGATCTTGCCGGTAACGGCATGGAGCCCCACATGTTTGCTGGACTGGATGCGCTCATCGAGAATCCGTTTTCGGTGGTGCTGTCGGCGTTTTCCCTGGATCTCGCCTTCGGTGATCCCCGCTACCGCTGGCACCCTATCCGACTGCTCGGCGACCTCGCCACACATTACGAACGGGCTTTGCGCGCCTTGGGCGTGGATGGCTACCTCGGCGGAGTGCTGCACTGGTTCGGCATGGTGGTGATCGCGGTCGCGCTGTGGGCCGGTGTGCATGCGGCTCTTCTTTCCTGGCACCCGTTTGCCGCCTGGGGTTGGGATGTGTTGCTCGCTTGGCATCTGCTCTCGCTTCGGGATCTTCTGGATCATGCCCGCCGTGTCCTGTGGTCGTTGCCAAATATCGAGGAGGCCCGACGCCGGGTCGGCTGGCTGGTGGGTCGGGATACGAAGCGCATGGACCGACCGGCAGTGGTGCGTGCCACCATCGAGTCGCTTTCTGAGAGCATCATCGATGGCGTGTTGACACCGCTCTGGGCGCTTTGCCTCGGAGGCTTACCGGCGGCTATTACGGTCAAGGTGATCTCGACGCTCGATAGCATGGTGGGCTACAAGAACAGTCGCTATCGGCGCTTCGGCTGGGCCGGGGCGCGCAGCGATGACTTGGTTAACTGGCTACCGGCGCGGCTGTCAGTTGCGGTGATCGCGGCCGCGGCCGTTTTACTTCGGCTCCACCCTGTGGACGCCGTGCGAAGCGCTTGGCGCTTTCACGGCTTACTGCCAAGTCCCAACAGCGGATGGAGCGAAGGGGCCTACGCCGGTGCCCTACGGATACGCCTCGTTGGGCCCCTCTATCGAAACGGTGTGAAAGTAAACGAGCTCTACATCGGTGAGCCCCATTGGCCTGCGGCGCTCGATGAGCGCCACTTGCAAGGGGCGCTGCGGCTGACGCTACTCTGTGGCGGGCTGGGTCTGGCGGCAGGCCTGGCCGCAATCTGCGGGTTGCACTGGATCAACACGAGATGTTGTTAGCGAAGCTTTTCGCGGCTATGAAAGTCCATCAAGAGCAATGGACATTCGCATCGAGGCAAACAGCAGGGCGGCGTGGGCACGCCACCCCCGCTGAGTCAACAAAGGAGGAGTCACTGTGACCCACTCAACCCTGGTGACTGAGCCCGGCAACGGTATGCTGGAAGTATTTTCTTTGCCAACCGATACGGACTATCTGCATTCGCTGATCACCGATGTATTTCAGAATTACTGGGATCAGATTTATTTTGGCACTGCCGTTCAGGGGGCGGTGTGGGAAGTGCGCGCTCCCAATGCTCCAAAGCGCATCAATCTCTTGGATGGCTATTTGACAGTGGATTTTGGCCATTGGCATTTCCATCTATGCATTGGTGAAAATAAAGGGACTCCCCGCGACCCAACTTCGGTGGAGCTCGCGCAACAGCGGCGTACCGCCCGTGCCGAGCTCTATCGGCAGCTCAGAGAGGACGGTCGCCCGAGCAGTTGGGGACTGCGGCTCTTTAATGGCAAGGGCGAACAGCAGATGACGGTGTTTCTGCCGAATCCTTACCTGAGCGTTGAGCAAAAGGTGTTGCAGGAGCCGCGCTGGGAAAATTTGGTGATGTGGGATCACTTACGCAAGACCTACCTCGGGCTGGAGCCTGACCCGCTGGACCGCGCAGCTAGCCGATACCTGTGCGGTTAGGGTCGGAGGTGAGATGGCACATCGCCAACCGAGGTGGCGTTTCAAGCTGTCGCACGGATTTGAGCTATGGGGTGGCAATGGGGCAACCTTTGAGAAGAGCTGAAAGAGCAGCGCCGGATGAAGGTTGCTCGCACTACACGCAGAGAGCGAAAGGATAGAATCATGAGCAGCAAATACCTATGCAAGACATTCATCGCCTGGCTGTTACTGGCCTGCGTACCGGCTCTCCAGGCCGCTGAGAGCATGCGTGTCGAGGATGCCTGGGCTCGGGAAACGCCGCCCGGAGTAACCAATGGCGCGGCCTATGTCACCCTCATCAACGAGGCGTCCGATAAGGACCGGCTGGTCTCTGTCCGGGGTGCGGTGTCGGAAACGGTCGAGCTGCACACTCATCTGATGGAAGGCGACATGATCATGATGCGCCAGGTGGAGAGCATCGAGGTGGATGCCGGGGATCGCACCGTGCTTGAGCCGGGTGGTAAGCACCTCATGCTTATTGGGCTCAAGCAGCCGCTGGTTGCCGGGGACCGCTTCCCGCTCACGTTGGAATTTGAAAAGGCTGGCGAGATTACGGTTCAGGTTGAAGTGCGTCGTCCTATGAACTAGGCGCCTTGCTTATCGATTGGATGTGTCTCGCGGCTGCGCGCCGCCCGCCTTTCTCTCGCGCCGCGCTCGCTACGGTTTCCTTTACAACCTTTCAAATCAGCTACTCAAGAATGCGGTCCACCGCGGATGGGCTCTTATCGCTCGGCAATGCATTCGATACCCGCTTCTCGAAGGGCGCCGTAGTCGATGTCCCGGGGGCGCCAAGCCCGGCTGAACGCAGTAGGGCAGCCGCCGTCGCCGGTGCCTCGAATAGACCGTGCACGTCGGTGCCTAGCACCGGGTTATCTTCGGACACGGCGCCGTCATAGCGACATAGCCCGATTACGATCGCACTCCTTCCTGCATCGGAGGTGGTGCCTTGGACCATTAAGGTTTTTGCAGGCATAAGCTCACAGGGGGAGATATTCGTGGTCAATCGCCGACGGTGGTCCATTAGCCTACTGCGTGGCGGACTGTCGCTCGACCCTCGGTCCAGTGCAGGTGTTTTCGTTCAGAAAGTCAAGGAGTGCGCGGCATGAACCGCAACATTCTGGTCATCGGTGGATGCAGGAGCGGAAAAACGGCGCATGCCTTGGCACTGGCGGATTCTTTTGGAGTGGCTGATAAAACCTATATCGCCACCTGTGTGCCTCTGGACCAAGAGATGCGTGAGCGTGTGGATACCCACCGACGTGAACGCGGGGAGGGTTGGATAACCCGAGAAACGCCCCTGGCTTTGGCAGAGGTCATTATGGCAACCGCGGGAGAGAACCGCATAATTCTCGTGGATTGCCTCACGCTGTGGCTTTCCAACCTGCTTATGGAAGGGCTAGCAAATGAGAGCCTTGAAGACCGCTTTCGTGAGCTTGCTAAGGCATTGGGAGAGGCGCGCGGGCCCATTATCCTGGTGTCCAATGAGGTGGGGGCCGGTATCGTGCCGGAGAATACGCTCGCGCGCCGGTTCCGGGACCTGGCCGGAAAGCTCAATCAAATCGTCGCCGGCGCATCCGATCAGGTGGTCTGGATGGTGGCCGGTATTGCGGTTCCCGTGAAGTCCCAGGCGTTAAAGTGACGCGGCAAACGCAGGACGACGCGGTCCAAGGCTTGCGGGCGGCCTTGAGCTTCTTGACGATCCTGCCGGTCAAAAGCGGGGCGAATTTCTCCCCCAAGGCTATGGTGCCTTTCTTCCCATTGGTGGGGTTGTTGCTCGGCCTGGTGGTGGCGGTGTGGGATTTCCTGGCCTGCCTGGTTTGGTCTCCTGCCTTGGTTGCTGTTTTGGATGTGATCCTGCTCGCCGTCCTTTCCGGCGGGCTGCACTTAGACGGGCTTGCGGATGCGGCCGATGGGCTTCTAGGGCACCATAGCAGAGCGCGCGCCCTAGTTATCATGAAGGACAGTCGAGTCGGGGCCATGGGTTTATTGGCCGTGGTGCTGTGCTTGGCCTTAAAGGCGGTTGCTCTCGCCGAGCTTTCCAGTGACCGCTTTCTTGCCATCCTGCTGGTGCCCGCCTTTGCGCGTGGGAGCATGCTGTTTGGTCTTCGGGCGCTTCCCTATGGAAGAAAAGAGGGTACCGGCAAGCCTTTTTTTGGGCGGTCTTTTAGCGACTCCGCGTTTCTCGGTCTGGTCGTGCCGTCGCTGCTGTCATTCGGGCTCGGCCTTGGAGTATTGTTGCTCTATGGGGCTTTTCTGGCCGTTTCTCTGGGTATGGTCTGGTTTTATCGCCGCCGTATCGGTTGTGTGACAGGGGATATGCTGGGGGCGATGGCCGAGATATCGGAAGCCATCATGTTTTTGATCCTGGCAGGGAGGTCATCTGCGTGATCCGTGGGCACGGGGGAAATGTGCATGAGGCGGCGAGGCTGCTCGGCTGTAATGTGGCGGAAATTGTCGATGCCAGCAGCAACCTAAATCCCTTAGGTCCAGTGCCTGGCCTATTTACCTATCTGGCAAGGCGCATCACGGAGGCGATTTCGCTGCCCGAACCGGATGCTCAATCTGCGGTCCGGCACGTGGCCCGTTGGATGGGGCTTTCGCCCAAGAACCTCACCATGGGAAACGGGACGACCCAGTTCATCTACGCTATCCCACAAGCCCTGCGAATAAGGAACGCGATGGTCATGGCGCCCACCTATGCGGATTACCAGGATGCGTGCGCGCTGGTCAGGGTGCCTGTTCGGTGCTCATTCTTGGATACGGCGCGGAAGTTTGTTCCGGACCTAGAAAAAATCCGTCGAAAAGTTCGAGCGGTTGACGTGGTTTTCTTCTGCAATCCCAATAACCCGACAGGGGTGTTTACGCCCTCGGATACCCTAGCCGATCTGGTGCGCTCATGCCCTGAGACGCTGTTTGTCATCGATGAGTCGTATCTTCCATTTTGCGGTCCGGAAAAGGCCCTTTCCTTGGCGCAGCAGGCTCTTCCCAACGCCTTGATCCTGATGTCTCTTTCCAAGATGTATGCACTGGCCGGCCTGAGGGTAGGGTTCGTCCACGGTCCTTTGGAGATAACGGAGAAGCTCCGCTCGTGGTGCCCGCCGTGGAGCGTCAACACCCTGGCAGCAATGGCCGTGGAGTACCTCGCCGAAAACCAAGATGCTGCCTTTGCTCATGCGAAAGAAACCCGAGCTTTTTGTACCCACGAAAGGGACCTGTGGCTGAAATGCTTCGCCAACGATGACCGCGTTCGCTTCTACCCGGGCGCCGCGACCTTCCTGCTTGGCGAGTTGGCGACGGGAGAAGCTGCCGCCCTGTGTGAACACCTGCGACGGTGTCACATTCTCGTGCGTGATTGCTCTAATTTCGCTGGGCTTTCCCCGGCTTGGTTTCGTGTTTCCATGAAGGGAGCCGAGGAAAACATCCGGCTGCGCTGGGAGCTTGGCGAGTGGCTCCAGGCGACGCAGACATCCGCGAATAGTCAGACAAAAAAGCATAAACAGCATGGACAAAGCACTTTCTGATGTACTGGGGAAAATTGTTCCCATCGCGCAAGAAATCGTAATCAAGGCGAGCGAGCGAACCGCTCAACTGTTGATGCCACCCAGGGCACTGGGAAGGCTCCACGACATCGCCGAGAGGTTATGCGGCATCGGCCGCACCCTCACTCCGGACTTGCGAGAAAAAGCCATTTTAGTATTCGCCGGCGACCACGGCGTTGCGGTCGAGGGGGTGAGCGCCTATCCCCAGGACATCACAACGGCTATGGTGCACACCTTTCTAGCCGGCGGGGCCGGCATCAACGCCATCGCCCGCCATGTCGGCGCGGATGTGTTTGTGGTGGACATGGGCATTGCGAAGGATCTCGATAGGGGGCCATTGCCTAATGCCAATAAATTGAGAATGCAGTGCATCTCCAGGGGAACGAGGAACTTTACTCGGGAGCCGGCCATGACCCGAGGGCAGGCGGAAGAGGCTGTCATGAAAGGCTTCCAAGCCGCTTCGGAGCGCTTTGCACAGGGCTGTCAGCTCATCGGCACCGGCGATATGGGTATTGGCAATACCACGGCGTCGGCGGCCATCGGTATGTGTATTTGCAAGGCCGGCGCCGATGAGATGATTGGACGTGGGGCGGGGGTTGATAGTGCAGGGCTCGCCCGCAAGAAAAACGCGATTGTGAAGGCTTTAGAGCTCCACCAGCCGGTTGCGGGCGATGGGCTCGATGTGCTCGCAAAAGTGGGCGGATTCGAGATCGGTGGCATCGCCGGCTGTATCCTGGCGGCCGCCTTTCACAATAAGCCCGTGGTGGTGGACGGGTTCATCTCCACTGCGGGGGCACTGATCGCCCACGTCCTTTGTCCTCATTGCGTGGATTACATGTTCGCTGGGCACCTATCGGCGGAGCCGGGGCATGGGATCATGCTCAAGCACCTGGGTCTAGAACCCATTTTGCAGCTGGGCATGCGCCTGGGAGAGGGAACCGGTGCGGCCTTGGCCATGGGCATCATCGATGCCGCAGTGCATGTGCATACAGAAGTCATGACCTTTGCCGAGGCCAATGTGCAGGCAATCAAATTTATCGAATGAGTAAGATTATCTCGATGCCGACTGCCGCCCCATAGGTTCATGCTGAAATTTGCGAAGAAGCGGAACGAGCGTGAAGTGTAAAGTCAGGAAATGACCCCAAGAACAGGAAATAACCCCGAAACAAGAAGGAGATGAGCTCAAGGGAAAGAAATCCAGATCCAAGGGAAAGAAATCCAGATCCAAGGGAAAGAAATCCAGATCATGGAACCATCGTCATCGATCTCTTGCGCCATGGGGAGGTCGAGGGCGGCGTCTGTTTGCGTGGCAGCACGGATGATCTCTTGAGCCGTCTCGGCTGGCGACAAATGGCGGCGGCGGTCGCTGCTGCTTCCTGGGACTTCATCATCAGCTCTCCGCTGCGTCGCTGTAGCGACTTCGCCCAGGCCCTTGGCCAGCGCTTAGACATTCCGCTGCACTGGGAGGCGCGGCTGCGCGAGCTGCATTTCGGCCTCTGGGAGGGACAGACGACCGAAACGCTAATGCGCACACACCCCGAGGCGCTGGCAAAATTTTGGCAAGCCCCTTATGCCCATCCTCCGCCCGGTGCGGAGTCATTGCAGGTGTTCGAGCGGCGAGTCCTCGACGCGTGGCGTGGGATCACGCTTACTCATGGCGGTCGCCGTGTTTTGGTCATCACGCACGGTGGTGTCATCCGCGTTATCCTGCGCCACGTGCGCGGCTTGCCCGTCGACGATCTCCTGCGCATCGACGTGCCCTACGCTTCGCTACATCGGGTCGTGGTATCCCACCAAAAAGCGCATGCGGTGCGCGTGCCGCGCTGCGGGTAAAGAGCGCGAGCGGCGGCTCGAGCAAGCGCCTCGCATGGTATTGCGCATTGCAACATCGTTCGAGATAATGTCGACAGTGATGGTTCCCTCCAACGAGGGATGAAAAGGGAACAAGGTGCGCTCGCGCATTGCGAGCCGGCAAAGCCTTGGCTGTCCCCGCAACTGTAGGCGGCGAGCCTGCGTCCCCGCAAAGCCACTGGGAAACTGGGAAGGTTGGACGCAGGCGGCGACCCGCAAGCCAGGAGACCTGCCATCGCGAGCGTCGCCTCTCCGCGCGAACGGGACGATTTCGGCGGAACGGTCCACCGTGTTGGCGATGCGGGAAACGCGGGTCGTCAGGCGGCGGTGGATCGGATAACGCATTTCATTCCCCTCCACCTCAATCAGTGATAGCTGCCGGCCTTGGGCATTTCCGAGCCGCAGCGCCTTACCCGATCGACCCCCGTTTCCGACGCGGGCAGGGTCGTTTATATCGCCCTTGCTCACGCTCCCGAAGCAACAAAGCAATAACGTATTGACTGGGGAGATCGCAATGAAGATAAATGTGCTTGGCGATTCTACGAGGGATTCCGCCGCCGTTGGTTGCAAACAGGCGCTTATCGGTGCGACATTAGCAACGATAGCCACGGCGCCGGTGGTGGCCGAGAGCGAGACGCAAGCGGTTCCAGAGACGGTGGTGACCGCCACCCGCTATCCGGTGGCGGTGGAGACCCTGGGCAGCTCGGTCACCGTGATTACCCGAGAGCAGCTGCAGCAAAAGCAGACGCGGTTTATCGCCGACGTGCTCCGCGACGTGCCGGGAGTTGCCGTCAACAGAGTAGGGACCTTCGGCAATCCCACGGAGGTTCGCATCCGTGGAGCCGAAGGCAACCAAACTCTCGTCATCCTCGATGGTGTCAAAATGAATGATCCAGCGGCGGGAGGTGGGTTTGACTTCTCCACCCTGCTGGCAAGCGACATCGAGCGCATTGAAGTCCTGCGAGGCCCCCAGGGGACGCTATACGGCAGCAACACTATCGGTGGCGTGATCAACATCATCACTAAGCAGGGTGAGGCGGGCTTACGAGGCAATGCTCGGGTGGAAGGCGGCTCCTTTGGCACCTTCGATGGCGAGGCCGGGATCAGCGGTGGAAACGATGTCTTGAACGGCGCCCTCGGGCTGAGCGGTCTGCGCACGGACGGCATTAACATTTCCCGATTCGGTGATGAGGCGGACGGCCACTCGAACATTACCGTGAATGGCCGGGGGGGCTTCAATCCCCTGGAAAACCTCGAGATCCAAACCTCGTTTCGCTACGCCGATACCAACACCGAGTTCGACGCCTTTGGTGCGGAAACGCTACCCGGCACGAGTATCATCATCCCGAACGATGACGATCAGGAAACGAACCTCACCAATCTTTCTGGGCGGGTACAAGGCGAGCTGACCCTATTCGAGGGGAAATGGAATCACATCGTCGGTTTTTCGGGACTGAAGACGACCAATGATTTCTTGGAGGATGGAGTCAAAACATTTTTTTTCGACGGCAACAAGACCATCATCGACTATCAGTCCAGTGTCTTTCTAGAGACCCCCTCCATCGCCGCTGCCACGCATGATTTAACCTTCCTCATCGAACATCAAAATGAGGATGGTGAAAATGTGCAAGGTGGACTGCCGGCCATTGAAACCACCGGATTTGTCGGTGAGTATCGGCTGGGTTTGTGGGACCGTCTGTTTCTCACGGGCGGTGCCCGTTATGACGATAACGACCGTTTCGCGAACTTCACTTCACCGCGGGTTACCGGCGCCTATCTGCATCGGCAGACGGGCACCCGCCTGCACGGGAGTTGGGGGAAGGGAATTCAGAACCCGACGCTCACGGAGCTTTTCGGAGTGTTCGACACCTTTATTGGTAACCCCGACCTCAAGCCGGAAAACTCCACCGGCTGGGACGTCGGCATCGAACAGACATTCCTCGGTGGCCGGGTGACCGGCGATGTCAGCTACTTCAATAACCGAATTCAGGACTTCATTTCGTTCGAGTTCGTGCCGGCTCTTGGTAGAAGCCGTCCCAGCAATCTTTCGGGAACGACTCAGATCCAAGGGGTCGAGGTGTCACTGGCGGCGACCCTCATCGATAATCTGGTGTTTACTGGGACATACACCTACACCGACGGTGAGGATCCAGACGGCGCTCAGCTGGTGCGCCGGCCGAAACATATCGCCAGCGTCGCGTTCAACTATGATTTCCTGGCGAACACTCGCGGTGGCAACCGAGCCAACCTCAATCTCGCTATCCGTTACAACGGCCAACAGCAAGACGACATTTATTTAGCGCCTAACTTTGAGCCCCAGCGGGCGACGCTCGATAGCTACACGCTGGTCAATCTGGCAGGGAGCTACGAGCTTGCGCAGGGGATCGCGCTGATCGCCCGCATCGAGAACCTTCTGGACGAGCAATACGAGGAAGCCTTTGGCTTCCGCTCGCCCGGCATCGGTGTCTTCGGTGGGCTGCGCGCATCTTACTAGGCGGCGTCATGAAGCGAATAACGTTCCTCGGATTGCTTGGTTTAGCGGGAGCCCGAGTGCTTCTCCAGCCATCGGCGCAAGCCACCCCGCCGAGCATTTCTAGCAGACCGTCTAGCGATCGAGCCGCGGGCTGTGTGGCGCCCTACGATCCGAAAGTTGACTATTTTCCGCACAAAGCACGCATTCGCTATGCCACGGGCTTTACGCTCGAGTACCGCAAGCACTACAAGGTGTTGACGGTGTGACCCCTTGGCCCGGTGCCAAGGAACGCTTTCGCTACGTGCTCGTGCAATGTGGCACACCAGAGCCGAGCGGCTTTGATGACGCACAGCTCATCGAGGTGCCGATTGCGACCATCGTCTCTCTATTTTCCCCGCCGTGTGGATATCATGGGAACGCTGCGCAGGCTTGCCCGCGAGACGGGCCAAGCGATTTTGCTTTCCATTCATGATCTGGATCTGGCCTTACGCAGCGCTGATACCATTTGGCTGCTAGCCCCAGGAGGAGGCTTCCACATCGGCGTCCCCGAAGATCTGATTTTGAATGGTGCCTTTCAAGCCGCCTTAACTAAGCCGCTTCGCGTCGGAATCGAGGACCGACATCAGCTGTAAGAGGGTGTTTTAAAACATTCTTTAAGCCGCCCCCGGTAAAGTTTCAGGTCCATGGGGACGATAACAGCCAGTGTAAAGGACTCTAATTCCTCAGGATTAGGATGAGGAACAAGACTTCCCTACCGCCCGGCAATCGCCTGTGGCAGGCACCGACAGCCTTGAGCTATTTCTCTCACGGCGAGCCTGCCTAGCACGGATGCCCAGATGCCTGCTACCGGAATAGCCTATTGCCAGTAGCATGCGAGGACGTCCTTGAGCGAATTGCTTGCAGCATTCGAGGAATATTTTGAGTTGGTTCCGGCGCTTACTAATGAGCTACGCGAAGAAGCCTTTAAGCTTCGTTACGAAGTGATGTCGAAAGAGTTTAAGCTGCCCGGCTTTGAGCTCTGGCGATATCCGGACGGGCTCGAGTTTGACCAATATGATTATCGATCTGTGCACTATCTGTTGCGCCATCGGCCGACAGCGGCTTTTGCTGGTACCGTCCGGTTGATTCTAACCGACCCACCTTATCCTCAGGTAGACACCATACATATGGATCGTTCTTTTCCTATCGAACAATTTGTCCACCAATTCGATCGGAGCGCTATTGATCCTGCGGCAGTAAACCGCGACCAAACGGCGGAGGTTTCCCGTTTAATAATTTCTCGTCTATTCCGCCGCCGAGAGGGCGAAAACGAGTTTCCATTCGGAACGGATCGAGAAACTGAGCTGGTTCGGCATGGACGGCGCCGTTTTCCCCATACGGTTCTTGGATTGATAGTAGCGCTTTTTAAAATGTCTGCAGAGAACGGCATCAATTATTGGTATGCCGGCATGGAACCGGCACTCAATCGCCTGCTGCGGCAATTCTGCTTACAACTAAAACCCATCGGTCCACTGGTAGAATACCACGGTTACCGACAGCCACACTTCATGGCAATAGCAGAATTACTACAGAACACCTACGGTAGGCAGAGGGAGATCTGGGATCTCATTACACACGGTGGCGTCTTATGGCCTCCTCCGCAGAGGCATGAGGAAGACTGAGTTTCATAGAATAACGCTATTTCTGTTTGTTGCGAATCAAATAAGCTGCTGATAGCTCGGTCGATCCCAAGGTCAGCAAACGTCGGTTTAGCGGCGCTTGGCTATATCCCCGCTGTTGAGGACCTTCGGGTCTTAATACGGCTGTCCCTGGCTCGGGTCCTGCGGCTTTGGTGAGAGTGTCATTCCAAAGGCCGGCGGTGCTCCCAAATGGCGGCGCTTCTTGAACCTCAAGAGGCCTAGTGATTTCCTCAACAATGCCTGTCTTTTGCTCGAGTAAGTGCGACCGGTTTTCGTTGGATTGGTTGGTATTCATGTTTCTTGATTGATGCCACAGTTTCGCGATTATTTTACCTCAGTGCATCACTCTCTCGCGGCCGCGGTTTTGGCCGCATTACTCGTACCCATTGCCACCGCCAATGAAAGTTCAGACGCTCAAGCCCAAAGTCTTGTTGTGATCGTCAACCCGAGCGTTACCGAGACGCACATCTCCCGAAATATGTTGCGCGCCATTTACAGCATGCGTTTGCACAGTTGGTCGGAGCGACTACCTACTCGAGTCTTTGTGCTAACCGATAGATCAGAAGTGCATCAGGATTTTTGCGAGCAAAAGCTTGAGATTTTTCCCCATCAGCTGCAGCAAGCGTGGGATCGACTTGTATATTCCGGTACCGGGCAGGCGCCCATAAGTCTCAGCAGCGAGGAGGAGATGCTTTCTAGAATAGAATCCACTCCTGGCGCCATCGGTTACGTTTCAGCACCACCTATAAGCAATGCCGTCAAGGTACTAGATGTTATCTCGGCAAATCCTTAATTGTGCGTCACGAATTGCCAGCTCGGCTTTTGTGTTTTTGACACTGGCAGCTTGCATAACACCGAGCGTGCGAGCAATTTCTATTGCTGATACGGCACAGATTCACGGCTTCTTCAGTCAAGCCGCTATGATCACATCCCGAAATAATCTTTTCGGAAAAACAGAAAACAATGTGAGCCTAGATTTTAGGGAGCTTGGGATAAACGCTTCTTGGCGGCCACTCTCGAACTTACAATTCTCAATGCAGGGTACCGCTCGTTGGGCTGGCGAGGCCGCAACAGGCAGTCCTCGCCTCGATTACGGATTCTTCGACTATAGCGCCTTCTCCGATCCAAAAATGGTGGCTGGCATACGCGTTGGTCGAGTAATTAACCCATTTGGGCTCTATAACGAGACACGGGATGTAGCCTTCACGCGTCCCAGCATTATTCTGCCGCAGTCCATCTATTTTGACCGCACGCGCGATCTTGCATTTTCGGCTGATGGCTTACAATTGTATGCCACTCGATCGGGGGACGTCGGCGACTTTTCACTGCAATTTAATACCGTTTTTCCACGAATCAGTGATTCAGTTGAGCGTGCTCTCTTGGGGGCTTCTCTTCCTGGAGAGCTGCAAGGCGAGCCGACCCTCGTCGGGCGACTGCTCTATCAGCGGGATGGAGGCAAGGTGAAGCTGGGGATATCGGGTGTAGGACTTGGTCTAAAGTATGATTCTTCGGGGATCCCTAATGATCTGCCTGGAGGTTCCATGAACTTCAATGCACTTTACCTATCTGCCGAATACAGTGCGCTGAAATGGACGCTTACTGGTGAATATGCGTTACGTAACTTCAAGTACCACGATTTCGAGCCAGCAATTCCAAATACAGATGTCATCGGAGACAGCGGTTACGTCCAATTGGCTTACAGGTTTTTTGAGCACTGGGAAGGAATGGTACGCTATGATGTACTTTACACTGACCGTAGCGATAGGAATGGAAAGGATTTTTCAGCACTGACGGGAAAGCCTTCGTTTTCGCGCTTTGCAAAAGATCTGACGGTGGGCCTACGCTGGGACGTTACCCGATACTTAATGCTGAGGGGTGAGTTTCATTACATTGATGGTACAGGTTGGTTACCAAGTGATGATAACGCGGATATTTTTAGTACTCATCGGTACTGGAATCTTTTTGCCCTTCAGGTAGCACTTCGTTTCTAGTTACTGACACCTTCAAAACAAGGGAAATCCTCAGTGACGGTCCAGGATCGGAGAACGCCAATCCAGAGGGGATATCTTAGCCTAAAGTGGAAGGCAATAGGTTTAACCACGCTGATTTTGCTTAGCACGGTGTTTTCCCTCAGCAGCTTTGGCTACTTGACATTGATGCTGCAATTCGACCAAGAGCGTCAACTGGCATATGAAAGCTATCAGAAGCAGATCGACGCGCTGACTCATCAATCCTATAGGAGGCTCGAGGAATTCGCCGAGCTTATCCCCTCCCTAAGAGGCATGCGCGAGGCACTCTCGTCAGGGGATGCAGAGCACATCCGCAATGCGTTCGGCTTACATTGGGCTGGTCTGCAGATCATCACAGATTTTGATACAGCGCGCTTTTATGACGGTAATGGAGGCTATCTAGCAGGATGGGGAAGCACGGGGCTTCGGGAACAGTCGCCATTCGCGGCGCCGCCGAGCGTTCGTAAAAGCTATGAACGTCAGCGGCCAGTACAAGTTCTGGAGTGCGCCGTGCAATGTATCCAGTATGTTGCGCTACCCCTTTTCGTGCAAGGAAAGAAAAAAACAATTGCACTCTTCGGAACCTCGCTTGCCGGCATGATTCTTAGTCTGAAACAGATCTCTGGAGCGGATGTGGGGTTGCTCATCAGCGAGGCCGATGGGCGCAACACCGGTAACTCCGAGCGCTTATTCGTGCTGAGGAATTCTCGGGTGCTCGCTCTTACCAATTCGCAGCGCACTTTGCCATTACTGCGAGCGCTCGAAGAACCTAATCTCGTCACGGCACCGAATACTCGGGTGTTGCGGACGGAATTTGAAGGCAAAACCATGGAGGTTTCATTGTTTCGTCTTCCAGCTCCAGGTGGTGCACACATCGTCATCATTACTGATATCACTAAGGCGATATCCGCAATAACAAAGGCAACAGAAAACTATATCACTATCGGAATCGTTGGCTTCAGTATGTCCGAAGTATTATTGCTTTTGGTGCTTTGGAGGCCAATGGCTCGTCTGCGGAAAACAGCCCGCGATCTTCCACAACTTGCTGAAGGTGGCTTTGATAAGCTTAGGGCTAATATTGGACAAAAAGAGTCCCGAAAATGGATTCGGGATGAAGTTGATGTATTGCAGCAAACTGCTTTGGTATTATCGGAGCAGTTGCAGGAGCTGCAACATCAACTCGCCGAGAGAAACAGGGCGCTACAAAACAGGATGGAGGAGCTAGGTCGGGAAAAGGACTTTATTACCAGTCTTTTAAATACTGCCCAAGTAATTATTCTTACCCAAGATAAACGGGGTAAGATTATGATGATGAATCAGTATGCTCGTTCTCTTACAGGCTACTGCAATTCGGAGCTCCAGGATCAAAGATTTGTGAATCTTTTGGCCCAGAACGATGTTATTGCAGATATTTCTGACCAGCTTGGCGCGCTCTACGACGCGAAATCAAATGAGTTGCGACATGAGTGTCAGGTCATGCGTCGAGATGGTGTCGGGCAGGATATTGCGTGGGTGCATTCTCGACTTCTCATTACATCCCCGGATGACGCCGCAGTGTTGTCCATCGGGCTTGACGTAAGCCAACGCAAACAAGCGGAACAGCGTCTGGTTTGGTTGGCCGATCACGATCCGCTAACGGGCTTGTTCAATCGTCGACGCTTTCAGCGCGAATTGGAGCGGACTATTTCCATGTCGAGGCGATACCAGAGAACCGGTGCACTCTTGTTCTTCGATCTTGACCATTTCAAGTACATTAATGATACCAGCGGACATCAAGCAGGTGATGCCATTCTGAAGTCCGTAGGCAACCTAATAATTGCCATCGTCCGTAACGTCGATCTGGTGGCGCGTCTAGGTGGAGATGAATTTGGGATCTTGTTGCGTGAAACGGCGGTGGATGGTGCGATTCGAGTCGCGAAGGAGATCAACGCAAAGCTCAGTCAGCTGCATTCTTCTTTCGGCGATAGAACACACAAGGTCAGCGCGAGCATCGGTATCGCAGTTTATCCTCAACATGGTGCAGACACGCATGAATTGTTGGCCTGCGCGGATATGGCGATGTATCAGGCAAAGGAGGCCGGAAGAAGTGGCTGGCATTTATTTTCAGTAGAAGAAAAGGCTCGGGAGCGGATGGATGAACGTCTGCGCTGGGAGCATAAAATAGAAACAGCTCTAAACGCCGACGGCTTCATGCTTTATTATCAGCCAATATTGGATCTACGTTCCAATTCGGTTGCACGCTATGAAGCGCTGCTTCGCATGAGAGATATAGACGGCAGTATCGTATTGCCGGGCTCTTTTATTTCTACGGCGGAGCGTACCGGGCTTATTCAGCGCATCGATCACATGGTACTAAGAAAAGCAATAGATCATTTGAGCAAGTTAAAGGATCTGAATAAGGATGTGCAACTATCCGTCAATCTGTCTGCCAGATCGTTCGAGGATACCGAGCTTTTACCGACGCTACAGAATGCGCTCGCAGATCGCCAAGTGGATCCCAGGAATCTTACCTTCGAAATTACTGAGACGGCCGCGGTCGCGGACTTCAGCCTCGCAAGAAAGCTAATGGAGTCAATACGCAAGCTTGGATGTCGCTTCGCCTTGGATGATTTCGGCGTTGGTTTTTCCTCTTTCTATTACCTCAAACAACTTCCTGTTGACTATGTCAAAATAGACGGCTCATTTATTCGCGATCTTGCTCAGGACACAGACGACCAGATATTAGTAAAAGCGATGAGTGAGGTAGCCAAAGGTTTCGGGAAGGAAACAATAGCGGAGTTCGTGGAGACAGCAGAGATACTGGCACTTCTAAAGGAATACGGAGTGGACTTTGCCCAGGGTTATTATGTTGGCAGACCGGCACCCCCAGAACAGGGCTTTGGAACGGCTTTGGAGGAGTCGGCTGACGTGATCAAGCGAGAAACTGCCATTCAATAAGAACGGGCTTTTCTGATAGGGGAGTAAGCGATCAAATGGATAATTGCTAGTGCTTAGTCGCATTACTCCTTTGCCGCTTCATCGAGCACGCGGTGGTCACTGCTTTGCTTGATTTCAACGCGCATTGCGCGTCCGTCGCGGCGTAGCGCGACCTGGGTAAGCACACGTCCCTCGTAGCCGCGGCGGCGCGCGACAGAAGGATAATGGGGTTTGGGATTGCCTGGTGCCGGAGTTGCAGCGCGCACTCCAGCGCCGTCGCTCACGAAAGGACCATCAGCCCGAGTAGAAGGCGCTGTTTTCACTGGCGGTAGCGCTAGCGCGGGGGGCTTGGAGCAGCAGCGGGCAGTAGCGAAGCTGCTGGTTGGCAGGCGCGGCAGAAATGGGTAAAGCGTGTGTTGGGTTGTGGCCTTTGGTTCGCTTTCTGTCGTTTTTTTTCGGGCGGCTTATCCCTTGGCTTTCTTAGCCAGCAGCTCGGGGCGCAGCATCCAGCTAATGGTAAACGTGCCTGAGGGATCGCCTTCGAGGCAGACGATGCTCCCGGGCTGAAAAGCAACGATTGCCCGCTCCGGATCCCTTATAACCAAGCGCGACGCCAACCGCGACATAAACGGCAGGTGACCGACCAGAGCAGTATCCCGAGTGAAGGTCGCGATGCTCTCGGCGAATGCCTCAACGGGATCATGTGGCGCCATGCCGGAGATGTCGTCACAGACGCCGCTAGCCGTCACCGCCTTTGCTAATACTTCAGCCGTTTGTTGAGCACGTCGCTTGCCACTGTGCAGCACGCGCTCGACGTCGATGCCGGCCCGGTTAAGCAAAGCTGCCATTTTCTCAACGTCATGCTCGCCTTGCTTGCTCAATGGCCTTTGTGGATCGATGTCTTTGCTGACAGCCTCGCCGTGTTGGACTAAAAATAGCTTCATGATGATTGCCCTAGCGACCGCCCTTCGCCTTTATACGGCGTGCTGAAAGTCGCCTGCGGAACGAGCCCCCTACGCAGGTCGCTGTGCGCTGTCGGCCAGCCGCCGTGCCTCGAGTCAAGCCGCGGCGAACGCGGCAACCTTCTGATCCAAGGGTTTCCTGGACGTTCGCGCGACAACTCTAACGTATTTTCACAACAAGCCTCGAGTGGGCAGGTGCGATCTGCCTCACCGGCGCATCTTATCTGCGATAGCGAAAGCTAAAGCTTACAACACCGTCGCCATGGTGCCCATAGCGACTGTAGTAGCTAGAGTGCGGCTGAGAATAAGCGTGTCCCCGTCGATAATGGTGCTTTGGATGATGCCGGTGGCCATAGTGATGGTCGTGGCGAAAGTTCCGGCCATGTCTGGAGTGAGGCTTGTAGTGTTGATCGCGGTGGTGACGAGAGTCTCGGGAGTAATGGCTCGCCTGGTGGCTATAGCCTTCAAAATCTCGAGCCTCCACCATGGCTGGTGTGGTCGTACCCACAGTAACAAGTATTGCTGCGCACAGTGCTGGCATAAGGTGTTCAATGTTCATATTTAACTTCCTTTCCAAACCCTGAGGTACGGATGTTGCTTTCAGTTTCGGCACCAGCGTACGTCCCCGAACCTGAATGGCACCTGAACCATGAGAGCAGCGTCCAGGGCAACCTGTTAGATCCGACTACAGCCATACGACTGCTGCAATAGAGGGCCATGGTCATCGTTTCGTTCGCATCACCCTTCAGAGGGTAAGACCATGCTGAGAATTTGCAGACATCCCCTTTCCTGGCCTCAAGGGACGCCGTGGATACCTCCATGTAGGCTTGAGTCCGGCA
>JBAPTW010000312.1:0-4055 GCA_049282355.1 Gammaproteobacteria bacterium | reverse complement strand
CCTCCGAGCGGACGAGCCGCAGGACGCCTAGCTCGTCTTCCGGAGCGGGATACTTTACCAGAACCTTCATCACGAAACGGTCGGTCTGCGCCTCGGGCAGCGGATAGGTGCCTTCCTGTTCGATCGGGTTCTGGGTGGCCAGCACCATGAACGGGTCGGGCAGAGCGTGCGTCGTCTGGCCGACCGTGACCTGCCGCTCCTCCATCGCCTCCAGAAGGGCGGCTTGCACCTTGGCGGGCGCCCGGTTGATTTCGTCGGCAAGCACGATGTTGCCGAAGATCGGACCGGCCTGGAACCGGAACTCGCCCTTGCCGTCTTCCGAATAATAGATGTCGGTGCCGGTCACGTCCGAGGGCAGCAGATCCGGGGTAAACTGGATGCGGCTGAAATCGGTCCGCATGTGCTTGGCCATCGCCTTGACCGCGCGGGTCTTGGCAAGCCCTGGCAGCCCCTCGATCAGCAGATGGCCGTCGGCGAGAAGCCCGATCACCATGCGCTCGATCAGCCGGGATTGACCGAGCACCTCGGCGTTCATCGCCGCCACGAGGGCGGCTATCGCGTCGCGGGCAGCCATCAGTCGGCCGTACTACGGACGTGTAACTCGCGTGAAATTCTGCATACTGCCGGGATATTGCGGTTCATTGAGACTAATTCTGGGTCTCTGGTATCTTCCGGGGTGTCAAATGCATATAATATCAATGAGTTATGGTATGGCTCTCTGAGCAGGAGAAGGTGTGAGCGAACGATTAGACATTCCCTTAGATATTCCCGACGTGAAGGTAGAGAAGGTTGAAGTCAATAAACAAGGGGATATTATCATCACCGTCAGAAGTGCCGTAGAAGGGACGCACTGTCATCGATGTGGGACGAAGATCACGAAGCCCTATGGGCACGACCGAGAGATCACGTTGAGGCATTTACCGATTCTGGGGAGGAAAACGTTTATTCGGTTACGCCCGCCGAGATATCAATGTACGGTTTGTGATGGGCAACCCACGACCACGCAGCGGGCGTCATGGTATGAGCGCAATCGGCCTCATACGACGGCGTATGAAATTCATGTGTTGCGGATGTTAGTGAACAGCACGGGGTCAGATGTGGCGGTCAAGGAGGATTTGGGTTATGAGGCGGTCATGGGGATAGTGAACCATCACATCGCCGGGGAGGTGGATTGGAACCGATTGGAACGGCTCGAAGAAATAGGGATAGATGAGATTGCGCTAAAGAAGGGGCATAAGGACTTTGTAGCGGTGGTGACGGGGCGGCTCGGGGACAGGACGGAAATACTGGGGGTGTTGAAGGACCGCAAGAAAGCGACGGTAAAGGCGTTTTTCTTCAGTATTCCCAAGCGGTTACGCAAGACCGTGCGGGTCATCTGTAGTGATCTCTACGAGGGTTTCATCAATGCCGCTAAGGAGGTGTTTGGGCGGCAAGTGCTGATTGTCGCGGACCGATTTCACGTGGCACGATTGTATCGCAAGGGTGTGGAGAAGTTACGCCAGCAGGAATTGAAGCGCCTGAAGAAGACCTTGTCTGAGGAGGCTTACAAGGAGCTCAAAGGAGCGATGTGGGCGTTACGCCAGGACGAAGAGGATTTGACGCCGGAGGAAAAAGCGCTCATCGAACGTTTATTTCAGCATTCGCCTCGATTAAAGATGGCTTATCTCTTGAGCAACGGATTGACGGAAGTATTCGAGCAAAATATTCCCAAGTCAAAAGCCAAGCGAGAAATAAGCCATTGGATAGGCTTAGTCAAGCGCAGTGGATTAAATTGCTTTGACAGCTTTCTCTCTACACTACGTCAGCGCAGGGAAGAGATCACCAATTACTTTATCGATCGCTCTACTTCTGGATTTGTGGAAGGATTAAACAACAAGATCAAGGTCATTAAACGACGCTGTTATGGCCTGTTGAACGTCAAACACTTATTCCAGCGCATCTATCTAGACCTCTCTGGCTACACATTGTTCGCATAAGCTATTGTTTACCTTAGACATTGCCACCCCGGAAGATACCAAAGACCCCTAATTCTCTGGGATAAGCGCCGGAGGCCGTCGGGCGGCCTCCGGCTAAGAACGGCTACTGACCGCCGCCGATATTCTTGAACTGCTCGTTCATCTTCTCCTGGATCTGGTCGATCGAGAAGCTGGCCGGCCGCTGGGCCGGTGGGAACTCTTTGAAGGTGTCGAGGAACCGGGCGACATAGGTCTGCCCGGCGATCGCAAGGTAGCTGTGCGAGATCAGCCAGTCCCAGTAGGTGTTCGAGGTGATGTCGGCCCGCTCGTAGGGGTCCGCCCGCAGGTCGAACATCTTCGGCACGCGCAGGTTGGTGAACGGCTCGGCCCAGATCTGCATCGTGCCCTTCTGGCGCTGCTCGGCGAAGACGAACTTGAAGTTCTCGTAACGCACGCCGACGATCTGACCGTCGTCGTTGAGGTAGACGAAGCTGTTGCGTGCGCTCTTGTCGGACTTGCCGGTGAGGTAGTCGAGCTGGTCGTACCCGTCGAGGTGGTTCTTGTACTCCTTGCCGTCAATGGTGGTGCCCTCGAGCAGGCGTTCCGTAATGTCGGTGTCGCCGGCGGCGGCCATCAGCGTCGGGAACCAGTCGAGGCCGGAGACGATGCCGGTCGCGCTCGAGCCTGGCTTGATGTGCCCCGGCCAGCGGATCAGCGCCGGGACCCGGAAGGCGCCTTCCCAGTTGGTGTTCTTCTCGCTGCGGAACGGCGTGGTGCCGGCGTCCGGCCATGAGTTCTGATGCGGGCCATTGTCGGTCGTGTAGATCACGATGGTGTTGTCGGCGACGCCCATCTCGTCGAGCGAGTCGAGCACCTGGCCGATCAGCGCGTCGTGCTCGACCATGCCGTCGGCGTATTCGGTCGGCGCGGTCAGGCCCGGCGGGCTGCGGTGCTCGTCGCGAACGTGGGTGCGGAAGTGCATGCGAGTGGTGTTGAACCAGGTGAAGAACGGCGTCCCCGCGTCGACCTGGCGCTTCATGAAGTCGATGGCGGCGGCGGCGGTCTCGTCGTCGATGGTCTCCATCCGCTTGCGGGTCAGCGGCCCGGTATCCTCAATCGTACCGTCGGCCGACGAGCGGATGACCCCGCGCGGGCCGAAGCGCTCGCGGAAGGCCGGGTCCTGGTGATAGTTGCGGTCCTCCGGCTCTTCCTCGGCGTTCAAGTGGTAAAGGTTGCCGAAGAATTCGTCGAAGCCGTGGGCGGTGGGCAGGAACTCGTCCTTGTCGCCGAGGTGGTTCTTGCCAAACTGGCCGGTGGCGTAGCCCTGGTCCTTGAGCGCCGAAGCGAGTGTCACGTCGACGGCCTGCAGGCCGAGGTCGGCGCCGGGAAGTCCGACCTTGGAAAGGCCCGTGCGCAGCGTCGACTGGCCTGTGATGAAGGTCGAGCGCCCCGCGGTGCAGCTTTGCTCGGCGTAGTAGTCGGTGAACTTCATGCCCTCGTTGGCGATCCGGTCGATGTTGGGCGTGGTGTATCCCATCAGACCGAAGCTGTAGGTCGAGAGGTTGGTCTGGCCGATATCGTCGCCGAAGATGACCAGAATGTTGGGTTTGTCAGTCTAGGTGGCATCCTGCGCCATTGCCAGACCTGACGACATGGCCAACGCCAAGGTAAATAGAAGTAAACGTTGCACGGTTTTCCTCCTGTTCGCTCTAGGCCGTTTGCTTATGTAGTCGATGTGTCGCGCCTGCCGAAGTCCCTGCAAACCTTCCGGCACCGCCAGTTTTAGCAGCCGGGCACGCAGTGTAATCGCCTGGCCAGCGCATTGGAAGCATAAGGATTCAACACCGAAGGCTCCTGCGTTCCGCGTTCAAGAGATCCGTTCGCCAGCAGTGGATCCGCACGAAGTGTTGACGTGTGGGTGACAGTCTCAGGTATCCTCTCATTTTTCTTGAGCGAGATCAATGAGTTAATCGGAACGTCACATGGTCGACTGACGCGAGGTTATCTTTCTATCCCACAGCGCCAGCAGAATTGGCTGTACTGATAACCCTCTGGATGGATCTCCTTGTACTCCTGCCAGAGCAGAAAGAGCGTGCCCCC
>JBAPTW010000311.1:0-18925 GCA_049282355.1 Gammaproteobacteria bacterium | reverse complement strand
ACCCTTGTAGACTTGAGTCCAGCATCCCTGCTGAACACACCCTTGTGGCAAGGCGATTGACTGCCTACAGATTCCGAGCACGGTTTTACCCTTGAATGGTGATGCTGACGAAACAATGACCATGGCCGAAAGCGCAATGAGGGCCGGCTGCTGCTCCAAGCTCTGCGTCTCGTTTCGTTACAGTGGTGTTGTGTTAATATAATGATGTCAACATGACATTATAAAAAACTGATGAGTAGCTACCCATGAAATCGCTGACCCGTGGCGCCTCTGGCTGCTTCAGCCATCGCTTCTTCATGCTGGCATTGCCCTTCGTTTTACTGCTGACCCTAACGCTCGTGATTCGATTGCTCGACCTGGATCTGCATGTCGAACAACGTTTTTTTAGTCCTGATAAGGGATGGATTTACGGCGAACGCGCGCCTTGGAATTTCCTGTACCGCTACGGCGTGTGGCCCACGGTGGTGATAGCGTTCGGGGCGCTGATTGTCTACGCTCTGTCATTTCGCTGGGACAGTCTTCGTGGCCGAAGACGTGCCGCTTGGTTTTTGGTGCTACTGTCGATCGGTGGCCCGATAGTGGTTGTCAATTTGGTTTTCAAGGAGCACTGGGGAAGGCCCCGGCCCGGTGAGGTCAGTCAGTTCGGCGGGGAGAAACCGTATCTCGAGGTTTGGGAGAAAGGCGTGTCGGGTCAGGGGCGCTCGTTTCCCTGTGGGCATTGTTCAGCGGCGTTCTTTTTCTTCGGGTTTTTTTTTATTGCGCAGCGCCGATCACGCAGATGGGCCTACGTGGCCCTGGTATCGACGCTTCTTTATGGTGCCCTGATGGGCGTGGCCAGAATGGTACAAGGTGGTCACTTTCCGAGTGATGTTCTTTGGTCAGCAGGGCTCATGTACTATTTCAGCATGGGACTGTATTGCTTGCTCGGCTTGCATCGGGGAGAGTCACGACCGCGCGCTTCGGCGAAGCAGGTGGCTAAGTCTTTGCAACCACCATGACACGCGCCGTCGTTATTAGGGCCAGTGCTTGAGGGTATGTCCTAGATAAAGCAAAAGTTGGCGTGAACCAGCGGGGCCGATGGGGACGGTCGCCTCGCCGAGGAAGGTAATTTTAGCGAATGCTTGAGCAAGGTCCGGGTAGAGTGGTTGCGCGGGCTCTAGGATAATCAATGCATCCCATCCTACCTTGTCAAGCGGACCAGACCACAGCTCGTATTGTGTCTGCACGATACCTTTGCGTTCATTCCAGCGATACACTCTCGGTCGACCCGGAAGATAAAACGCCAGCTCACTGACGTACTGACGGCCACTGGCGAGGAGAAAAGTCTTATCTGGGCGCGGTGCGTCATGACGCACTCGCTCGATAGTTTCGGCAAGGGTTTGCCAGCCCTTCAAGCGTCTCGTCGGGTCGAGTTTTCCACCGCCTAGACTGGCGTTTTCCAACAAGAACGTGAGCGTGTAGGTGAGCATGACGAATAAGGCGCCCACGATCACACCTGGAACAAAGAGCCTTCGCCATCGCGCCAGCCGCGTGTGGTTGGGCAAAGCGCCATGGGCCCAGGCAGCCAAGAGCAGCATACCCGCGGGATAGACGGCGGCGGGCCAATTGGCGTTAATTTTCTTGGTGAAGCTCGCCAGTAAGAAAAATATGAGCGGCACTATGCTGAACAGCACCAGAAATCGAGTGGCGTCATCGCTCCTGTGGAGGTGCGCCAGCAATGATAAGCCAACGATGACCAGTAAACCCCAGGTGATTGGCGAGATAAGAAACAGTTGCGTTCCCACAAAATTCAGGAAGGTCAAGATGAACTCATAAGGTTCCCGTGGCTGGCTTGGGATCCCCAGGTTATGGGCGGTATGCTGGAAGGTGATCCAGTCATGACTCATGTTCCACCACAGCGTGGGCGTGAGGGCGAGCAAGGCCAGAAGTGCCGTCATGTAAGGCCATGGGGTGGCCAGCCATCTCTTGTGCTCTCGACTTAACGCTAGATGCACGGCCCCTAGCAATAGGAACACCAACATTATCTGTTTACTCAACAGACCCAGAGCGATCGCCAGGGCGCTCAACAGCCACCATCGTCTGTTGTCGTGCGGGTCATCCATTGCCCGCCACAGGGTGTACAGGGCCAAGGTCCAAAAACAAAGCAGCAAGGTGTCGATGGTCATCAGGAAAGCGAAACCAGTGCTCATGGGAGAGGCTGCCATCGCCGCCACGGACCAAAAGGCGACCTGCTCGTCAAACAAGCGGGCGGCAAGGTAATACAGGCCGATGAGACTGAAGCTTCCCAGGATCACCGCCGGCAGGCGCACGCTGACCGGAGATGTTCCGAAGAGTGCTGTCGACAGAGCGTTGACCCAAGCGATCAATGGTGGTTTGCTGTAGTATCCCCACGCCAGATTGCGGGACCAGTCCCAGTAATAGGCCTCGTCTGGAACCAGATCGAGTGGGGTGATGGTAATGTAGAACAGGCGCCAACAAAATAGGATCAATAAAAGCCACCAGAAGCGCTGGGGCCATTGGCTGTGCGGCTGTATCCGATCTCGATCGAGCCGGTGATGAGGCTTGGTACGCTCCGTAGAACTCATGACAGATCCCATTTACTCACGTGTCCAGAATTGCCAGCGACGGCAGTCGATTAATCGGGTTTTCTTGCCTGATGATTTCGACATGGCCGCGGGTGGGTGGGAATAATGGAGCTTTCAGTGGTCGTGCCGGTTTACAATGAGCATGACAACATTGCCCCGCTGGTAGCTGAGATCAAGGATGCGCTCGCGGGTCGATGTCACTATGAAATTATTTACGTCGATGACGGCAGCGACGACGGGACTCTGGAGCGCCTGCGGACTCTCAAGAAGGATATACAGCTGCTGCGTATCTTGCATCACCCGTCACGTTGTGGCCAGAGCACGGCGCTGCGCACCGGTATTCGGGCGGCTCGGGCGCCATGGATCGCGACCTTGGATGGGGACGGCCAAAATGATCCGGCCGACATCATTTTTCTTACGCAAATGCGCGATCAGGCGAATAACCCCCGGCTTGGCCTGCTGACCGGATGGCGTCGTGCGCGCCAAGACGGCTGGGTGCGCCGTCTTTCCTCGCGCATCGCAAACAGCGTCCGCGCCACGGCGCTCGGCGACAGCACACCGGATACCGGTTGCGGGCTGAAGCTGTTTCGCCGCGACGCGTATCTGGAGTTGCCTTATTTTGATCACATGCACCGCTTTCTCCCGGCCTTGGTGCAGCGCGCGGGATGGAACGTCGTTTCCGTAAAGGTGACACATCGTCCCAGGATAAGGGGAACGTCGAAGTATGGGATCGGCAATCGGCTATGGGTCGGTATCATCGACCTCATGGGCGTTATGTGGCTCATGCGCCGGTCAAAGATTCCGCAGGTAAACGAGGTGACGTGAGGCGGAAATGAACGCTGGAACGATTTGGCTGATCGTTGGTTTTGTCGGGCAAGCACTTTTTTCAATGCGATTTTTGCTGCAGTGGGTTCACAGCGAGCGGCAAAAACGCAGTATCGTGCCCGTCGCTTTCTGGTATTTTAGTATCTGCGGCGGCATCACGCTTCTCGCCTATGCGTTGTACCGCAAAGATCCCGTGTTTATCGTGGGCCAAGCCACCGGGATTTTCATCTACAGCCGCAACCTTTATTTCATCCACCGTGAGCGTATTCAGTTGCTAAGACAGCCAAGTTGAAGCTTTCAGCGCTTATAAAAAAGGGCCATGCTTATCGTTTCGTCAGCGTCACCATTCAGAGGGTAAGACCATGATGAGAATTTGCAGGCGGCCCACTGCCTTGCCACAAGGGTGTGTCCGGCATGGATGCCGGACTCAAGCCTACCAAGGATGTATTCACGGCGTCCCTTGTGGCAAGGCAGTGGGCCGCCATACCGGGCGAAAGGACGATAAGTGGGGAAACGATGACCATGGCCAAACAGCCTTTGAACGTTTAAGCCCGTGACCATAACCACACCCTCTGCCGTCAGTGCGTTGCTAACCGATCGTTATCAGCTCACCATGCTGAAGGGCTACTTTGGCCGGGGCATGCACGAAGTAGCGACCTTCGAATTCTTTGTGCGAAATTTGCCTGGCGAGCGCGCATTTTTGATTGCCGCGGGCTTGGAGCAAGCGCTCGAGTATTTGGAACAACTGCGCTTTGCACCGGAGGAGCTCGCGTGGCTTGCAGGTCCAGGAGGGTTTCCAAGGGCGTTTGTGGATTATCTGGACGGCTGGGGGTTTACAGGCGACGTTCATGCCATGCCCGAGGGGACTGTATGCTTCGCCAATGAGCCGCTGTTACGGATAACCGCACCCATTATGGAGGCCCAGCTGGTCGAGAGCCGCTTGATCAACATCTTGCACTTTCAGACTTTGATTGCCTCCAAGGCCGCTCGTTGCGTGCTGGCTGCGCCGGAAAAGGTGTTAGTCGATTTTGGCCTGCGCCGGGCACACGGTGCCGAAGCCGGGTTACTGGCGGCGCGTGCCAGTTATCTTGTCGGCTTCGATGGTACGGCGACGATCCTGGCGGAAAAGCTGTTTGGCATTCCCAGCTTTGGCACCATGGCGCACTCGTTTATTCTGACCCATGACGACGAGATGGAGGCCTTCTACAATTTTGCTTGCTGTCACCCAGAGAACGTGGTGCTGCTGATCGATACCTACGACACCGAGCGGGGTGCGAGAAGGGTGGTGGAGCTCGCGCCGCGGTTACAGGCGCAGGGAATTGTCATAGAAGCGGTGCGTCTGGACAGCGGTGATTTGAACGAGGAGGCACGTCGCGTGCGCGCCATTCTCGACACGGGTGGGCTGGCGAAGGTCGATATCTTTTGCAGCGGAAACCTCGATGAATATCAGCTGCAGGACCTGCTAGCACAGGGTGCGCCTATCGATGGCTTTGGTGTTGGCACCCGGCTCGATGTCTCCAGCGATGTACCCTATCTCGATTGCGCTTACAAACTGCAAGAGTACGCGGGTCGCCCTCGGCGTAAGCGTTCACCGGGCAAGGCCACCTGGCCCGGTCGTAAGCAAGTCTACCGGCATTACTCGCCTGACGATGGACAGATGATCGGCGACGTCCTGACGTTAGCAGACGATCCGCAGGAGGGCGAAGCATTGCTGCAGCCGGTCATGATAGGGGGACGCCGATTGCAGTCGCCCCGGCTACTCAGCGAACTGCGGCAACGGGCCAAGGCACAACTTGCATGTCTTCCTGCCTCCCTGCGCCAACTGCGCGATGCGCCCGCCTATCCGCTGACGATTAGCCCCCGTTTGCAAGCGCTGGTATCGCAAGTGGACCGCACCAGCAGCTAGTCCTCATCGCCCTCGATCGGCTCGCTTACCTCTGTCCCAGGCGGGCTATCGTTGTCGTCCTCCGGCTCGCTGTCCTCTGTTGGCGCCAACGCCGATGATTCGGGGGCGCGATAAGGCGTAATCTGCACCAGTAGCCCGAACAGCGGGTGATCAAGGTAATGTAGCTCTGCGGAGCGCATGCGCCGATGCTCGCTCAGGCGAAACCGGCTTGGCTGCGGCGGCGACGGTGCCGGGTTGGCTTGTGGCCCGTCATAGAATGTCTGTTGTTTCTCTGTGGGTGGAAATGCCGTCGGCTCCGAATGATAAAGCACCACATCCGCGACTGCATGGAGATAGCGGCCGCGGTAGAGGCGAAAGCTCCCGTCGACAGCGTGCAACGCTGACTGTGGCCGGTGTGCCAAGCTCGCCGCCGCGGCTCGCGGCCACCCTCCTGCAATGCGAACGGCAACGGCCCGCTGGCGCCTTAGTGCTGGCTGCTGCCACGCGAGATGAACCAGAGGGCGGTACTGTCCAGAGGCCTCTAAGCGCTTCACAACACCCTCCAAGCGGTGTTCCGATGCCGGCAGCAAATGGAAACCTTGTTTCTCGGCAGGAGGTGATTCGGCGCCCGCCAGCTCTAGCACCCCAGCCAGTGATGGTGCACCGGGGTCTTTTGGCCAGCGCTCGCTTTGCAGAACCCGCTTGTCAAGGGATTCGAAAACTACGATCTCCACCTGATAGTAACGGGCATTGCTGCTCCAGGCCGGTAAGCTCGCACTGAGCATAAGCAGCAGAAGGCTAAGCTTTTTCCACATCACCGGGTGCTCTCTGGTGCGATAGGCCGTTATCTTGGATGACATGTCATGG
This sequence comes from Gammaproteobacteria bacterium, assembly GCA_049282355.1. GTDB lineage: Bacteria > Pseudomonadota > Gammaproteobacteria > HK1 > HK1 > JAGTVB01. Next base: position 12,763 of record JBAPTW010000311.1, on the reverse strand, counting down.
AGTTTACGCCGCCTCTTGGATGCGCAGCGTGTCCAGAAGCTGCTCCAGCACCCGTAGGCGCGCTTCCGTGTCAGGCAGCTCCATTACAAGTTTGAGGCGATTGCCGGCCTCTAATCGGAAATGCTGCGGTTGCTCTTGGATGAGCCCAATAATGCGTGCAGGGTCAATGTTGGGTTTTGCCTGAAACACCACGCGGCCGCCTCGTTCCCCAAGGTCGATCTTGCGAATGCCTAACGGCGCTGCTTTGAGCTTCAGTGCGGTTATGCGAAACAACGACTGCGTGGGTGATGGCAGCGGACCGAAGCGATCGATCATCTCGCTTTGCAGATCCTGCAGTATCTCCAGGTGCTCTGCACTGGCGATGCGCTTGTACATAATGAGTCGGGTGTGAACATCGGGCAGGTAGTCGTCGGGTATCAGGGCCGGTGCCCGCAGATCGATCTCAGGACCGTGATCGAACGCTTGTTCGAGCTCCGGCGCTAGCCCCGCTTTCAAGGCGCTCACGGTGCGCTCCAACAGCTCGGTATACAGTGCATAGCCGACTTCCTGGAGCTGGCCGCTTTGTTCTTCGCCAAGTAATTCACCGGCACCGCGGATCTCCAAGTCATGCGTGGCCAGGCTGAAACCCACCCCGAGATCCTCCAAGGATTCGATAGCCTCTAAGCGTTTGATGGCATCACCGGTCATGGCGTTGCGCGGCGGAACCAGCAGGTAAGCAAAGGCTCGGTGATGGGAGCGGCCAACGCGGCCGCGCAACTGGTGCAGCTGGGCCAGCCCGAATCGGTCCGCGCGGTGAATGATCATGGTGTTGGCGTTCGGCACGTCGATGCCGGTCTCGATAATCGTCGTGCACACCAGGATATTGCAGCGCCGGTGATAGAAGTCGAGCATCACGCGTTCCAGCTCCCGCTCTCGCATCTGACCATGAGCCACACGCAGGGTCGCTTCCGGAATGAGGCTGCGCACGCGGTCGGCTATTTGCTCGATGTCCTCCACCCGATTATGCACGAAGTATACCTGACCACCACGACGAACCTCGCGCAGGCAAGCCTCCCGCAGTAGATCGTTGTCCCATTGCCGCACAAAGGTCTTGATCGAAAGTCGGCGCTCTGGCGGCGTGGCAATGAGTGACAAGTCGCGCATCCCCGAGAACGCCATGCTCAATGTGCGGGGAATTGGTGTGGCGGTCAGCGTCAGCACATCCACCTGGGCGCGCAGGCGCTTGAGCTTCTCCTTTTGCCGTACGCCGAAACGGTGTTCCTCATCGATGATGACCAGCCCGAGACGTTTGCAGGACATATCCCCCTGGAGCAGCCGGTGGGTTCCGATGACGATGTCAATGCGGCCTTCCAGCAAGCCTTCACGGGTGGCTTGCTGCTCTTTCTTCGACTGAAAACGGGACAGTTGCGCAATGCAGACGGGCCAATCCGCAAAACGGTCGGAGAAATTCTGGTGGTGCTGCTGGGCGAGCAGCGTTGTCGGTACCAGCACGGCCACCTGATGGCCGTTCATCACCGCGACGAAGGCGGCGCGCATGGCCACTTCGGTTTTGCCGAACCCTACATCGCCACACACCAATCGGTCCATGGGCGCGCTGCGCGCCATGTCGCGGAGCACATCATCGATGGTGGATTGCTGATCAGGGGTCTCTTCGAAGGGGAAGGATTGAGTAAAGGCCCGGTATTGGTCGTCATCGATCAGCAACGCCTGGCCGGTGCGCGCAGCGCGCTGGGCCTGCAGCTCCAAAAGCTCCACCGCGACGTCGTGTACCCGCTCGGCAGCGCGCTTGCGGACCCGCTGCCACTGAGGGCTTCCCAGCTTGTGCAGCGGTGCGAGCGCCGGATCGGCGCCCGCGTAGCGCGAAATGAGGTGCAGTGAGGAAACGGGAACATACAAACGATCGCCGTCGGCATAGCCCAATACCAGGAACTCATTTTCTAGATCGCTAATCCGCAGTGTTTCGAGGCCGAGGTAACGCCCCACGCCGTGTTGCTCGTGTACCACGGGGGCGTTGACCTGAAGCTCGGTCAGATCTTTGAGTATGCTTTCCGCATCCCGCCCGCTGCGGCGCCGACGGCGGCGCTGCATGACTCGTTCACCGAACAGCTGCGATTCAGTAACGATGGCCAACGTCGGCTCTTCGATCAGGGTTCCCTGTTCGAGGGGCGCGATGGCGATGCCAACGGTTGCATCGCCCGCGAGAAAGTCCCGCCAGCCGGCAAAGCTTGCCACGTGCAGATCATGGTTTCGAAAGGTTTCGAGCAGCGTTTCTCGGCGTCCTCGGGTCTCGGCGAGAAACAGCGTACGCCCGCTAAAGCTCTGCAGAAAATGCTTTACCCTACCCAGCGGCTCGGCGGCGCGCCCGTCTATTGGCAATGCAGTAGGGATGCGGGTGGCAAATTGGTGAGTCTGTTTGGCCGTGTTTTCTTCGATACCGGCCAGGGTCACGCGCGGGAAGTCTCGCAGCCGGCGAAATACCTCGTCGGTGGTCAAGAACACTTCGGTCGGCGGTAGCAGTGGCCGTTCTCGATCGTGGCGCCGGGCTTCGTAGCGGGCGTTCAAGTCGCGCCAGAACGCCTGCGCCGCCTCAGGCATACCGACATCGGTAATCAGCAAAGAAGAGAGAGGCAGGTAATCGAAGAGGGTGGCGGTTTCATCGAAGAACATCGGCAGGTAGTATTCGATACCGGCCGGCGCGAGTCCCTGGCTCACATCCCGATAGAGCGGGCTCTGGGTTGGATCCCCTTCGAAGTGCGATCGCCAACTGCGACGGAAATGGGCAATGGCATTTTCGGTCAGCGGGAATTCCCGTGCCGGGAGGAGATGCACCCGCTCGAGTGCTCCAGTGGAACGTTGCGTTTCCGGATCAAAGGCACGAATGCTTTCCACCTCATCATCCAGCAGGTCGATGCGATACGGCGATCGGCTGCCCATGGGATAGAGATCCAGTAGCGATCCGCGTATGGCGAACTCGCCGTGCTCCATCACTTGGCTGACACATCGGTAGCCACCCTCGGTCATGCGCGCCCGCAAAGCCTCCACATCGAGGCGATCCCCGGTGGCGAGCAGCAAGCTGCCGCCTTCCAGATACGGGCGCGGCGCGAGCCGCACCAACAGCGTCGTGATGGGCACGACCAGAACACCCCGTTGCAGGCCGGATAGCTGATAGAGAGTGGCCAGACGCTCCGAGACGATATCCTGATGCGGGGAGAAGGTATCGTAAGGAAGCGTTTCCCAATCGGGAAAGTGCAGTAGGGGCAAGGCGTCAGCATCGAGAAAAAAACGCACCTCTTCCTCGATACGCTGGGCCGCGGGCATAGAGGGCGTCACCACCACGACCAAACCGTGGTGCCGGGATGCTGCGCGACTGATGGCTAAACCGAAGCTGCTGCCGCACAGGCGTTGCCAGCGCACGCGGGCATCGCGGGTAGTGGGCAGTGGCGGTGCAAGTGGACTGAGGTAGTGAGTCGCGGACATGGGAACCAAAGGGGTAGGCCCAAAGGGGACGGCCGGTTATTGTAGCGGCGTGCTGATGGGCAAAAGGCGTTTTTAGAAAACTGTGATGGAAACTAGCGAATACCTTCGGTGGTTACCTGTTTAACGGGTGCTTGCACCATGATCAGGGCAAAATCTTGCATCTCAGTGCGCTAGCTCGGTCCAGGGCTAAAAGCACTGCCTCGCTGCTCTACCGGCGTTCGCGACGTTTTTTCACAACCTACCTCACTCGTCTGCCCCTATGACGCCAGCGGCAACCTCTTGCTTTTGGAACTGCAGCTCAAGCGCATCTTGGCTCACGGTGATGCGCACGTGTCCGCCGCCTTCGAGCTGACCGAAGAGAAGCTCCTCCGCCAGCGGTCTCTTGATCTTCTCCTGGATAACGCGAGCCATTGGCCGAGCCCCCATCATCGGATCAAACCCATGCTTGGCAAGCCACGCCCGGGCCAGCTCATCGATCTCGATGGTGACGTGCTTCGTTTCGAGCTGGCTTTCCAGCTCGATGATGAACTTATCCACGACATGACCGATGGTGGCCTTATCCAGGGACTTGAACTGTACGATGGCATCCAGCCGATTACGGAACTCCGGAGTGAAGGCGCGCTTGACCACCGCCAAGCTGTCCCCCGAGTGATCCTGGTGCATGAAACCGACCGATGGGCGGCTCATTTGATCCGCACCGGCGTTGGTGGTCATGACCAAAATGATGTTGCGAAAATCCGCCTTGCGGCCATTGTTGTCCGTGAGCGTTCCGTGGTCCATGACCTGCAGCAGCAGGTTGAAGACATCCGGGTGCGCCTTCTCGATCTCATCCAACAGCAGCACGGCATGGGGTTGCTTGGTGATTGCCTCGGTGAGCAGACCGCCTTGATCGAAGCCCACATAGCCGGGAGGGGCGCCGATAAGCCGGGATACCGTGTGGCGCTCCATGTACTCGGACATATCGAAGCGAATGAGCTCGATGCCCATGATCCGCGCCAACTGTCGCGTGACCTCGGTTTTGCCGACGCCGGTTGGCCCGGCGAACAGAAAGGAGCCGATCGGTTTTTCCGGGTTGCCAAGGCCGGAGCGAGACATCTTTATCGCCGCCGCCAAGGTCTCGATGGCGTGATCTTGTCCGTACACCACCATTTTCAGATCGCGCTCCAGGTTGCGCAGAATGTCCTTATCGGAGGTGGAGACAGTCTTTGGCGGAATACGGGCCATCTTCGCTATCACTGCTTCGATCTCGGCTAGCCCCACAGTCTTCTTGCGCCGCGACGGCGGCAACAGCTTTTGCGTCGCGCCGGCCTCATCGATCACATCGATTGCCTTGTCCGGCAGATGGCGATCGTTGATGTAGCGATGTGACAATTCCGCCGCCGCCCGCAGCGCATGCTTTGAGTACTTGACCTCGTGATGCGCCTCGAACCGTGACTTGAGACCATTCAGAATCTTCACCGTCTCCTCGCTGGAGGGCTCGCCGATGTCGATTTTTTGAAAGCGGCGCGCCAATGCCCGATCCTTCTCGAAGACGCCTCGATACTCCTGATACGTGGTGGAGCCGATGCAACGCAGCTCGCCGGAGGCAAGCATAGGTTTGATGAGGTTGGAAGCATCCATGACCCCACCCGAGGCCGCTCCCGCACCGATAATCGTATGGATTTCATCGATGAAGAGGATGGCCCCCGCTTCCTTGTGGAGCTGGGCGAGCACGCCTTTCAGGCGTTTCTCGAAATCCCCGCGATACTTCGTCCCCGCCAGCAGGGTGCCGAGGTCGAGGGCATGGATAGTGCTTTGCGCCAGGACCTCCGGTACTTCCCCATCGACGATCATTTTCGCCAGTCCCTCGGCAATCGCGGTCTTGCCCACACCCGCTTCGCCGACGAACAGCGGGTTGTTCTTTCGGCGCCGACAGAGAATCTGAATAGTGCGCTGGACTTCCAGGCGTCGCCCAATGAGCGGGTCAATCTTGCCGAGCAACGCTTGCTCATTGAGATTGATGGCGTAGGCCTCAAGCGGCGTCTTACCGGCGCTCTCGCCGACTTTCTCTTCCTCGGCATTGGCCGAGTAGCTGTCAGCGTCATCGTTCTCACCCACCTTGGAGATACCGTGAGAGATGTAATTGACGGTATCGAGGCGGGTGATATTTTGTTTGTTCAAGAAGTAGACTGCCTGGGATTCGCGCTCGCCGAAGATGGCGACGAGAACGTTGGCGCCGGTGACCTCCTTCTTGCCCGAAGACTGCACATGAAACACCGCCCGCTGCAGTACCCGCTGAAAGCCCAACGTCGGTTGTGTCTCCCGCTCGTCTTTGGGGGTAAGTGTGGGGATGCTTTCCTCGAGGTAATGCTTGATGTCCTGCTTGAGCTTCGCCAAGTCAGCACCACAGGCTCTAAGCACTTTGGCGGCCACTGGGTTGTCCAGCAAAGCCAGCAAGAGGTGCTCGACGGTCATGAATTCATGTCGTTTCTCGCGTGCTTCCTTGAACGCCATATTGAGGGTGAACTCGAGTTCCTTGCTCAACATCTTAGTGGCCTCGCCATTGGCTGTATTGCTTCATTCTGGTTCTGTCGTCGGTCGCGACGTCACGCGCTTTCCATCGTGCACAGCAGCGGATGTTGGTTCTGCCGTGCGTAGGCATTAACTAACGCAACCTTCGTCTCGGCAATCTCGCGCACAAAAATTCCACATATCCCCTTTCCTTGGGTGTGTACCTGGAGCATCACACGGGTCGCCTTATCGCGCGGCATGGCAAAGAAATACTCCAGCACATGCACCACGAATTCCATGGGTGTGTAATCGTCGTTCAGCAAAACGACTTTGTACAGCGGTGGCCGCTTAAGCTTTGGTTTCGCCTCCTCGACAGCCAGGCTACCGTCGGCATCACCGCTTTTTGGCCGGTCGGGTGCGTCGCTCATAGCCGCATTCTAGCCCATCTGGATCGTGCTTTACATCCACCCCTGACGGTGCTCAGTGGAGGTGTTTCGGCACTTTCGCAGCATTTGCGTTGGTGCGCCGTACCGGCGTCCTGCGACCAAAATTTATCATCTATCCTAGTTTATAACCGATCCTGGCGCAGTGCTCGACTGCTCTCCCGCATGAGATCTTATGTATATAAGATACAGCAGCTTTGACATTTTTACAGGAAAGACTGCCAATGGATATTCGGGGAGGCGACACGCTGTGCGTGGCCGCACGCCCTTTGGAAGCCGTTTTGGAAGTGTTGCCAGCGCCGGAGTCGCTAGGCGAACGACGCTGAAGCCGCCGCATCACACCGCTATGCCAAGCGCGGTAGGCTTCCCAACAGCTTCTTAGGCACCTAGCAGGCGCTCCATAATTCGCTCGTAGATGTGGGACAGCGTATCCAAATCTGCAACCCGTACTCGCTCGTTCACCTGGTGTATGGTGGCGTTGACGGGGCCAAGCTCGATGACCTCCGCTCCGGTACCGGCGATAAAACGTCCATCTGAGGTTCCGCCCGTGGTGGAAATTTCGCAGTCAATGCCAAGCACCTCCGATACGCTGCGGATACTGGCTTGCAGTAGCGCGCCTCCCGGGGTGAGGAAGGGGTCTCCCGAAGGCCGCCACTCGAGAGAGTAATCCAGGCCGTGTCGAGTGAGGATAGCCTCTACCCTTGCTTGCAGTTCCGCGGTAGTGAAGACTGTCGAATAGCGAAAGTTGAATTGGGCCTCCAGCACATCGGGAACGACGTTGTCGGCGCCGATGCCGGCGCGTAGGTTCGATACCTGAAAGCTAGTGGGCGGGAAAAAAGCGTTACCGTCGTCCCACACCGTGGTGGTCAGCTCTGCCAGGGCGGGTGCGAAGCGGTGGATGGGATTGACGACACGCTCTGGATAGGCGACGTGTCCCTGCAGGCCGTGCACCCATAGATGGGCGTTAAGGGAACCACGACGGCCATTTTTTATCGTGTCCGCCACCCTCTTTCTGCCGGAGGGCTCGCCGATGAGACACCAGTCGATGCGTTCCTGCCGCGCTTGCAGATGCTCGATGACCTTTATCGTTCCATGGCGCGCCGGCCCTTCCTCGTCACTGGTGACGAGGAAGGCGATGGACCCACGTGGCTGAGGGTGTTTGGCGACGAAGCGCTCGCAAGCGGTGATCATCGCAGCCAGGCTGCCTTTCATGTCGGCGGCGCCGCGCCCGTAAAGATCGCCGTTGTCCACGACGCCGGCAAAGGGCGGAAAGCGCCACTTGTTCTCAAGACCTGGCGGCACCACATCGGTATGCCCGGCGAAGACGAACAGCGGGGGTTGTGATCCGTAGCGGGCCCACAAGTTAGTGACCTCGCCAAAGCACAGGCTTTCGACGGCAAACCCCAGCGGGCGCAAGCGCGCTGCCAGCAGGTCTTGGCAGCCCTCATCAAGGGGGGTAATGGACTGGCGGCGGACTAGCTCGACGGCCAGTGCCAGCGTCGGTGAGCTCATGGTAGGCGTCCGTTATGCCGGTGATGTGGCAGCGATAGCGCTCGCGATATGCTCAACACAGCTTCTCAATGACTGTTCTGCGGTTGATGCTCATCGGGTGTGAGCGCTTTGATACTAAGGGCATGAATCTCGCGCTGCATGGCGTCCCCGAGGGCCTCGTAAATCAGACGGTGGCGCTCCAGCAGTGTTTTGCCGGCAAAGCCTTGCGAGATCACGAGCACGCTGAAGTGCCCGCCACCGCTTCGGGCACCGGCATGGCCCCGGTGCTTATGACTCTCGTCAGAGATTTCCAGCTTGAGCGGTGCAAGCGCATGGGATAAGCGCTCCCGAATCAGCGATACGCGGCTCGGTTGATTCATCAGGGCAACACCTTTTTAAATGGTTTGACATTTACCCTTGCGTAAACTCCGGCGGTGACATAGGGATCGTCTGCAGCCCAGGCCTCGGCATCAGCCCGTGATGAAAACTCGGCGACCACTAGGCTGCCGGTGAATCCGGCCGTTCCCGGATCGTTGGTGTCGATGGCGGGATGCGGACCGGCAAGCAATAAACGACCTTCATTCCGCAATCGCTGCAGACGCTCAAGATGCGCTGGCCGAGCCGCCAGGCGCTTTTCCAGGCTGTTTTCAACATCCTCGGCGAGGATGGCATAGTACATGGCACGTCTCCTTGCGCAAAGTTACCTTGGGTACTGCCGTTTGAGCAGGATCTCCTCCGAAGCCGTTTAAAAAAACCTGTAAAAAACGGCTTGTTAAGCGCTGTCGTCCTGCTTTACATGCCGCGCCAGATAGAGGGATTGGGCGACAACGAAGAGCAGCGTCAGCCCGAGCAAGCCGAAGAGCTTAAAATTGACCCACGTCTCGGTGTCGAAGTTGTAGACTACGAATAGATTCAAAAATCCCATCAGTAAGAAGAACAGGACCCAGCTCGAGTTCAGGCGCTTCCAAACGGCAGTCTGCAGGGCAAAGTTACCCTCGAGCATTCGCTGTACGAGACTCTTGGAGCCAATGAATTGACTGCTTAGGAAAACCACGGCAAATAGCCAATTGACGGCCGTTGGTTTCCACTTGATATAGATTTCGTCACGAAGCAGCAGGGTGGCGCCGCCAAGCACCACGATGAGGGCGAGGGTGACCAGATGCATTTTCTCGACTTGGTGATGCCGCACCCAGACGATCGCAACCTGGATGAAGCTTGCCACAATCGCTACCAACGTCGCTGCCAGCACCCCTTCGGTGGGGTCAGCATAGAGCTTGAAGGTGATAAAAAAGAGCAAGATCGGAAAGAAGTCGAATAGAATCTTCATCCGTTTCCCGTGAGCGTTTTCAGAGGACTAATGACAGGGTTCGACAGCGCGCTTACCCGGCACCGGAGCTTGCCGACGCGGGTGGCTCTATCCGTGGAATTATAACAGGGGCACGTCGGATCGGCGCCACTCGCCTTCCAGGCCAAAGGACAGCCGCTGAATAATCGGCTAGACTGATGCCCTTTCGGATTTGGAGTGGGTCTCGCCGGTGTTTTCGGCAAGGCCATCGGGTGACTTGCTGAAGCAATGGGCCAATTTTTCCATGTACACCCCAAGGATCCGCAGCCTCGCCTCATTGCGCAGGCCGTGGCGGTGGTGCGGGCGGGGGGGCTGATCGCCTATCCAACCGATTCCTGCTACGCCTTGGGGTGCCACATGGGGAACAAGATGGCGATGGAGCGCATTCGGCGCATCCGGCAGATAGATCCATCCAAGCATTTTACTTTGCTTTGCCGCGACCTGTCTGAGGTTGCCAGCTATGCGAGAATGGACAATAGTGCTTATCGTCTGCTGCGGTCATTGACTCCTGGTCCCTACACCTTTGTGCTAAAGGCAACCCGCGAGGTGCCACGCCGTTTACAGGATCCGCGCCGCAAGACGGTCGGCATTCGTATCCCTGGGCATATCATCGCCCAAGCCCTGCTGCGTAGCCTCGGAGAGCCATTGATGAGCTCGACCTTGATACCGCCGGGATCCGATCTGCCAATGACGGATCCAGAGGCCATCCACGAATATCTTGGAACACAAATCGAGTTGGTGATCGATGGCGGCCCCGGCGGCATCGAGCCCACCACCGTGATCGATCTGACCGATGATCTCCCCCGCCTGGTGCGCCGCGGCCTCGGTGACGTGACCGGGATCGACTTCGATAGTCAGACGGGCGGCCGCATTTGATGGACGAGCTCAATCTCGCGCAACGGATTGCTATCTGGTTCTTGCCGGTGTTGTTTGGAATTACGGTTCATGAGGTTGCTCACGGCTGGGTCGCACGCCAGCTCGGTGATCCGACGGCGATGATGCTCGGTCGCCTGACGCTGAATCCACTGAAACACGTTGATCCGTTCGGTACCGTCTTGGTGCCGGGAATTTTGCTGCTGTTCGGCGGGGTAGTCTTCGGCTGGGCGAAGCCAGTGCCGGTGACTTGGCAAAACCTTAAGCAGCCAAAGCGAGACATGGCTCTGGTGGCATTAGCAGGACCGAGCGCGAACCTGCTCATGGCTCTCTTCTGGGCTTTGCTGGTGAAAACCGGTGTGGCACTGCACGGCGGTTTTTCCTGGATTGCCGAGCCATTGATCTTCATGGGTATTGCCGGAATTTTCATCAATGCCATACTCTTTGTTTTAAACCTCTTTCCCTTGCCGCCGCTCGATGGAGGTAGAGTGTTGGCGGGGCTGCTGCCTAATCAGCTGGCCTGGCAGCTCGGGCGCATCGAGCCCTATGGCCTTATCATCTTATTGGTACTATTGTTCACTGGGGTATTGGGAAAGGTGATCTGGCCTGCTATCGCGGTGGTTCAGGTTGCCTTATCTTCGCTGGCTGGCATCCCGTCCGAAGTCTTTCAGGCGGTTTTGCTCATGTTGTTTGGAGCATGACTTGACCCCCCTACCGGCACACCATCAGCGTGTTATCTCGGGTATGCGACCGACGGGGCCCTTGCATCTGGGGCACTATCACGGGGTGCTCAAGAGCTGGGTTCAGTTGCAACATGAGTACGAATGCTTCTTCTTTGTCGCGGATTGGCACGCGCTGACCACTCACTACGACGACCCCCAGGTCATCGGCGCGAATCTTTGGGACATGGTCATCGATTGGTTAGCGGCGGGGATCGACCCCGGAGCCGCAACCTTGTTCATCCAATCTCGAGTGCCCGAGCACGCCGAGCTGCATCTGTTGCTTTCCATGATTGCGCCCCTCGGTTGGCTGGAGCGAGTGCCCACTTATCGAGAGCAGCAGACCCAGCTCAAGGAGAAGGATTTGGCGACCTACGGGTTCCTCGGGTATCCCTTGCTGCAGAGCGCTGACATTTTGGCTTATCGAGCGGGCCTTGTGCCGGTGGGTGAGGACCAAGTGGCTCATATCGAGCTGACCCGGGAATTGGCCCGGCGCTTTAATTATCTCTATGGACGCGGTCCTGGCTTTGAGGAAAAGGCCGAGGCCGCTATTCGCAAGCTGGGCAAGCGCAATGCCCGCCTTTATCGAAGTTTGCGCAAAAGCTATCAAGAGCAAGGCGATGAGGAGGCTGTCGATAAGGCCCGGGCATTGCTCGAAACCGCGCAAAACATCAGTGTGGGCGATCGGGAGCGCTTGTACGGCTATCTGGAGGGAGGCGGCAAGATCATCCTGCCGGAGCCGCAGCCCTTGCTGACCCCTACTTCGAAGATGCCCGGCCTGGATGGCCAGAAGATGTCGAAATCCTACGCCAACACCATTGGGCTACGCGAAGATCCAGACTCGGTACGCAAGAAGCTTCGCACCATGCCTACGGATCCGGCGCGCGTTCGTCGCATTGATCCTGGAGAGCCCGAGAAATGCCCGGTTTGGCAACTGCATAAGATCTACTCCACCAAGGAGACCCGGCGTTGGGTCGAGGAGGGTTGTCGCAGTGCCAGTATTGGTTGCCTGGATTGTAAACAACCGGTGATTGATGCGGTGCTCGCCGAACAGAGGCCGCTTAGAGAAAAGGCGGCGGAGTATCTGGAACAACCGGAGACGGTGCGGGCCATCATTGCAGAGGGATGCGATGCCGCCCGCGACGTGGCTCGCGAAACCCTCGACGAGGTGCGCCACGCCATGCAGTTGGTTTATCGATGAGTGCGCCCACGGACCGAGAGAATGCACAGGAAGCGTTGCTGGCACTGGCGCCCGATGGCGCTCCGGTGGCGACCGTGCGCGGAGTGCCGTTCACCGAGGTGCCGCGCGGACTTTACATTCCGCCCGATGCTCTGGAAGTATTTCTCGAGGCTTTCGAGGGGCCTCTCGATCTCCTGCTCTATCTCATCAAGCGCCAGAATCTGAATATTTTGGACATCCCGATCGCTCAGGTTACGAAGCAGTACATGGCGTACGTGGACATGATGATGAGCGCGGTTACGGCGGACGCTGAACAGCACCCCACGGCAATCGATGGCGCTCTGCGGCCGACCGGAGAAGTGCGTTTCGAGCTGGTTGCCGAGTATCTGGTAATGGCCGCGATCCTGGTCGAGGTCAAATCGCGGATGCTCCTGCCGCGCCCGCAGTCGGACAAAGAGGAGGTGGATCCCCGTGCTGAGCTGGTGCGGCGCTTGCAGGAATATGAACGCTTCAAGACCGCGGCACAGGCGCTCGACGATTTGCCTCGGGTCGGGCGGGAGGTCTTTGAGCTCAAGGTGGTTGCGCCGGGCAATCGGTTCTCCAAGCCAGAGCCCCATGTGGAGCTTCCGGAGCTGCTGTTTGCGCTCAAAGACGTTCTGGCCCGCGCGGCGATGTTTTCCCATCACCACGTGAGGCTCGAACCCCTGTCGGTGCGTGAGCGCATGACGCGTATTCTGTCGGCTGT
>JBAPTW010000310.1:0-1660 GCA_049282355.1 Gammaproteobacteria bacterium | reverse complement strand
CCTGTGGAGTGCGCAGTTGACCGCCACCGCGTTCTCCGTGCTGCAGACGCTGGGGCTGTGGGGCATCAACCCGCGGCACTGGCTAACGGCATTCCTCACAAGTTAAGCAAAATCTAACATTGTCAAGTCGTCATCCAGCGGTGGGGGATCCGCCCTTGGCAGCCGTTTTTTGCGCCGGCGCTTGACCACCCCGAGATCCTGATTTTCCGGCGCCGCAAAGTATTTAACCGGGTCATCGGCCAGCCCGTTCTGGTAGGCTACAGAGAAGTGGTAAAGCCCGCGGATCAGCATCTCCAGCGAAATTTGATCGAACTCGATGCGCAGCTCCTCGGCCACCGCGTCGCCCAGATCGACCAGCACCGCAAAGAACAACCACGTGCTCCACACCTGCAGCAACACGCCGTTCTCCGAGCCGGTCCACAGGTACGCCAGGTTCAGCACCCGCTTGACAATGAAAAACGCTTCTTCGATTCGCCAGCGCCGCCGATATAGGTCCGCCACGATTTCGGCCGGCAACACTGTCGGATCCACCACACTGGTTAAATAGCGATACCATTGTCGTTCGAAGCGCATTTCGACCAACCGCAGCGGATGGCGGCAGCCCTCGATGGACACCAGTCGATCGCGGATGAAATCGTTCTGTTCCAGGATCTGCGACACGCGGTAGGCGAGATTGGACTTGCTGCGGGTGATCCAGGCCGCCCCTCGGTCGATGACTTGCTCGAAGAAACCGAAGTCGTAAAAGCCCCTGTCGAAGATCCACAACGTCCCTTGATGCGAGACCTTCAACACCCGCGCCAGGAAGTTCGTATCGTGCGCTTGCGCCACGTCGGTGAACCACACATAACGCGGTAAGCGACTGGCCAAGTCGATCACCGTACAGATCTTACCCGCCAACGTCCCCGGCGCCAGCTCCTCCAACGCCTTGAGCTTGCGAAACAATGCCTCCAACGTCGAGCCGTCAACCACCAGCACTTCCCGAAACAACTCCCGCGCTCGCCCCACCGCCGCCGGCAGCGGCCGGCTCCGCTCGGCCCAGCGGCGCTGCAGGCGCGGCAACAGCGCCATCAATACCCGGTGAAACAACTCCGCCGGAAAGCTCAAAAACCGCTGGTTCAGCGCCTGTTGCGTGACTTTCACCCGCCCCGCCCACAGACAATCCTCGCGCGCCAACATCCGCGTCAGTTCACACACCGACGGCACCTGGCGCCACAATAGCGTCAACCCCGCCGCCACCATCACCGGAAAACTCAAGATCCGCTCGCGCAGCCCCAACAGCCGGGCATAACCTTGTTGGCCGAGGATGGCCGGCTTCAGCAACAACCTCAACCGCTCCTCGATGACTTCATTGCTCACCAGCGGCGCATTCTTGCGCCGCACAGGGTCCGCGTTACGCGGCTTCTTCGCTTGGCTCATTTCTCAGCAGGCCGTTATCCGTTTCATCAAAAATTCGCTATTCTACCTCTTGACAACTCCAAAAATCTCTTAACTTGTGACGGATGCATCAATACGTATCAGACTCCTGATGGGTACGCTTCGTTTCCATTCGACAGTACTATCAATCGGTTTTTCCAACAGCCTCTCAGCGAGAATGACATTCGCGATTATGTGAAAAAACGGAAAATTAGCGCGACCACCCGAAGCGATACCGGACGCAAGG
>JBAPTW010000309.1:0-7033 GCA_049282355.1 Gammaproteobacteria bacterium | reverse complement strand
AACGGCGTATCGGTCGAGGCGACGGTACGCAATCTCGGCACCCTCAGGCTGGTGGAAACGCCGGTTCGATTGATGACCACCCATGGACCATTGGGCGTGCGGCTCACCGCGGGGTGGATTGGCTTAGATGCCGATCCGACCAAGCTCGAACTACGCGACGCCGATTCGGAAATGTCCTTCGAGGTGGTCGCTGAGCGGGGATGGCCGCAAAGTACCTCAATGTTCTTGATTGGCGCCAATTTGCGCCAGGATAAGAGCCTGTTCCCCATTGCTATTAGCCACGAACACCGTTTTCAAGAGGGCGTTCGAGGTAACGCATCGCTCGCTTTCAATGAATTGAGCGAAGAAAGCGCGGCCTTTCGCGCCGAAGGCAAACGCGACCGCTTCACCCTTGGCCTATTCGGCGAACCGACGCGGCGGGAGTACTTTGCCGCCACCTTAAATGGCCTTCGCTACCTGACACGCGCGGGCGCGAGCCTTGGCAAGGGAATAAAGCTCGACCTGGAGCTTGGTCACCGCTTATGGATGCGCCATCCCGAGTGGCGCCTGAGCGTCTACGGTACGTCAACCTGGAACGATCTGCGCCAGAACCTGCCACAGGATCTGGCAATGATGCTTCCCGCCAACGCTGGGATGGGCGCTGTTCTTCCCGACCGCTACCGCGAGCTGGGTTTCACAACCACCCTCCAGAAAGGCCCGATCAAGCCCCTCGGCTACACCGGATCAGCGTTTCACTACGTGCTTGGAACTGGGCTCTTCTGGCGCACTCCCCCTTCCGGTATAGGTTACCGGCTCGAAGCGGGCATCGGTGGCCGATTGTTCGGTGCCGACGATCTCAGCCTTTCCGGTTTTTTCAGCGGCAGTCAGGGCGGCGTGGAAACCGAACCGAGCATGGGCATTGGTCTGCGATACAGCCTTCGGCTTCGCTGACAAACGAAACGGCGACGACAAATGAAACACCTCGAGGAGAGCAACACCGCAATGCAGCACGAGACGTTTATCCCTACCTTGACCTCCTGTGTCCTCAAGGCAATCAGCCTTGCCGGCGCACTCGCCTTGGCAGGCTGCGCCGTACAGGCGATCCAACCGTCCCCCCCACTTGATGCGAGCGCTCCTTGGGGACTTTTGCCTATCATGAATCACGCCGATACCCCCGAGGCCGGCGAGCGCGTCGCCGCCATCGCCGGCACGCTGCTTCGTGCTCAGGGCGTTACCCACTTGGTTTCCTATCAACATCCCGAGGACAGCGCACCGCTGCCCGAGCTCAACCAACAGCGGCGATTAGCACAGGCGCGCGCCTGGGCGACAGAGCAACGACTGAGTTACGCCCTCACCGGTAGCGTCGAGGAGTGGCGTTACAAGAGCGGTCTGGACGGAGAACCGAGCGTTGGCGTCACCCTGCAGGTCATTGCACCAAAGAGCGGCGAGGTGCTCTGGTCCGCATCGGGCTCACGCTCGGGATGGGGTCGGGAGAGCCTGAGTGGCACTGGACATAAGCTCTTAAAAAGCCTCATCAAGAAGTTGAACTTAAAGACAAATGGGGAGCATGGTTGAGCTAACCACAGCCAGTCGATGCCCAGCAACGAAAACCGCTGTGTCAGCCTGCGCGCGGCAGCAACAGAGCTACAGAGCCCAGGGAAATCGTGAGGAAACAGTGGTGCCGCCGAGAAGGCAATGCCCTTGATCGGGAGTAACGAATCGACAGCCAGCCCGCATCGGGCATCTCCTTATGCCGCATGGACGGAAACCCTCGCCGTCACTCTGCTGGGACCTCTGATCGGCTATTGGAGCCGTCCGCTGGACCCCTTCTTTATGCACACCGAGTTTGCCTGGCTCGCCGTCGGACCTCTCCTGGCTGGCTTGCGCTATGGGTTTGCGCATGGATTCTCCAGTGCATTGCTGCTGATAACGGCGCTCACCTACGCTTGGCAGCAGCGCTGGCTTGGTGAAATCCAATCCCCCAGGGAAATGGCCGTCGGCGTGTTGCTCATCGGTATGATTGCCGGCGAGTTCTCCAACACCTGGCAACGGCGCATCGAGCAGCTGGCGGCTAGCAATGCCTACCGTGAGGAACGCTTGGATGAGTTGGCACGTGCCTTTAGCCTGCTCAAGCTTTCTCACGAGGGCTTAGAGCAACGGCTTGCTGCGAGCGCCACTAGTCTACGCGACTGCATCCTGAGCGTTCGCCGGCAACTGCTGCAGGTCACTTCGGAAGCCGGATCATTGTTTGGCCTCGCGCCGCTGATCACGCGCTTGTTCGTCACCTACGGCGCCCTGCAAGTGGCCAGCCTGCACGAAGTCGGCCGAGACGGCCGGGCGCTCTCCAATCCCATCGCGCGCTACGGCAGCGATGTGACCGTGGATCCCGAAGATCCGCTGCTGGAGGAGGCGCTGCGCACCGGCAAGGCGTTAAGCATCAAAGCCGATGCGCCGAGCGATGCGGGTCTGTCCGAAGAGCTGCTGATGGCAGTACCCATCATCGATATTGCCGACCGGATTTGGGCCGTGCTCGCCGTGCACAAAATGCCCTTTCGCGCATTTCGCAAAGAAAACCTTACCTTACTTGCCGTCATCGGCGGTCATATGGGTGACGCCCTGGCGGCCCGGGAGCAGGTACCCGAGGCTCGCGATGGAGACCATCAGGACTTCCTGCTCCAACTGAGGCGATGCCTCGCGGACGCACGCCGCTATCGGCTACCGGCACACGTGGCCGCGCTCGTGTTGCCGACAAAAGAAGGCCTCCCGGGCCTGTTGAGCCTGCTCCTCGGCCAACGCCGCGGCCTGGATCAACCCTTAGTCATCGAAAATGCCCTGGGTTGGCCAACACTTTTTATGCTGCTGCCACTGACAGATTCCGGGGGTCTCGCCGGTTACCGCCAGCGTCTCACTGCCACCCTCAAGGAACATTTCGGCTACGAGACGCTCGAGGCCGCGGGCATTGCCTTCCACGGCCATCCTATCACCCCCACCAGCTCTTTACAGACTGTTCTTGAGCCCCTATGCAAGGCCTGCACTGTCGCGCCAGGGGGCCTCCTTGGAGAGAATACCCATGGGCATCGTGCCGTCGTGGCTTAAAGAACCGAGCCACAGGGTCGCCCTCGGTCTGTTCGCTTCAGCACTGGGCATGGAGTACCTGGCTCTGAGCAGCACACCGCCCTGGGCTACTCGGGAGTTAAGCTTTGCTATCTATCACCTGCTGGCGAGTCTCCTCGCCGGCTACTCCACCGGTAGATTGCTACCCCAGGGAAACCGCAGCGAAAAAGCGTGGTTCGTTTACGCCCTGTTTACCGGCATCGCCCTGTCGCTGCCGGTCATCGGTGCGCTGGGATTACTCGTAGCCGTAGTCCGGCCGCAGCACTTGGCCCAGCCCGCCGTGAGCCACTCGTTTGAGCGCGCCGGCATCCCTGCCCCTCCGGAGCACATGACTGCGAACGCCACCTCCCACACCACCAGCAGTGGCATCCTCGGCATACTGCAGCATGCCTATAACCCGGAGAGCCGCATTAGGGCGGTGTTGGCGACCCGCAAGTTGCGATCCCAAGACGCCGTGCCGATACTTCGCGTCGCGCTCAAAGATCCGGTGGATGAAGTGAGACTGCTTGCTTACGCCCTCCTGGATCGCCAAGAGAAGGCCATTCATCGCCGGCTGAAAGATCAGCTCGCGCGCCTTGCCACGGCACCGGCGCAGCGTTGCGCGGCTCTGCATGAGCGTATCGCCGAGGACTATTGGGAGCTCGCCTATCTCGGCCTGGCCCAAGGCGCCGTACTGCAGCATGTACTTCATACCGCCAGCGGCCATGCGCAACAGGCGCTCAGAACACCACCGTCCAACCCGTCTTTGTATTTCCTGCTGGCTCGAATCCTGCTGCGCGAAGACCGCTACCGTGAAGCTCAGGCCGCATTTGAACGCGCCGGGGCGCTCGGCTACCCGAGAAGCAGTCTACTGCCCTACCTTGCGGAGCTGGCATTTGTCGAGCGGCGCTTCGATGACGCGCGCCGCTACCTACAGGAGGTCGAGCCCTTCGGCCTTTTGTCTGCGTCACAGGCCGAGCTCCCGGCGGGTCTGTCGTGATCGACATTCCAGCGACAGAAAAAACCAATGAGCCTGACATCGCGCTCCTGCTTGAAGGCACTTATCCGTTCATCCGCGGAGGCGTTTCCACCTGGGTGCATCAGCTCATTACCGAATTTGCGCAACTTCGCTTCGCCTTGGTTTTCATCGGTGATCGCCGGGAGAGTTATGGCGCACCGCGCTACCAGCTGCCGCCCAATGTGGTGAGTCTCGATTGCCTGTACATCGCCGAGACGCCGCCACTTGGGCCAACGAAGGCGCGACGCGGCCATGCTCCGGCATTTGCCGACATGCGCGCGTTGCACGCGTTCTTTCGTACACCGGACACTGATCTGTCGCCAGTGCTCATGGAGCGCATTGCCGAAGGTTTCGGTCGTGCCAGTGGTCTTAGTTATGCGGATTTCCAGTGGAGTGAGCTCGCTTGGGAGCAAATCACAGACAGTTATACCAAGTATTCCACTGAGCCATCGTTCCTCGATTACTTTTGGACCGCGCGCAGCATGCATGCGCCCCTGTTTGCCCTCGCGCAGGGGCTCGGAACATTACCCAAGGCAAAGGCCTACCATGTCGTCTCCACCGGCTATGCCGGCTTCCTCGGCGCGTTGCTGCATTTCCATCACGGCCGGCCGCTGATCCTCACCGAGCACGGTATCTACACCAAAGAGCGCAAGATTGATCTTTCCCAGGTGGAATGGATTAAAGATGCCGAGGGCGTGTGGAGCACCGGCTCCGGTGATGAGTTGAGCTACCTACGGCGTCTTTGGATTCGCTTCTTCGAGGGTCTTGGCCGCCTGACGTATCAGGCGGCCACACCCATCATTGCGATAACCGAAGGTAACCGCCAGCGTCAACTGGCCGATGGTGCCTCTCCGAAGCGCCTGCGAGTCGTCCCAAATGGTGTCGAGGTGGCACGCTTTGCCCCCCTACGTACCCTGCGACCGGACCCGGTGCCGCTGGTCCTCGGCCTCATCGGGCGCGTGGTGCCGATCAAAGATATCGCCACCTTCATTCGGGCCATGCGATCGGTCTGCGGCAAGCTACCCAGCGCCGAGGGTTGGATCATCGGCAACGAAGATGAAGATCCAGCCTACGCCGAAGATTGCCGCCACCTGGCCACCAACCTCGGCCTCGATGGGCGCATCAGGTTTCTTGGGTTCCAAGACGTCACCCAATTGCTCCCCCAGCTGGGGCTGATGGCGTTGACGTCCATCAGCGAGGGATTGCCCTTGGTGATCCTGGAAGGCTTTGCCAGCGGGCTACCAGCCATCGCCACCGATGTCGGCGCCTGCCGTGAGCTGATCGAGGGCGGTACCGATGCGGATCGCTGTTTGGGCACCGCAGGTGCGGTGGTCAGTATCGCCGATCCGCAAGCCTTTGCCGATGAGGCAGTCGATCTTTTGGAGAACCCCGTACGCTGGCGCAGCGCACAGCAGGCGGCCATCGCCAGAGTGGAACAGCTTTACACAGAGGAGTCGTTGTTTGCGAGCTACGGCGCCATCTATGCAGAGGCACTCGCTCGCTAATGGCAGGGATCGGCTTTGAGCTGCGCAAATTCCTTAAAGAGGAGACTTTCCTCGGACTGATTCGCGCCTATGGGTATGCCGGCTTGATCGGTTCGGGACCCTGGGTGCTTTCTATTCTCGGGATCATGGCTATCGGGCTGTTGAGCGCAGGAACGCTCACACCCACCCATCGGGTGCTGGAGTTTTTGGTTTCGGTCGCCTACCTGATGGCCGTTTCGCTCATCACCGGAAGCTGGCTGCAGCTCATGCTGACCCGCTTCATCGCCGACCGCTTGTTCGAGAAGTCACCGCAACGCATTCTCCCCAACCTCCTCGGCACCCTGTTTGTCATCAGCGCACTCAATCTGCTGATCGGTGTCGGGCTCTCTCCGCTATTTGCAGGGCAGTCCTTTGCTTACTGCTTTCTGATGGTCGCCAACCTGATAACGCTGGGAAACATTTGGGTAGTGGTCATCTTGCTCTCAGGTGTTCGCGCCCATCAACGCATTCTGCGGGGCTTTTTCATCGGGTATAGCGCCACGCTGCTGATGGCACTGTCCTTTCAGATCTATGGTCTGGTGGGCCTGCTGAGCGGACTTCTCGCCGGCCACGGTCTGCTGTTTTTCTTCCTACTCGCCGCTGTCATCCGCGAGTACCCCAGCGACCAGCCCATTGCGTTCGATTTCTTGGACGCCCGTCAATCGTTTTATAGCCTCGCGTTCACGGGCTTCTTCTATAGCCTCGGGATCTGGGCCGATAAATTCGCCTTTTGGATAAACCCTGCGACATCAGAGACGGTCATCGGTCCACTGCGCAGCTCCTTTATCTATGATCCGCCCGCCTTCCTCGCCTATCTCTCTTTAATTCCCGGCATGGCGGTCTTTCTGCTGCGGATGGAGGCCGATTTCGTGGATCGCTACGATGCCTTCTACACGGCGGTACGCGAAGGGGGCACGCTCGACCAGATACGCGAGCTCAAGGCCAAGATGATCGAGACCATACGCCAGGGTCTATATGAAATTTTCAAGGTGCAGGGTCTCACTGCCATCATTCTCATCGTGGCTCGCGATACCTTTATGCAGACCTTTGGTCTTTCTTCCGTCCATGGCGATCTGTTCGTTATTCTCATCATCGCCGTGAGCGTCCATGTGCTGCTGCTGGCCATTCTCAACGTTTTCTTCTATCTCGATAAGCGCCGCATTGCCTTGACGCTTACCCTGATCTTCGCCCTTGGCAATATTGGTCTCACACTCGTAAGCCAGCAACTCGGACCGGCATTCTACGGCTATGGCGTCGCCATTGCGGTCACCTTGACCAGCGTTGTCGGTCTCGTGGTCTTGGACCGTAAGCTGCAATGCCTAGAGTACGAGACCTTTATGTTACAACGCCAGCCAGACCACCCAGCGCCCCCTCTGGCGGGATCCGGCCAAGAGCGAGCGCGTCGGTAACCCAAGGTTAT
>JBAPTW010000308.1:0-3224 GCA_049282355.1 Gammaproteobacteria bacterium | reverse complement strand
GCCCTGACCCTGTGTGAGGGTCAGGTTATCGATGTGGACGCGCTAAGACTTGAAACGCTAGAGGAGGCGGCGCGCTCCGTTGTACCGGAGGCTCCCTCAACGGTACCGGCGGGGGCCGACCTGGATTCTTTTCTGGTATCGGTGGAGAAGGACACCATTGTCAGAGCGCTAGAGCAGACCCGCTGGAACAAGACAGCCGCCGCGAAAGTGCTCGGCATTACCTTTGGCGCGCTGCGTTACCGTCTGCAAAAGCTCGGTCTCGAGTAAACCGGCGGCCGTTGGTTTTTCCGGACGGCACCCGAAACGAATTCTGGTAAAGCGCGTTCTCAGCGATCGCGGCAAGCCCTTACTCTAGATGTCGCCGATGAGCTTCCATGTACTGCCGAAGAATGGCGTTTATCCGGGTCTGATACCCTCGCCCTTGAGCCTTGAACCACCGCAAAACGTCATGGTCAAGCCGCAGGGTAACGCGGTCCTTCGTCTGGGGTAGACGCAACGCGGCCTTTGCCCAAAATGTTTCGTCCAGTTCCGGGATTTCGGAATAGTCGATTTCTTCGTCCGACATGGCAGCAAGCCGTTTCCAATCGGTCTTGCCTTCGGCCCTGCGGTACGAACCATTGGGCTGTTCCACAAGCACTGCGCCGTCCTCGGTCAGCAATGCCCTAGTCATTTTTTCTTTGCGCATAAAGCCTCCTTTCGCGTTTGTTGCCACGGCGCGCGGAAATGATGCGGATATTCTCGCCGCGCACCGTGTAGGCCACCTGAAACAGCAGGCCCCGGACCGGACAAAGCAGGATGTACCGGGTCTCTCCGTAGTCCTTCCGCGTATCCTCGAATGACACCGCGTCGGGATTGGCAAACAGGGGGATCACGTCCACGAAGTCGATACCCCTTTCCTCGATGTTGAGAAGCCGCTTGCCTTCGTGCCATTCAAACGGCATTTCCTAGACCCTATTTATAAAAATATGTACGAAATGTAGGCACAACACAAGCAAACTTCGCGACCGCCTGACACAGGCCATAAGGCCGAGAATCCACAATGGCCGAAGTCGGGCGGCACTTGCAGGTTCGCTTCCGGCGGATGCACTCAAGGCGTGCCTCCTGTGATTGCAAAATGCGGCTCAGCACGAGCGCATGGGGAGGGAAAGAGCTCAGAGAGTGGGCAAGCTCTAGCTGGTTGTCTCGGCTGCCGCTAAACAGCAGGTGCCGAAGCGGTACGCTCGTGAAATCCCGGTGGTTGTCCCCGGCGAAGCAGGGCAAGCAGTCTAGGGATCCGTCGACACGACACTGGGCGCTGTGCGTTTCAAGGGCCGGCTACTCATTGAACTGATTCCCAAACAGTTCAACTTCCTAGGTTGCCGGGCTGACCTGAGCCTGTCAGATCGGGCGATTCGACTAGACTAGCAAGGAAACGTAAGGATGACACCACCGGTCCCGCTGTGCTCAAGAGCAGAAGCCGACGAGGGATTCGGCTTCCGACCTGCCCTTCAAGGTTTGCGGGCGATTGCCATCATGCTGGTGGTGCTCGCCCACGCCGGCGTGACGCTCTTTGGCGGCGGCTTTGTGGGGGTGGATGTGTTTTTTGTTCTGTCGGGGTATTTGATCAGCGGGCTCTTATTGCGAGAGCTTGGCCAGAGCGGTGGTATCGCGTTTGCCCGGTTTTATGCGCGGCGCCTGAGGCGGCTGTTGCCGGCCTTAATCGTGATGTTGGGCTTGACGGCAGCTGCAGCGCATTGGCTTCTGTCTGGCGTTGAGGCACGAGCGCAACTGGCCTCGGCGCCGTTTGCGGCAACCTGGATTAGCAATCTCTACTTTGCCTTCACCACCATCGACTACTTCGACGAACTGGCAACTCGGGACTTATTCCTGCATACCTGGTCGCTGGGGGTTGAGGAGCAGTTCTATCTCGTGTGGCCAATCCTGCTGCTGGCACTCTTCGTGATCGGGTGCTGGAAGCGCGCCGCGAGCCGGTATCCCATGAGCTTCGTGAGCCTCACGCTCGTTTTTCTGGTGAGTCTTGCACTTTCGCTTTACTGGTCGATGAATGCGCCCCATGCGGCGCTGTATCTGATGCCGTCGCGCATCTGGCAGTTCGCGCTCGGAGCGATGGTTTATCTAGCATTTCAGAACGTCCCTTTACGGGAAACCGGTTCAACCCCTGATCTTCGCCGCACCGCTACAGCGGCTTGGCTTGCCCTCATGACGGGTTTGCTGCTGATTCTAGGCAGCGCCGTGTTGCTCCGCCCGAACCTGACCTATCCCGGATTCTGAGTGCTCGCGCCTTCGCTGGGCGCAGCGCTGGTCATCGCAGCCGCGCATGGTTTGTCAGAAGGCTACGGCGGCCCTCTCGCACACCCAATGTTGGTATGGCTAGGTGATCGATCCTACTCCTGGTATCTCTGGCACTGGCCGGTTCTAATCCTCGGTTTTTCGCTGGGCTACAAGGATCAAGAATTGCTAACTCTTGCTCTGATACTGCTGTCGCTGCTTGCCGCCATGCTCAGCTATCGCCTCGTTGAGCGACCGTTTTGGAAAGGGAACTTCAGCCAAGTCCAACCCCGCCACGTTTTTGCTGGTGAGCTTGCTGGTGATGTCCACCACTGTTGCTCTGCTCTTTAACGGTCTGCGCTCGCTGCCAGAACCGATCGCCAGCGCCGATGCGAGCGTAACATGGCGTGCTGCGTTACCGTCTGCAAAAGCTCGGTCTTGAATGAAGGTTTTTGGGAAATGAAATGAAAAAGCTTTTTGGCAAGGAGTCGCTATAGGACGCTCGGAAGCGCTGAGTCAACAACGAGCCTGAGCGTCACCGCTGATAATATGTAGGATGGATGTCAAACTCAGCGTCAGGACGATTGAGGTCGAAGGAGTAAGGTGCGGTGCGGCTCACCCCTGCCGAAATTGATGCGATTCGCCACGCTGCCCTCGAGCATTTTGGCCAAGAAGTACGCGTGTGGCTGTTCGGCTCGCGAACCGACGATACACTAAAAGGTGGGGACATCGACCTCTTGGTGGAGACCACGCATCCTCTCGCTGATCGTCTCATGCGCGCTGCCCGCATGAACGCCGCTTTGCAGCTCGCAATTGGCGAGCAGAAGATCGACGTCCTTACCGTGGATCCAGCGGTGGCTCCCCAGCCGATTCACATGAACGCCAGAAAACAAGGTATCCGGCTTCTCTAATGCAGGCTTACGTCCCGCAACACCTTGATCGATTTTTGTACACCC
>JBAPTW010000307.1:0-20082 GCA_049282355.1 Gammaproteobacteria bacterium | reverse complement strand
ATCCAGAAGGTCAGAAGAAATCGTGTAATGCCCGGCGGGCTGCGGGTTAATGGTGATCCGCTGCGTTGTGGTGAGCAACCCGTCCGCCGACACCGGGCTGTAAGCGAGGTTCAGCTCCTTGCTTAAGACCACCTTGTTCTGGTCACTGCGTATCACCATCCGGGAGCGGCTTGGCGCATAATAAGCCCAGTTCGAGGTGGGAACCACGGTCCAGTGTGGGCTGATTGTGAGAATGAATGCAGGATCAATCGAATAAACCCAAGGCCACCCTTTGAAGTTGGTGCTGCGCTTCGATGGGTCTTGGTAGCTCGACGCGGCTCCGATACCCACCTGCAGCTCATAGTCGAGAACAACGAAGCGCAGTTCGGCTGAGTTCAACGCAATGATGGGGGCATCTCCGTCTGCATTGCGTCGCCAGGTGGACAAGAAGCGAAACGGTTGACGGTCACTGGTGACCAGGATTTTCCGCGCCGGGTCCTTGGTTTGTACCTGGATGTTTGCCGTAGCGTTGAGCAGCGCGGCCTTGAACCACCACCCGTTAGTCCACGAATCGCCGATAGCCGTTCTGGGACTGCGTGACTTGACCATTAAGCTGTTCCAACCTGGCTTGAGAGTTACTTGCCCGGCGGGCACAGGTTACCCGTTTAGCCAGACGTTCGTCGGATACGGATAGGATTCGATTTTCAGAATAGCGGAGTGAGTGATGCTGTTGCTCGCCTTTATATAGGTGTGCAGGTGTTCTACCATACCTGCCCACTTATAGGCGTGCTTGGGCAGTGACTCGGCGATGCGTGGAAATAGGTTGCTGTCGAGAAAATTCAACGTACCATCAGAGGTTGCCGTCACGTCCCGCCATTCGATCATTCCTCGACCCATTCCTGGATTATTGTCGATGTCGCCCGCTTGCGGATTCATCATTCCTTCGTTGTTGTAACGTCCCACACTCAGTCCTGCCTGCCCCCAACCGGGGTCCCATTCGCTCCATGCCGTGAGTGGTTGCTGCTGGGTACTTGTCATTCCTGCCGTATTGGTGTCCGCTGCCCTCGCACTCGTACTGAGCATAACGCTCAGCAAGGCAAGAATGAGACTCAGGAAAAAAGTGATCTCGTATCGCCAGATCATGTGCTGGACCTCGTTTTTCTCCGACAGACAGCGAATGGACAAGATCGAGCTTTCTTGCCTTTCTAGACGGCATCGAGCAGGAGCAATGACAAACCCCCTTCCCAGGCCGACTCGCTCAACCCAATGAACAGCAGGAATAGCAGGGGCTTGCTCATTCCCCGCGGAAGCTGGCGCAACACGACACGATGCAACCGATCTTGACAAGGTGGCGTATGTGCTCGCTTCAGCGCGCTGCATAACCAGCAAGGACAAAGGGGTGGCAGCGACGCTGAGCCTCGAAGAGGCGCCTCATTTGCCCGTAGCGATGGCGATGGCCATCCAGCGCATTGCACAGTCATGGACGTTAATCGTGTTAACACTAAAATGTTAGGCAAACCAGTCGCACATGTCTAAACCCTGGCATGAGACCGGGTTAGGAAGGAATGTACCGTCTTATCGACACCATAATCCTCAAGTGAGACCGCGGGTTATGCGCGTGTATTAAAACCTGTTGCGCTTTAGCCGAGGCTATCTTGAGGAAAAGATCCGCTTTACTCATTGGGTTATTGGGAGGCACATAACATTGGCACAATGGTGGGCAAAGTACGGCATGATTGTTTACCGTCGCTGGCTTTTCGCGTTACTGCTCGCGTTCTGTCCCGTTACCGTCTATGCGGAAGCCCTGGTTCTGATTCACGGTTACCTCGGAAGCAGCGACAACTGGCGCGAGAGCGCCATCACTAACCAGCTCGAGGCGGCCGGCTGGCAGGATGGGGGCTTGTTGCGCCCCGGCTGGCAGGGGGCGGGATGGCCGCAGGGAGGAAAGACATACTATACTGTTGTTCTTCCCTCGGAGGCACCGTTACTGGTTCAGCTGGACCATCTTGCCGCGTATCTGGAGCTGGTGCGCGCACGCCACCGCGGTGAAAGTCTGGTCCTCGTCGGTCACTCCGCCGGTGGCGTGCTTGCGCGCCTGTATATGGTCAAGTACCCCGGTGCTGGTGTGGATGTCCTGATCACGATTGCGAGCCCACACCTTGGAACTGAGACCGCCGAAATTGGGGCGGTTATGGGGGGCACGCCGCTTGCTTGGTTGGCACCGTTTCTCGGAGCCGACGTCTTCAACCGTTCCCAGGCGCTCTACCAGGACCTGGTGCGCGAGCGACCGGGCAGTCTGCTTTTTTGGCTCAATCGTCAGCCTCACCCCGATGCATTGTACGTGTCCATTGTGCGCGAGAACGACAGCCTTCTTGAGTTCGGCGATCTGCTGGTACCCACCTGGAGTCAGGACATGAACCATGTGCTAGCGCTGCGCGGGCGTGCCCGAGTGGTTGCCACGCCGGGCGGTCATATGGTCAATGCGCAGGATGGGAAGTTGATCCTGCAAGTGTTACGCGAGCTACGCCGTGCCTAAGAGGGTGTCTTAAAACTCAGGTGACACCAGGGAGACGCAGGCGCACGGTGGCGAGACAACATCGTCAGCTGTCGCATTATCTCAACGTTGGCATCAGGTAAATGGGCTTACGTAACGATCTGTAAACCATAAAAAGCTGTGGCGTTTTATGCGCTTTGCTATCCATTGATGTAGTGTACTAACTGTTCGATAATGAATTGCTGCTCCTCAATCATGGCCTTGACCAGATCACCGATAGAAATGATGCCATATAGCTGCTTTTCATCCATGACCGGCAAGTGCCGTACCCGCTTTTCTGTCATGACGGCCATACATTCTTCAAGCGTCTGATCGGGGCGGGCACAGACGACGCGGGGTGTCATTATCTCTCTGACCGCCGCTGTGCGTGAAGATCGCCCCTCGAGTATCACATTGCGTACATAATCCCTCTCTGAAATTAGGCCAACCGTATCGTCCCCTTCCCTGACGATGAGGGCGCCGATGTCCTTGTCAGCCATAATCTTTATCGCGTCGTACACCGACGTGTCGGGACCGATGGTCCAGACGTCGTGGCCCTTGACCTGTAGCAGTTGCCTAACCGTTTGCATTAGAGTTTCTCCAGGATCTTTGGGTGAAGCAGTCAATTGCGTATGGGGGTATCCGCCTCATTCTTCATTTCCTATTAACTTAATAAGCGATGGCGCTAATGACAATCCTATTGATGCCTAGGTTAATTCCGGTATAGCCCTTTCGCGAGCGGTAATCGGGCCTATGGCATGACTATTTGGCGACGCAGTTTCCCTGCGCCGCGATCGGAATGGCGTTTACTGGCGGCGATTTGCGCGACGCATCGCCTCGTCACAACCCTCCGAAATCAATCCTTACGTTGATAACAGCGTTCGTCGCACGTCGCTGGATTCCGGCTTAAATTTGCATGGCAACAGCTCCTAAGAAACTGTTGTCACTATACCTGCTATTATTATCACTTGATGCCGTTGATGCGAAAACAAGCTGTTAACAAGCGGCAAGAAGCAATCGCATTAAATCAACATCAAACCAGATGTCAAGTTGGCGAAAATCGAGTCATGGCTAACATTGGTGAGGTCTTTATTGCAGAGGACTGTACGGCTACTGTCGCCTGCTATTTCGTTTTGAGCTGTTGAGCAGCCCGGATGAGACCTCAGAAAGAAAGCCGGGCTAGAGAGACAAGGTTTGGAGCATTAACGATGGTTCGAACAATGTGCGCGAACTGGGTTTCTAAGATACGGTCAATGCTTTCTTTTCCATACTCGGCCCCATCGTTTTTTAAGCATTGAGGAGAGCCCATGGGAAAACGAGATTGATCAGGCGGCTATGAGCCCCGGTGGTTAATCGAGGAGATGCCAAAAGGCAAGCTGAGTCATTTTTCCTGCTGAGCAAAATGAAGGGAATGCGTCTCCTAGAAGCTGTTTTCAAAACGACGGTGCTTGCCATAATGACATTGAAAGGCCGCACGCCTATGGCTCAGCGGCAAGATAGAGGCTTCTTTCGTTAGACAGATTTATTCAGTGAACGCCCTCCGGCTCCTCTCGGGTACGTGCGATATGCAAGAAAACACCCTCTTGGTCGACGATCTCAACCCAGCAATTCTCATTTTGGCCTAAGTGAAGCGAAACGCTTCCCACAAACCGACCAGGGCAGCTCCATTTTTCGAGCTTTATTCCCACTTCTTGGTCCGTTGAGCGCGTTTTTTCAGTCAGAGGCTCCACCAAGACGTCAAAATGAGAATTGCTGATCTCAACCATCCAGTTGATGAATCCTCCGAAGCGCTCGGCAACGCCACCCGATAACACGCGGTTTTCCTGCCACAGCTCGTCGATCTCGATAAGCGCATTCTTGTCGGAGATTTGCCACTTTATCATGCCGACCTTCGGTTCGGCGATCAAGATAATCGCTAACGCATCCGATCTTGATCGCCATGCCTGCGACGCTTCCAGAGAATACTGCTCCACTAACCGGCCGCAAAAGTGGCTTCACGGCCGTTATCAGCGAAATCGCTCCAGTGCTGGTGGAGCTGAGCGTCATCATCCATAGGTGTTTTCTGCAGTATCATGATTCCAGAGCACTAGCAGCTTGATAGCTTCTTGACGTGTTAACCAAATTCTGGTTACCGAGAAACCCTCAAAGCACGCCGGTGCCAGTGAACTGGGCATGCGATCGGCAGAAGGCGGGGGGCGGCGACGATGGAGACCGGTTGGTGCGTCACGCACAATCAGTGAGTGCATAGCCACCCGCCGCCAGCGCTTCCCACTCGGCGGTTGTCGCATTAATTATTACAAAACCTGCCTGCGTCACTTCGGGAGCACCCATCGGTTCACCGTTGACAACCAATACCGGCAAGCCGTAAGTGCTCGCGGGGTGATCGGTCGTAATGATGGCGTCGTATTCGTGGCCGCTAAGAACTCGCACTCTCATACTCCAAACCCTCTCGTATGTTGCGGGAATCGGAGTCCTAGCAATACGTACGCCAGTCAACTGATCTCTGCAAAATCCTGATAGCGCGCCTAATGACCACAGCACGTTTGCGTCGCTCAACAGACCTCGTGTGTGTGCCAAGGCGTCAGGTCGCATCAAGCCGACAAGGTCCTCAATATCAAATGAGCAGGAAGAATGTCACTGCCGCTGCCGTAGTTAAGCTCAAGGTAGTGACTAATGTCACCAGCATTGCACCGGCTCCCAGCATGAGATAGGTAGCTTCAGCGACAAGAAATGCCATTGCGATACCCAATGCCCTGGACGCACTCATCCACCGGGTTATGTTGGCCAGTGATATGAAGGCAAGGCCTAGCAGGGCAGCACCCATCATTCCAGCAAAGGCATGATTCACCGGCTCATTGCTGAACATAGGTGCAATTGCTGCCGGTGCAACGATTAAAATACCTCCCCAAAAACTCAGGAGGACGATAGCTAATCCAAGAGCAAGCCGGCGAAAAGCATCTGTCGGCATGGCAAATCCTCTCAAGTAAAAATCCGTATGAAAGATAGCGCTCTAAAAAGCCGCTTAATAAATTACTCTGCTTGCCATTGCGGTGTTTGCGCGGCGGCTGAAAATTCCCCTGTATTTGCTGGTACCTATCGGTGTCACTTGACCCTTTGGGGCTAGCTTGCCGCTGTTGAAAATCGTTCTAGAAAATTTTGTTGTTACCACCGTGCACCTTGACTCTCTATTGGCACTGGCAATATTTTCAAAACGTCCTTTATATGTATCTGTTAGTATGACGATACTGCAACAACAATAGCACCGTAAACAGAAAATGGCATCGATAGTAAAGCAGTGCTGTACCTGACTCAAATCCGTTCGGCGGCGAGCATGGGTTTCGCTCGCAGCTTTTAAATTGAGAAACTAACTCCAACGGATAATAATAGTGCGCCAAGCGCCCGTCGCACGAATAATTCCGGCAGCTTAATGCCGAGTCGCGTGCCAAGCGCGATCCCCGGTATTGAGCCGAGCAGCAAATGCCAAAGCAAGGTGAAGTCCACGGTACCGAGCTGCAAGTGGCCGAATCCGGAAGCGGTCGTCAATAGAGCCGCATGAGCTATATCGATACCGACCACATTAACCGCGCGCAGGCGCGGATAGAGCAGCATGAGTATTGCCGCGCCGAGGGCGCCTGCGCCGACCGAAGATAAGGTCACCAGCACACCGAGCAAAGCGCCACCGACCACGGTGCAGATACCCACTCGGCAAGGAATTTTTGCTTGATGCGATGCAAGTAGAGGCCCGACGCCGTTTTTCGTGCTTCTAAACAATAGGAACAACGATGTCAGGATGAGGCTGACACCGAGGGTTGAGGTGATCAGAGACTCATAATTGACGCCGCTTGCGGCGAGATGGCGAAGGAGAGTGATGGACAGCGCGGCAGCCGGAAGACTACCCAAAGCCAATAGCCCGACGATGCGCCAGTGAACGGTTCCCCTACGATGGTGCAGCACGAGGCCGCCCGTTTTCGTGATGGCGGCATAAACGAGATCCGTGCCCACCGCCACGGCCGGAGCAAGGCCGTAGAAAATTAGGAAAGGCGTCATCAAAGCGCCGCCGCCAACGCCCGTGAAACCGACTAGGAGACCCACAAGAAATCCGGCAGTCGTGAGTGTCAAATCCAGCATGGCTGCATTGCTCCTGTCGCTCTATAGGGGGTGTGCGGTTGGCACCAAGCAAGAATGTGACCACCCTCGGAACAAGCGATTTGAACACCTTGTCAGTGAGAGTCAAGCTTGGTGCGGTTGGTTCTGACCCTCCGTCGGTGAGTCTGATCCAGCTTTTTTCGCCAGGCCGTTCGAAACCCTGAACAATTGACCCGGCATCGATACTGGTCCCTCTACACCCTGGCGCCTCGCATGAATCTTAGGCAACTGCGCTATCTCATCGAAATCGTGCGACATCGCCTCAATGTTACGGCGGCTGCTGCGCGTCTCTACACTTCCCAACCGGGGATCAGCAAGCAGATACGCCTGTTGGAACATGAGCTCGGCGTGGAGATTTTTGAGCGCTCCGGTAAGCATCTGAGTCGTGTAACGCCTGCGGGCGAGGCGATTATCAAGATGGCGAACCGAGCGCTCATCGAAATAGACGGTATTCGACAGGCTGCCCGCGATGCGGGCGATCCGCGTGCCGGCAGCTTGTCGATCGCGACCACCCATACTCAGGCGCGGTACGCCTTGCCACGCGTCATTCATACCTTTATCCGACGTTATCCGCGTGTCGTATTACACATGCACCAAGGCAATCCCACACACATCCTCGAAATGGCCGGCGACGGAACCGTAGACTTGGCTATTCTGACGGAACAGGTAAATCATCCTGACAACCTCATCATGATGCCTTGTCAACGCTGGAATCGAGCGGTCGTGACACCCTGTGATCATCCGTTGCGTGAAGAGAGCCCGCTCACTTTGGAAGCCGTCGCCGACTACCCTCTGCTGACATACGTTTTCGGTTTTACGGGTCGTTCTCAGCTTGACCTAGCCTTTCGCAGCCGCGGGCTGACGCCGAATGTGGTGTTCACGGCAACGGACGCAGATGTCGTCAAGACTTATGTTCGCGTCGGTCTCGGTGTGGGCATCATTGCCAAAATGGCCTATGACATGCGTGCCGATGCTGATCTTTGCGTCCTGGATGCCCGTCATC
This sequence comes from Gammaproteobacteria bacterium, assembly GCA_049282355.1. GTDB lineage: Bacteria > Pseudomonadota > Gammaproteobacteria > HK1 > HK1 > JAGTVB01. The sequence goes on along the minus strand of JBAPTW010000307.1, from coordinate 12,421 downwards.
TGTTCGCGTCCAGCGTCACTAAGATAGGGTTTCGCCGCGGTCTCGTGCTGCGTCGTTACATGTTCGATTTCATTGAGCTATTTGCCCCGCACTTGTCCCAGAATGTGGTAGAGCAGATTGTTGGAATCAAGACCAAGGGCGGTGTCGAAAATCTGCTCGCCGATTTTGAAGTTCCTGAAGATTAGAAACGCTTGGAAGCACTTTTTAAAATGGCCGATCACGATCAAATGAAATCAAGGTCGGGATGGTGCTCGATAAGCTCGGCCAATTCGTCGCGTGCATCTATGCGTTTGCGCAGCACCTCTTTGAGGAAAGCAAGATAAACTGTGTAAACTCGGGCACGCTGCCCCGCCTCCTCGACGATGAAAAAAGGCGCGCGGTTGACCGCATGCCGCCTCGCGAGCACCATTCCCTCGCTTGCCGGATCCCGCTCATCGGCGATGACGATGCGGTCAATGGCCTGCAGGAGGCCGTCCTGTTCTAAGCGACGCCATACATCGGCACATTTCGAGCATAAGGTGCCATCAAACTTGACCTTTTTTATCAGCGTGATGTAGCTCATTGCGCTTCCTCTTCCAAGGCGATGCGTGTCGCTTCGGCATTTTCTGCGTGTAGACCACACTCCTTCTCCATCGCCGTCTCCCACCACCATCGTCCTTCCCGCTCATGCTGGTTGGGGAGCACTGCTCGAGTGCAAGGTTCACAACCGATGCTGACAAAACCTTTGAGATGCAGGGCGTTGAATGGTACATCGTTGTCGCGGATGTAGGCCCAAACGTCCGCCGAGCTCCAGTTGGCCAATGGGTTAAACTTTACCAACGTGTGCCTCGGAGATGAAAATGCACCGTCGCGCTGCACTACCGCCAAACTGGCTCTGGTGTCGAGGCTTTGATCTTTGCGTTGCCCCGTGACCCAAGCATCGAGATCGCGGAGCTTACGGCGCAGCGGCTCCACCTTGCGAATGGCGCAGCATTCCTTGTGGCCGTCTCGATAGAAGCTATAAAGCCCTTTCTCACGAACGAGCGCTTGCGTAGCGGCAGAGTCAGGAGAGAGCAATTCGAGGTTCACCGCATAGCGATCGCGCACCTCCTCGAAGAAGCGGTAGGTCTCAGGGTGGAGCCGACCCGTGTCTAGGCAGAAAACTTGTACGTCTTCGCGAATGCCTACGGCCATGTCCACGAGCACCACGTCTTCTGCACCGCTAAAGGAGATGCCAATCCGATCAAAATGCTCAAGGGCGTAACGAAGAATTTGTTCCGGGCTCGAGTTGGCCAATTCGATGGCGAGCCGGTCGATCGTGCTGTCGGGAATCGACATCATCAAGCCTCCAAATTTGCAACCGCCCCCCGCCGGCGGTGGAAGATAAGCTCCTCCGTATCGGCAGCAGGCTGATAAGTAATGGAAATTTCGGCAAAAGCTTTGAGTGTCTGTCCAATGTTCTGGTCAGCGGGAATTTCGAAGGCGTTGACGCCGCAACGCTCCAGGAAGGCGACCTGGTCCTGCAGGAAATCTCCCCGCGCTCGAATTTCGCCACTATAGCCGTACCGTTGTCGCAGTAACCGGGCTTGAGAGTAGCCCCGCCCGTCGGTAAAGACCCCGAACTCCAAAGCGATCACCTTGAAGCAGCCGAGATCCGGTGCGATCGGCTCCAAGCCGTCGGCGGTGCTTAGCCGCACGCCCAAGTCGGTTCCGCACGTGAGCAGCGCTTGCCGATCCCTTTGCCAGCGAGGAAGGGACACGATGATGCCTTCGTCGCTGCCGGTGACACTCACAGCGGCAGCGTCAGGCAGATGCCGCCAATGATCGCTGACGACGGCGCGATTGCGAATGATCTGCATAAACCTGCTCCTTAAACGGCGCAATGCCGAGGCGTCGATAAGCGTCGATGAACCGCTCACCGGCACGCCGATGGTTTAGATACACTTCCAAAATCTTTCTGATTCCCATCGCAACCTGGGTTTTTTCCAGTGCAGGCCCTAGGCGCTCCCCAAGCGATGCCGCATTGCCGGAGCAACCGCCTAAAGTAAGCTGGTACCACTCTTCACCATTTTTTTCGACACCGAGGATGCCGACGTTGCCGACGTGGTGATGTCCACAGGCGTTCATGCAACCCGATAAGTTCACGGTGATCGCGCCCAGAGCGTAGATCTCGCCGAGATCCTTAAACTGCTCATTAATCTGATGGGCGATGGCGATAGAACCGGCATTGGCCAGGGAACAGTAATCGAGGCCGGGACAGCAGATGACGTCGGTCAGTGTGTCGATGTTGGGGGTGGCCAAGTTGGCGCGCTTGAGTTGCTGCCAGAGCTTGAAAAGCTCTGCTTGCTGTACGTCTGCGAGCACCAGATCCTGCCGATGGCTAATGCGGATGCTTCCAAAGCTATAGCGATCAGCGAGATCGGCGATCGTCTCCAACTGCTGGTCAGTCGCATCTCCGGGCGCCACTCCCGGTGCTTTCAAGGAAATGAACACGATCCGGTAGCCAGGGACTTTATGGGCGTGGGTATTGTGCTGCGCCCATCGAGCAAAGAGTGAGTCGGCCAGTTGCCACTGGGCGAAGCTCGTGTCCTCGGCAGCGCGGCGTGAGTAGGCTGGCGAGGCAAAATAGACCTGCATGCGGCGAATTTCCTCAGTATGCAGGCGCAGCGACGTGTCTCGAATGCGAGACCATTCGGCCTCCACGAGACGTTGGAACTCTTCGATGCCAAGACTGTTGACCAAGATTTTGATGCGCGCCTTGTTCAGGTTGTCCCGGCGACCGAGCAGGTTGTAGGTGCGCAGTATCGCTTCGGTGTAGGAAAGTAGGTGTTCTTTTGGCAGAAATTCCCGAATGACCTTGCCGAGCACCGGGGTGCGCCCCATGCCGCCGCCCACCAGCACCTGAAAGCCGGTCTCATCGCGCCGGTGGTTGATGAGGCGAAAACCGATATCGTGCAATCGGGTCGCCGCTCGGTCTGCTGTTGCGCCGACGATGGCAACCTTGAACTTTCGTGGCAACCAGGAGAACTCGGGATGCAGGGTCGACCACTGGCGCAGGATTTCACAGTATGGCCGCGGATCCTCCAGCTCGTCGCAGGCAATTCCTGCGAGATGATCGGTGGTGATGTTGCGGATTACGTTGCCACTGGTCTGGATGGCGTGCATCTCCACGCTGGCCAGGTGCTCCAGAATGTCCGGCACATCTTGGAGCTTTGGCCAGTTGAATTGAATGTTCTGGCGGGTCGTGAAGTGCCCGTAGCCCCGGTCGTAGTGGCGGGCGATGAAGGCCAGCATGCGTACCTGCCGTGATGAGAGCAGGCCGTAAGGGATTGCAATTCGCAGCATGTGGGCATGGCGTTCCAAGTACAGGCCGTTACGCAAGCGCAGCTGACGAAACTGATCCTCGCTCAGCTGCCCCGCAAGGTAACGGTGCACCTGGTCGCGGAACTGGGCTACGCGCTGCCGAACGAGGCGGTGGTCGTGATCATCGTAGCGGTACATGGCAGTCACCTGGCCCGAATTCACCCTTTAGGGGTTGGGCTAATTCGAGCCCATAAAAAAACCGAGTAACACACTAAAGATTAGAATAAACACGCAGGCGGTGATTGCGGAAGGAATTAATAGGCATATTCTTATGCCCGAGAGTTATAAAGCCGTGTGGCGCGTTCGCAGGGCAAGCGGGCACGTATAGCGGTTGTGGTACGCCCAAGACTCAAGAGAGACGACTGTTACGCGGGTGCGCAGCGAGTTCGGAGCCGAGCCGAGAGGCTCGGAGGGACACGATGGGAAAATTGCGTCTTGCCGGACCTCGCAAAACGAAAATGTAAACCGGAAAGAGAAATCTAAACATCAGAATACCGGTATATTCTGAAATAAGAATAAACTATGATATAAAATCGCTCGGCGACAGGTGCAGAAGATTTCGGGTCTTTGTGCTCCGCTATTACCGTTACCTTGATATCTTCTATGCCGATTACCAGAATCTTCCGGTAGGAAAAAATGCGGACCTCATTGTTACCGGTAGCCATTGGTCGTACCGGCCTAGAACGGGTATTGCTGGGCAGCACCTCCGAGCGCATTCTCAATGAAACGCCTTGTGCTGTGCTGGTGGTGAAGGCAAGTTGATCCCCGAGCCAGTCCGCAACGCCGCTGTGGCAACCGCAGCAGGTTTTAAGGCATCCTCTCAGGTAAAGTTGGCCGGCTATTGCGTAATAATGCGTTCTCCTCCATGCGGCATCGCGTTGTTGATGGATGTTGCTGATGGATAAGGAATGTTTAGCGCCGGGTGACCACCACCCTTCGAAGAAGATGCAGTTGGTTGAGGTGGGCATCTTCCTTTTACTGATCGGACCCTCAATCGTTCTTTCGTCGTTTACGGCTGTCGAGGGCTCTTTGACCTTCTCCAGAGTGGCTATGGTCAGTATTTTCCAAGACGTGGCGCTGGTACTGCTTATCTTCTATTTTCTCTGGCGAAACCATGAACCGTTGAATTGCATCGGATGGGCTCCTGGGCGAGGCAGCATGGAGATCGTTCTAGGGACAGCTCTTTTTTTCCCCATGGTCGTCGGGGTCGGTTTGTTGGAAACTTTACTTCGCTCTGCTGGATTGCCGTTATCGGAAATGCCCCCCGCTTACCTCATTCCAAACGGGTTTCTGCAAATGGCCCTGGCCCTGGTTTTCTTGATAGTCGTGGCCATCTCAGAGGAGGTGATTTTTCGGGGTTATTTGATATTCAGGTTCACCGCCTTGCTCGGCCGCCCTGGGGTCGCTCTGTTCCTTGCTGCCATCATTTTCTCCGTGGGCCATGGTTATCAAGGAGCCGGGAGTATTTTGGCCGCCGGGTTTTTGGGGGTGATTTTGGGCCTCGTTTATATGTGGCGTAAGAACCTCATCGCACCTATCACCATGCATTTCTTGCAAAATTTCTCTGGAATTATTCTCGCTTCGCTGCAAGAAGGGACTTGAAAGTGGTGCGGGATAGTTATCTCATATGCGGTTACTAATCGGTCTGCCGCTCGCCCCGTCTCGCGGCCATCATCGAATCCGGTGAGAAGGACTGCGTTGTTCGCGGTTTCAAAGGACATAAAAAGGCCCCCCTTTTTCGGGGCGCCCTGAAAAGCTGTTTTAAACATCCTCTGAGCGGCTCATTGGATGGAACGTATGAGACCGCAGGCGTCACGGTCACCGCCGGCACAGCCTTTGTTGAGCTCGTTTTCGTGGTCACAGTAGGTGTCTTCCTGCGTATGAATGATAAAGGCGCTCCCGTCCTCATCGAAAATGCTGAGCCGCCCAGGTGACAGAGTCACGCGGTTAGTCACCGTCTTCATGATACCCAGGCCGTTATTAACTTCAATATTGATGAGGTCACCCATGTGAAACGGATGGTTGAAATCCGGCGCATCGGGCGTAGTTTTCCCAAAGGGGCCCGGATCGTAATGGCCCTTCGCGGCACTGCAGGGTTCGCAAGTTCCTGTCTCATGGATATGGACGGCATGCTTGCCGTCCGAGAGCCCATACACCATCATTTCTACCTTCACCAGTTTAATACCCTCATCCGAGGGTAGTTCGTGCAGCACGGCAGTGCCCGCTATCTCCTTGTCGCCGCAGCCCTGAATAATCGCCACGCCTCTTGGGAGCTTGTCGTCTGCAGCCCCAGCCAGAGACTCACCCCAAGGCAGGGTTCCGGCCCCGACAAAAAAAATCATGCCGAGCAAATAACTTTGTTTGCCCATCGACCGTCTCCTTAGTCGTAGTGATGTTGTGGAAGATTACATGGGTGGTACTGCTTGTTTCCAAGGCTTCGATGCTTTGCGCTTCACTCGTGTAGCACCTTACCCGCTCCCTTGAGAGCAGCGGGCTCCTTCTAAGGAACACCTTATACAGGCATTGAAACTACGCAATTGCGGCAATCCCCGATTGACAATGCCTGCGGTCTCCCAAGGAAGAGCCAACCGATCATCAGTTCTTAGTTCTCAGCGAGCGGTTTGTTAGCGTTCCTCCTGATAGACGGCTTGTGCCTCAATAGAGACCCCCTGCCGCTCCAGTTCCTGAAGGGCCCACTGTAGCAATGCGCTGGTACCCATCGCTAGAGAGCCAACGATGCGCTTTCCGAGCTGATGCCTTAAACCTTGCGATATAGGGATATTTACAAAGGCGCCTGCGCCCTTGCGGCTGGGACGGCCAACGATACGCACAGTACCATAGGCGTCCTCAGGAGCTATATTGATCGTAAACATATGTGTCACTAGTTCTTGTTTCGACGCACGCCGGCGTCGCGCACCTACTTTTTGAAGGGTAGTCATGCGCCCTCCTATGATTTTTTGTTGGTTATACAATGATGTTACAGTATTAGAATATTAATACATACTTACTTAATTTTCTACTGTTATGAGTCTATGGTGATGGTTGCGCCTAACAAACTGTTATAAAGACGTCGCGAACGCCGCCAGAGCAAAGCGCGCGGCAGTGAGCAACCGCACAATACGCTATGAAAATGAAAGCGCAGTGGCTTTTAAAGCAGCGAGTAAGCGAGTAAACAGACGCAGCGTCGATGCGAGACGGCATCTTTCTGATTTCACATTGGCCGAATAAGGAAGGCATCCATGAATGATTGTAGATATCCTCAGGATCTCCACATTCATACCATCTTCTCTCAATATGATAGCTCTGTCGTGCCCGAGCAGACGCCAGAGTTGATTGCAAGGGTGAAGCATGCAACGGTGCTTGGTATCAGTGATCATTTTGAACATTTTGCAGACAACGCCTACGATCGCTACGTCGCTAGGCTTCGCTCGCTAAATGTGCTGATTGGAACCGAAGTCGACGGGGCACCTTCCGTAGGTCATGCTACCGACCTCTATTTTGACTACTATATCTATCATTGCTACGACCGAGCGGCGGATTACCAAGCAGTTGAAAAGTTATTAGCGACAAACAAGCCTATTATCATTGCTCATCCTAACGCTCTTCATACGGACCTTTATCGCGTGCCGCGCGAGTGCTTGGTGGAAATAAACAACCGCTACATTTGGCAGACTGATTGGTTGGCATTCTACGGTCCGCACAAAAGTCGATTTCAGTATGTTATTAGTTCTGACGCCCATCAACCAAGCTGGCTCGGCCAAAGCGTTGCCAGACGCGCGGCAGCAGAGCTCGATATTCGGGAGACTCTACTCAAGGATATATTGGCACCAGCAAACAGTGACGTTTCCTAGTACGCTGACAAGTGGCGCGAATATTGGTATCGCGCTGCGCAAAGCCGCTATGACGGGTCCCGGTCCAGTAGGCTGTGCCATCGCTGTGGCGCTCAGTGCCGGCTTGGGCCTGCTCATGGTGGCTACCAGCAAAGGCCCGAGCCGTACTATCCTAAGTCGCTTTTTCTTGCTAAAACCTGGAGAAGGCCCTTCGGCAAAGCAGCGCAAGACCGGATGCTTCGACATTCGCCTGTTGGCGAAGGACACCGACGGCGGCACCTTGCGTGCCCGAGTCAGCGGTGACAGCGATCCAGGCTATGGGAGCACTTCGCGTATGCTCGCCGATCGCGGCTCTACAACCGGCGACTAAACTTAAGAAACGTGTGTGTTATATGGGCAGAGGTATAGCCCGCTAGGCCAGGCTGCTGCCAATGATATGAGGCTAGGCGGACCCAACACGCGCTGTAAGAACATTGCAGTGTTGCCTATCCTGGCAGTTCTTAACCTCCATGCTGCGCGGTGCTGGGTCCATGAGGTGGACCTAACACAAGTCGTGAGGAGAGCTTACCTCCAGACCAGCTCAACTTAGGCCACAGTTTGTTAATTCCTCTCTCAGACCCTCACGCACTGTGCCAGGCCCATGGGCAGCCTAGCACTATGGTAAGGAAGCCGCCATGAGCGAGATCAATGCTTTGGGCGTCTTTTCTTTGGCCTTGCGCAACCCGCCGAAACGTTTTTCGGTACTGTGCAGGCGTTAATCCTACCTTGCGGCGAAATAGCCTTCCGAAAAAACTGGCATCTTCATACCCCACGTCGTGGGCCTACAGCGTCGATGGGAAGGTCGGTGGTCTCAAGTACATGCTTGGACTCCTTGAGCCGCAGTGTATGGACGTACTCTCTAGATGACATGCCGGTCGCCTTGGCGATGATTCTGTCATCTACCTGCCGATTACTCATCAGCGAGGCGAATGGTTGTTGGCCCACCTGATCATCTCGCAGTAGCCCCAGGCGGCGTCGGGGCATCCTGGCCATGCGCGGGTGGCTCGCACTCCTCATGTACTCGCTTGTGCACGGCGATTGTTCGCCACCGTGCGTCTTGCAACTCTGGCATGGGCGACGTTTTTTAAGACAGCTTTTTACATCTCGTCGAGTCTCAAGGCATTTCGGGCTAGCTGATGCTCGTCTTGTTGCTCAAGCTCTAAAAGGTTAGTGAAGATCTCTTTGACCTCGGGAATGTCAGTGTTATCGGCCATGCTCCTGTAGAGGTCGATGAGATAATCATCTAGACGCAGCGCCAATCGAACCACGTCGTTGACGGCCATGTCTGCCTTGATCTCTACTTCTGAGAGCAAATTAGACGGGTCTTCTTCCAGTGTATACTGAAACCAAGTATCGAGAATCCGTTTGGAGGCATCCTCTTCGTAATCGGCGAGACTCTCCTCGAGATGCCTTTCATGCCTTCGCAAATAGTCGAGCAGCATCTGTACGCGTTCTTTCTCCGCCCTATTCTCCAGCCGCTGATAGAGCTCGCCGACTTGATGATGGAATGATCGGGCATGATCCAGTACATCCCGCGTTCGCTCAAATGTTTTCATGCGTATTCTCCTCGGAAAGAGGTCCGGTTTTTGCCCTAGCTCGGAGTCCCCCCTACTATTTTTGACCAGTTGCTTTGGGCAGAGTAATGCTCAAGATGGCTGCCCCCAGAATACCGGAAAAAAGTGACCCTGCCAGGATCCCGACCTTGGCCTGATCGATCAATGCATCGTTGACGAAGGCGAGCTCGCTAATGAATATGGACATGGTAAAGCCAATGCCGGCAAGGCATCCGGCGCCAAGCAGTTGTCCCAGATTAATACCGATCTCCTCGTTGCCAAAGAGCCGGATGATCAACCACCCAGCAAGCACTACGCCTATCGGTTTGCCAACAACCAATCCGATGATGACGCCCAGGCTTACGGGTGTCGGAAACCCCTGTAGGTTTTCGGGGCTGAATGCGACGCCCGCACTGAATAAGGCAAACAACGGCAAGATTAGAAAGGATTGCACAGGGTGTAGGCGATTCTCCAGGGCAATACCCGGGGGAATAGCATCTTCCGCCAGCAGGGCTATACGGGAGATCTGATCGCGTCGCTCTTTGTCGTGTATCAGTGCCTCTAGGGACTGATCGGCCTTACGGAGATCGTTGAGCGCCGCACGGGAAAGGCGTACGAACTCACGGGGCTCGATGGCCGGGCGAACAGGAATGACGAGCGCCACGAGAATGCCGGCGATAGTGGCGTGCACGCCGGATCCCAATACATCGACCCACACCGCGATCGCGAGCACCGTATAGACCCAGGTCGCGCGAATACCGCTGCGATTGGCCAATACCATCAGGGCTAAAGGTACGACGCTGAACAGTAGCGTGTATACGTTTAACTGAGGGGTGTAAAAGACGGCGATCACGAAGACCGCGAACAAGTCGTCAGCGATTGCCAAAGCGGTGAGAAAGACTTTTAAACTGATCGGTACTCGGCGGCCGAAAAGGGAAAGTACACCAAGGGCAAAGGCGATGTCGGTGGCCATCGGAATGCCCCAACCGGGCGCGCCCGGTCCGCTGGCATTGAGCCATGCATAGAGCAGCGCCGGGACCGCTGCGCCACCCAAAGCAGCGCCTACTGGCAGTAGCGCTTTGTCCAGGGAGGAGAGCTCGCCGACTACTATCTCGCGCTTGATTTCGAGCCCGACGACGAAAAAGAAAATCGCCATCAGGCCATCTTTGATCCAGTGGGAAAGGGTGAGCTTGAAGCTAGCCTCGCCGAAGCTCACACCGACATAGGTGTGTGAGAGATCGTAATAGAGCTGTCCCCATTGAGAGTTGGCCCAGCCGAGGGCGATAGAGGTGGACACGAGCAATACCAAGCTTCCTGCCACCTGCGAATGCAGGAAACGTTGGAACATCTCGATGTTTTGCACCTGTCGGTTCATGAGTCGCTCGTTTCTCCTGACGCGCCTTAACAGGATGTTTTACGGCTTGCGTCGCTTGTCATAGCGCATTGCGCGCCGGCTGGGGAATGCACCTGGGCTATCCGTAACCGCCTCCGCCTGGGGTTTCGATGACGAACAGATCGCCCGCGGCCATCTCCACTTCGGCACAGCCTTCGAGCATCTCAACGCTCCCGTCGAGCCGTTTCACGTAATTGCGACCGCAAGCTCCGGGTTGACCGCCTGCAAGCCCGAAGGGAGGCATGTGGCGGTGGCTGGAGAGAATAGTTGCTGTCATCGGAGTCAAGAAACGGATACTTCGTACCACACCGTTTCCTCCGCAATGGCGTCCCTCGCCGCCGCTGCCTCTGCGAATGGAAAAGCGTTCCAGTCTCACCGGGTAGCGCCATTCGAGCACCTCGGGATCGGTAATGCGGGAGTTGGTCATGTGAGTGTGTACGGCATCGGTGCCAGCAAACTCGGGACCGGCACCGGAGCCGCCGCAGATGGTCTCATAGTACTGCCAGCGCTCATTACCGAAGCTGAAATTATTCATCGTTCCCTGTGACCCCGCGAGCACGCCCAGGGCGCCGTAAAGGGCGTCTACGATGTACTGGGAGGTTTCCACGTTACCGGCCACAACGGCGGCGGGATAACGGGGATTTAACATCGAATTTTCCGGGATGACGATCTCAAGCGGTTTCAGACAACCTGCATTCAGTGGAATGTCCTGCGGGATCAGCGTGCGAAAGACGTACAACACCGCCGCCACGCAGACCGGACGCGGCGCGTTGAAGTTGCCGGCGTGCTGCATCGAGGTCCCCGTGAAATCGATACGGGCGCGCTGTTGCGCGCGGTCCACCGAAACGTTGACGCGGATTTCATGGCCATCGTCGAGCGCATAGGTGAAGCGGCCGTCCTTGAGCACGGCCAGAATATTTCGAACGGCCTGCTCGGCGTTGTCCTTGACGTGCTGCATATAGGCAGTGACCGTTGCCAGGGAGTACTGCTCCACCAGCCGATACAAGCCCTGCACGCCTTTCTCGTTGGCGGCGATCTGGGCTCGAAGATCGGCAACATTTTGCCCTGGGTTGCGGGCGGGGTAAGGTCCCCGCTGTAGCCACTCCAGAACCGCCTGCTCCTGCAAGCGCCCACCTTCCACGAGCTTCATGCCTGAGGTCCATACCCCTTCTTCGTCCAGCGTGCGACTGTGGGCCGGCATGGAACTTGGCGTGGTACCGCCAATATCGGAGTGGTGGGCGCGTGAAGCGACATAGAAGAGCAGATCTTCGGTCGGGCGCTTGAACACAGGCGTGATCACCGTGATGTCGGGAAGATGCGTGCCGCCGTGAAAAGGGGAATTCAGCAGGTAGACATCCCCCGCTTTGGGTGTGCCTTCGACAGAGGCGATGAGCCCTTTGACGGCTTCACCCATGGAGCCTAGATGAACCGGGATATGTTGGGCGTTGGCGATGAGGTCACCGTGTTTGTCGAAAACGCCACAGGAAAAATCCAGACGCTCCTTGATGTTCACCGAGTAAGCGGTGTTCTGAAGGGCATAACCCATCTCATCGGCGATCGACATAAAACGCTTATTGAATAGCTCGAGCAGCACCGGATCCGCGGCGGTTCCCACGTCTGTCTTCGCGGGAGCGCTGATTCGGGTAAGAATGAGATGCTTGTGGGCATTAATCTCCGCTTGCCAGTCAGGCTCCACCACGGTCGTGGCCGTTGCCTCCACAATGAGCGCTGGACCCACAATGCGAGCCGAAGGAGGTAGATCGTCGCGCACGTAAAGCGGCGTCTCGTGGAACTTACCCCGGGAATACATCCTGATGCTGCCCGCTGGTGACGACACGGCAACTGTCGGCGCATTGAAGTTGGGTTCTTCCATGGCCTCGGTACGGCCGACAACTTCCACAGACGCGGCCTCGATCACCAACGGCTTTCCCTCCATCACGAAGCCGAATCGGCTTTTATAGGCCTGCGCAAAACGTTCCTCGACCGTTTTCCTTTCCGCAAAATCGATGATCAGGGATGTGTCCGTGCCCGCATATTTTAGATGCACTCTGTGAAGGGGGCGCATTCTGCTTTCAGTGATGCCCTGACGTTTGAGCTGTTTTCGCCCTTTTGCTTCCAACGCCATAAACAATGGCTCGAGCTCTTGCCAGGCATCCGCAAGCGAACGCTCTACGGTGCGGGTGTGCAGCACCCGCGTGTCGGCGAGCCCCATGCCGTAGGCGGAGAGCACTCCCGCCAAGGGGTGCAGGAAAATGCGGGTCATC
>JBAPTW010000306.1:0-3025 GCA_049282355.1 Gammaproteobacteria bacterium | reverse complement strand
GGCAAGGTGCCCGCCACCGGTGGGGTATCAGAAGAGCGTCTCGTCCAAAAGCGCATGCACCCTCGTTTTCGGCCAGCGGTGCGCGAGCTTGACGCAAATAATCGTTCAAGAGAGCGGCAGAAGTCCCGGAGCTCTGGAGCGCGGACAACGAAGGCACCGCAGGAACGCGGGAAGCCGTTTGGGAGCCCTTGTGCAGCCCTTTGTGGCTAGGCCCCTTGCCGTTAATCGGCCCCTTCCGTTGCTTGGCCCTTGTCACAGCCCTTTTTTATCCCCTTTATGCTCATGTTAGGACGAACCACCTCGGCGCGGTTACCCATTTGAACGCGAAGATGACGTTCACAAGCAACTTACGGTAAAGAGAACAGTGCGTGGGCAACGATCGTTGTTCGCCGGTGGCGCCGCAGGCAAACACCCAGGCACTGCGTTCTTATCTCGCGCAGCACCGGATGAAGAACGACACGCCATCGCGCTCCGTCGAAAACGCTGTCAGTGGCTATTTGCACTCACAGTGCAAAACGTCAAGGGGCATCGAACCTCTTGTCCTTCCGGTTGGCTTGTTTTGCGTCGAGACGGACCTGGTCCGTCGCCAGCAACAGGCGCCGAGACGCCGTCAAGGCGTAGCTTCATGCTTCACAGATGCGAACAGATAATGGCATGCTACTCCCGTGAGTCGCTCCAGGCTAACCAGCCTACGTGGTGTCGGGGAGCTAACCGCCGGGCTTGCTTGAGTCTTGCTCCGCCTATCCTACAACAGCCCGTGCTGATAGCGCGTGATTTTCGGCCCGATGGCCATTCCTGGGCTTTAAAGACAATCGATGCACTCCACAGCATTTCGCGCCAGTTGAAGTCCAGGAAACGGGCTATGTTCAGACTTTGTGTTGCTGCAGAAGCTCCAAGCCTTGTCTTATGCGCCCCAGAGAATCGAGGGAAGCCACCGCAAAGCCTTATGCCGCAAGGCCATCAACATGTAGACTGAACACAGCCAGGAAACGCCCGTTGGGATCGGCCGTGGGCCGACAACACAACCGCGTGTCAGCTGATGGGTAATAGCATCCAAGGTCCAATTGTGAACGCCCGCCAGACAGCTCAGGGACCGAATGGGTAACGAGGCATCAATGAGGGTTGCTTCAGACTTTCCCGAACACGTCCTCAAACGGGACACGGCGTGGGGCCGTTGGATCCCAGTGGCGCTCTATGGGGTGCATGTGGTGGGGTGGGCGGCCACAGCGGTTGCTGCTGGCGCCAGCGAATTGCTGTACCTTGCTCTGTTCACGCTGCCGGCGATCGTGCTCTACGTGTGGCGCACCGGGAAGGCGCGGCCGTGATACCGAGCTTCGAGTGGTTGATGACCTCTGGCGTGACTTTCGCCGCGGTCGTGCTCGCCTATTTAATCTGGCGCTTCGGGGCCGCCGATGCCATCAGCTTCGCCATCCTCTCCGGGGGCTTTTGCGCCATCCTGGATTTTCTCTCCTCCTTCGGCTCCGAAAACTATGTGTATCCCGGCCAATCCCGGCTTTGGGTTTTCACCTACATCTTCTTCGGCTGGATCGCAATGGGTGGGCTGTCGCTACTGATTGCCGAAGGGATCCTCTGCCGTGGCGGTGAGGACATGCTGACACAACGCCGCTATCTTTGGCAGGTCCCATTGCTGACCGCGATCGTTGCGCTGTCTTTTGATCTCTTCATCGATCCCGTGGCCGTCGCGGCTGGCTACTGGATCTGGCTAAAAGAGGCGAACGTCTACTATGGCATTCCGCTGCTCAACTTCGTGGGCTGGTTTGTGCTGATGGGGCTCGCTCCGTTCGGGTGGATTCTAATCGCCCGACAACGCACATGGGGGGCAGCCAAGAAAGCTTTGACGTCAATATTAGCCATGGTGCCGCTGGCGATCATGGCTGTAGGCCTGTCGGTCATCATGAATAGCGCCGTGGCTGTTTTCGGTCTGAAATAAAACACCACCGCGACCCCGCTCCTCAGGACACTCAGGGTCGCGGTAAGCGGCTGGGAATGGGCCCGAGCGGCGGCGTGTGGTGGCTGGATGACCGTCTGCCGAGCGCTTCGCTCACACGCCCGTCAATGAAGTCGTTCGTTTTCCGGCCAGGTGCCGGACGGGGCGTTCTGGCATGCCGCCGCACGTCGGTTAACGTTTTGGATGCCGACGCGTCCAAGGCAGGTGAGATGGCAGCGACGGCGCACGCGGGCACTCAATACCACTCCGGGAGCATTACCTTGCGAGGCCGACTCACCCACCAGATCGAAGCGCTCGACCCAGAGCGCGACTATCGGCAAATCGTCTTCCTGTTGACGGCGTACGCCTTTCCGTGGGACATCGAGCGAGCACTCGAATTCGCGCTGTTTCGCACCTATGCGGTGCCTGCCATTTCAGGACTTCTGCAAAAGACAGGGGAATTCATCAGGCGGGCGCGTAAACGCTACGACGACACGGAACTGATTCTCGCCGAGATCCTGGAGAATGGGTTTGACAGCCGGCGCGGACAGGCGGCGCTGAGGCGCTTGAACGCCATGCACGGCCGCTTCCCGATCGCCAATGCCGATTTCCTGTATGTGCTTTCGACGTTCATCTATGAACCTATTCGTTGGATAGAGCGTTTCGGGTGGCGACGTCTGACGCCGTCCGAAAAGCTTGCCTTTTTCAACTACTATTGTGCGCTCGGGCGGCGAATGCACATTAGGGACATCCCGGCGCACTTCGACCAATTCGAGCGTTATAACCTGGACTACGAACGCGAGCACTTCCGGTACGCGCCGTCCAATCGCGTCATCGGTGCGATTACCCGCGACCTGCTGCTCAGCTTTTACCTGCCAAAGGGCCTGTTTCCGCTCGCAAGGCCCGTGGTGCACGCACTGATGGACGCGCCGCTACGGCAAGCGATGGGTTTTCCCGCACCGCCATGGTTTCTGCGCCGCCTTGCAACCGGCGTTCTGCGAGGGCGCGCATGGGTCCTCAGATGGCTACCCGAGCGGCGTCACCCACACCTCCTTACCCAGGTTCGCCGACCCACAT
>JBAPTW010000305.1:0-8259 GCA_049282355.1 Gammaproteobacteria bacterium | reverse complement strand
ATGGAACCAGCGCGCAACGCCGCTATGGCAAGCGCAGTAGTTTTTAAAACAGCTTCTTAGAGTCGCCGCGATCAACACACTTCCGGCTCATAGATAACCTTTTTTGCGATACCATTCTCCCGTCCTTCTTAATCCGTCATCAATACCAATACGGGGCTTATATCCTAATTCCTTTTTTGCTTTATCAATTTTAAACGCTCGGACCTGGCGAAACCAATCGACCCGGCGTGGGAAGATAGGCGGTGTAATGCCGAATGGCTTACAGGCCTTTTCACAGACATGGCCTGCTACGATCAGTGGCAGGATCGGGAAATGAGGTATGGATACATCCACATCGATAGCCTTCCCCACTCTTGAAACTAGTTCCTCGATCGAAAAAAACTCTTCGTCTCCAATAATGTATGCTTTACCAGCTCCAGCACCCGGTGCCATTGCTAATATGAAAGCATCAACAAGATTGTCGATATAAAGCGGATGGTAAAAAGTTTTTCCGCGCCCGAACATTGGGAACGTGCCCTTTTTTACTCGCTTGTAGATCATCAAAAAGCGACCGGGATCACCTGGTCCGTATATGGCAGTTGGACGCAGAATCACATGCTCTATACCCTGTTTCGCATACTCCTGAACGACAAGTTCCCCCTCGTACTTGGTTTGTTGATAATAATCAGCTGGAGCTATCGGAGAGCTTTCGTCGCCGGGCGGCGTCTCGATGTGCCCGTGGACACCTTGGGTACTACAATAAACCAGTTTTCTTGCCCCTGCTTTTAGAGCTTCTTCCACGACTATTCTTGTCCCCTCGACATTAACCTCTTGGTAGAGGGCATCAGGAACGCCGATCTCGCGGAAAGCTGCCGCGAGGTGCATTACTATTTCAGCTCCAGAAACGCACTTTGCGACCAAGTCTCGGTCCGTAATACTACCGAGGACGACTTGAGCGCCTTTCTGTTTGATCTCTTCCAGAGCTATTCCGGGATCCTTATCGATGACGGACACGGAATGCCCATCATCGAGTAGCCTCAAGGTAAGTGCAGCACCCGTAAAACCCGTACCGCCTGTAACAAGTATCTTCATGATGTTGCTTCCTGAAAAGTTTTGAGCGGTTCTAAAGCTTTAAGGCCCCAACCGTCTGCTGCATCCGAGCGTGTTCTAACTCTTGTCGTTTGCGGTCGTTTGTCCATCCGAGCTCCTTGCTCATCATGTCCGCGCACCATACCAGGTGGGTATTGCGTAAATTGCCTCTCGCAGCGTCGTCTGTGCGTCGATAGATGACATCCACCAATCGCACCGCCATTTCATCGCGAACAGCATGCACACACCTGGCGCGAAACTGGGGATCTGGTTCGTTGTCTGTTCCTCGCACATCGCTAGAGATTTGCACATCAGCCGATCTCGATTCCTTCGAGGAAGTCCTATTCCTTGAACTAGCCGCAATCTCCCTATTCTTGCTTGCTATCGGGCCCTTACGCGCATCCCCGACTGGGGTTTGCTTTGCGGTGCAAGGCGCTGGAGTCTTGCGTAGCTTGCGAAAGGCAAGGTCAACAGCTTTCTCAGCAACATAGCGCGCCGTCGTATATTTAACGCCCACAATGCTGATTAGGTTCTCGACATTTTCTGATCGCTGGTGATCGATTATTTCTCCGCTTCGTGCTCGTGCCACTTCTCTGCCATTGCTTTCGTCTTCAGCCGGCGTCAAACCGCCATAGCAATAAAGAACATCCTGCAGCCTAAGGTCAGCAGATGGATATGCCGCGTTAACTTCTTCAACAAAGGCGGCTATATCATCCTCCGTGAACTGACAATCATCCGCTCTGCCATGATAGGGGGTGTGGCTCGTGCCGATGACAGTCCTGTCGCTCCAGGGAGTCATGAAAAACAATCGCTTTGTCTGTCCAATTACGGCATCGGACTGCTCGTTACTATAGACTCCCACCGCATAGTCTTTAAACAGCTGGCGCGTTACTAAGTTCATACCTTTAGAAAAGACAGAGTTATCTTTGGTACTTTTCGTCCTGTTCCCACGGCCTAACAAGTCGCTGACCCAGGGTCCACAAGCATTGATCGTGACTTTTGCACGGATCTCTAAGCGCTGGTTATGAATCACATCGATCGCTTGCACACCGAGTATTTGGGTGTTACTTTGAAGAAAATTCTCGACACGCACATAGTTTGCCACGTCGGCTCCGGATTCTGCGGAGTCCATGACGCACTCCAGAAGGAGACGATCTGCATTTAACATTTGCCCATCGTACCAAATAGCGCCGCCTCTTAATTTCTTTGATTCGAGATGGGGTATCATTTGCAAGCACTCAGCGCTTGAGATGATTCTGCCTGCTGGAATATGCTTTTCTGCTGAAACAGCTTTATTTCTGTCAAAACCGATGACTTCGTGTAGTTTCATGCCAAGCCACAATGCCTCAGGTCCTCTGCTGCCTCGTCCGTACGTCGGTATGACAAATTTGAGCGGTCGAACCAAATGCGGAGCCATGCTAAGCCAAAATCTCCGCTCACAGAGTGACTGCCTGATCCTCGGGAAATCTAGATGCTGGAGATAACGTAAACCACCGTGAATCAATTTGAGAGAATTATGAGAAGTGGCACCACCAAAGTCTGCCCGGTCCACTAGGGCGACGTGCAATCCCCGTAGCGCAGCATCTCGTGCCACGCAAGCACCATAAATACCTGAGCCAACGACGAGCAGGTCGTAAACAGTATCGCCTAATCGTTGAACGTTTCTTAGCATGACAATAGCAACCGCGAAGCAGTTACCGAGACTTGGATGCAAACGCTATGAGATGATGTCCCGACCAGCCAACCCAGCGACGGGGGAGAGCGTTAAATAACTGCACGAATAAGCTATTGTATATTCCTGCCTTGAACCCCTCATGCACTTTGGTAGGTACCGGGAATCGCTCCGGTACAATCCTTACGTTATCGAAAGCCGCTAAAAGATCGCGAAATTCACGTCTCGTATATTTGTAAAAAACGGGAGAATCCAAGTGATCAATTTCCACTTTCATAAGTTTGTGCATGACATTCAACCATGAATGCCTATTTACTGTCATTAATATAGCTTCGCCACCCGGCTTCATTACCCGACAAATTTCTCCTACCATTCGCTGCGGGCGTGGGGTAAAATGAAGTACTGTATGGCAGTAGACGAGATCAAAAGAGTTATCTGGGAAATCAAGCTGTTCCCCGTTCATCACGTGAAATTCACCCGATAGGCCACGCTGCTCAAAGTTTCTGCGTGCTAACTCAATTGAGTGGTCAGCCAAATCAATGCCAACTGTTCTGGCTCCTCCTTTTGCAAAACGAGACAAATCGTTTCCTACCCCGCAACCGACGTCGAGCACTTGCTTACCAGCATAGCCATTAAAGTCAACGAGTTGTGGAAGATAGTGTAGCTTTTCAAAGCGATAAGCCTCGATTTCGTCAAAGAATTCTTTACTACCAGGCTCACTGCGAGCCACCTTCCAATCATGGATGTGATTATTCCAATATTCCCTTACCGCGCGCAGATCTGGCGATTCCTCCTTATCAGAGGATCCATTGTCAGAAAGTGGTATATCCATGGTAATGGTAGTCTCTAACACGTATGTAAATAAAATGGAATACTCTTTACTCGCCCCATCCCGAGGGCTTGCCCTTTCGGGGCGAGCTTATAGCTGTTCAAAATTGTTCCAGATGATTTGGTCGCCACCGTGCGTCTTGCGGCTCCCGGCGCTCGCGACATTCTTAAAGCAGCTTCTTAGGAGGGTAACTGTAGCCGCTCGGCGGGCTGCTTTATCAATTCGAATAATTGTCGCATCTTATGCTCATATGCCTGTCGAGAGTATTTTTCGGCATAGAGCCTTTTAGCATTCGCGGCCTTGGCAAGCGCTTCTTTCGGTGAATTTAGAGCATTAAAAATACCGTGTGCCATATCATCCGGAGTTGGATTTACCAAAAACGCTACATCATCATTTAAAACTTGTGTGTGTGAAAAAATATTTGTCGCTACCAGAGGAATTCCGCTCGCTAGCTGCTCATATATTTTAAGCGGTGTATTCGAGCCTGTGATGCGCGGAGAAACAAGCGCGGAGCCCCTGCGGACCAGTTTTCGAGCTGTCGCTGGCGGTACGACCCCTGTAAACCTGCACGATCTTTCAATGCCCTTTGTTTTGGCTCGCTGCCGGTAAGTACTTACTTGCTGTTCTGAGCCTCCTACTATGAGCAAAATTACTTCCGGTATGCTGGCGTGAATCAACGAGAAAGCGTCGATCAATAAGTCGATTCCTTGATACGATTCGAGGGTGCCCGCATAAACGAAAAAACGTTTGTTATTCGGCAGGTCGATTTCTGCTAAATGAGGCGGTTCTTTATTTTTGTTCGAAGAACCGCTATGCACCAATTGAACCTCGTCGAAGAGCGAGTTCTCAATGAGTAAATGATTTTCTTTATATCCTAGCACGCTCTCAGCGTATTCCGCTAAAGCCGGACAAATAGTAATGACGGCATCAGCATTGCGGATAGATGTGTGCTCTAGTTTGTTAAATAATGTCAGCAGCGTCTGTGACTTTGTGAAGCGAAAGTTCGTTAGCTGTTGAGGGAGGCTTGAGTGCATGTCATAGATTAGTTTGAACCTAAACAACGGCTTTAGAAACCGGCAGTAGAATACGGCTTCTTCATGTGCGTGCACCAAGTCGTACTTGTTTGTGAGCAATAATTTCACCGTCCACAGAATGAGGAAGCCGTCGAGGAAAAATTTGAGAAGCGAGGGTCCGGTCTTTACGGGGCCGAACCACGGGAAACGGGGTATTCGGTAAATCTTTACATTAGGGATATCAACGTCTTGCCCTTCACCGTAGGTGAGTAAGTGGACATCTATCCCAAGTTCGGCAGTTATCAAGGTGCGGTAGTACACGCTGAAAGGTGTCCCACGGGGCGAAAAAAATGGCTGAGGCGCAATCACGAGAGCTTTCATAGGACTAGGGGCAGCTAACAAGAGGGCGTTAATGACTTTGCGAAATACTACATGGGGAGGTGAAAAAGTGCTGTGCGGTCTCTTTGATCAGTCGGGTATTTGACGCTTGTTGTAGACTGCCACTTGGGATGGATCGTCAATAAATAGACTTGTTGCGAAATAGGCCATGAGGTCCTATAAGCTATTGATTTATATAACAACGAATTGTATTTCGCAACAAGTCTAATGTTTGTGATGGCGTTTTGCGATCACCTGAGGCTATGTTATAGCACACTGCGCAGAGTCCATGGCCAAAATCAGGTCCACAATGCTTGGGCAGTTGCAAGTTAATTTCTTCGCCAATAAAATGACGAAATTCTTTGATGATATTATAGCATTATAGGTTGAATGCACGTAATTAAGTAATTCTGAGCAGAAGCTTGCCGTTCGCGTGCCGGCAAAGAGCGGCGGCTTGACCGGCTAAGCTGCTGCCAGCTTTCGTCGCCGTTCTAACCTGTCCAAGCATAGCCGGAGGCAACCGGTTTACCGAGAGGGGCAACGTATCGCCACCCCTTATGGGAGGTTGCTTATCACTCGCTAGGCGCGTTACGGTAGCAGTACATGCAAGCTTGAGCAGAGGTGATTTCCGATGAGTGATGCCTTGGGGTATTTGGTGAAAGTTCGGCCCGACGCCATGACGTCTTATTTCAAGTTTCTGCGCGAGGCCGGTAAGCATCTTGATACCCGAAGCCGGGATCTCATCTCTGTGATTACCAAGGTATACTCCCAGACTGAAAACGGCTTTCGGCAGTACTTAACCCGGGCGCTACGAAACGGTGCTACCCCGGACGAGGTGCTCGATGCGTTGCTGATGGCTTTTCCGGCGTTGGGGTTGGCGAAGATCGTGTGGGCGATTGATATTCTTCTGGATATGGATATCCCTGAGTTTCGCCCAGAAGCCTTCGGTGCCGAGCCCGATTGGCATGATGTCATTGCCTTTGAAAAGGTGCCCCCCGACGATATCACCTATGCGAGCTGTGATGGACGAAACCTCTTCATTTATCGAAATCACGAGAACTTGCGAGTTTACGACAGCCGCTGTCCGCACCAAGTCACCAACATTCCTCATCTGGCGCTCGAAGGCAAGCAGCTCACTTGTCCCAAGCACCAGTGGGTCTTTGATATCGAAAGCGGAGAGTGCATGGCGAAGGGCGATCGACCGCTGAAGCGTTTCGAGCACAAAGTGGAAGGCGGGCGTCTGTTTGCCTACTGGTAACCAGGCTTGAGCATTCACCAACCTTAGAGGATGTTTTAAAACCTGCTACGCTTGCCACAGCGGCGTTGCGCGCTGGCTCGAAATCCTCATGTACACTCCCGTGTACACTCCGGTTCCTCGCCACCGTGCGCCTTGCTTTGCCTGCGCTCGCCGGGTTTTAAAACACCCTCTTAGAGATTTAACGATGATCTACTCGATTGGTGATCGAAAGGCGGAATTTCGGGGCGACTACTTCGTTGCCGAGAATGCCACTGTGATCGGCTCGGTGGTGCTGGAAGACAACGCCAGCATCTGGTTCCAAGCAGTGGTGCGCGGCGACAATGACCTCATTGTCATTGGCAAGAATAGCAACGTGCAAGATGGTGCCATACTGCATACCGATCCCGGTATTGAACTGCTGATCGGCACCGATGTCACCGTCGGCCATATGGCGATGCTGCACGGCTGTACCATCGGCGACGGAACGCTGGTGGGGATCAAGAGCGTCATCCTCAACCATGCCATGGTGGGAAAGCGCTGCCTGATCGGGGCCAATGCCTTGATCACGGAGGGCAAGGACATCCCGGACGGCTCGCTGGTGATGGGCTCTCCGGCTCGCGTCGTGCGCACTTTGACCGAGCAGGAAATGGCCGCGCTCGAGGGAAGCGCCCAGCGCTATGTGGACAATGCCAGACGGTATCGTGAACAGCTGCGGTCAATCGGCTGATTTGGTTTCATACTGGCCGCCGGCTCACGAGGCGAAGCGGTTCGCAAGGTATCTGAAAATCCCGCGAATTCCCATGGCTTCGCCACCCTCGGGTCGGCCGGGCCGGCTCGCCATATTCCAAGCCATAAGGTCGAAATGCGCCCACGGCGTTTCCTCCGGCACGAACTCGCGCAGAAACAGCGCAGCGGTGATGGCGCCGGCGTAAGGGGAATCGGTGGCATTGACAAGGTCCGCAATTTTGCTCTCTAGCAGCGCGCGATAGGGTTGATAGAGAGGAAGTTGCCACAGCGGATCCTGTTCCCTTTCGGCATTCATCAGCAAACCGGAGGCAATCTTATCCTCGGGGCAGAAGAGGGCGGGAATGTCAGTTCCGAGAGCCGTGCGGGCAGCACCGGTTAAGGTGGCGAAATCCAGCATGAGATCCGGTTTCTCCCGGCTACCTTCCGCCAAGGCGTCACAGAGGATGAGTCGGCCCTCGGCGTCGGTGTTGTCGATTTCGACAGTCAGCCCCTTGCGGGTGCGAATGACATCGCCGGGCCGCAGTGCATTGCCGGAGACGGCATTCTCGACCGCCGCGACCACGACTCGCAACCGTACCGGAAGCGCTGCTGCCATCACCAGCCTAGCAAGCCCCATGGCATGGGCGGCGCCGCCCATGTCTTTTTTCATCAAACGCATGCCTTTCGCGGACTTCAGGTCAAGGCCACCGCTATCAAAGCAGACACCTTTACCCACGAGGGTGACTTTTGGATAGGAGTCATCTCCCCAACGCAAATCGATGAGGCGAGATGCTCGCTGGCTGGCGCGACCCACGGCGTGGATGGCTGGAAAGTTATTGGCCAGAAGCTCGTCGCCCACGATCTGCTGGAGCTCACCTCCAAACTCGCGCGCAAGTCGCGCCATCGCATCTGCGAGCTGTTCGGGCATCATGTCTTCTGCGGGCGTATTGATGAGGTCGCGGACAAGATAGATCGCCTCGATCTGGTTTTGCACCGCGGCGGCGTTACACTTTTGCGGAATGGCAAGCCGTGCCCGCGGTTGCTCTTCGGCTCGATAGCGTGTGAACTGATAAGCCCCGAGCCCCCATCCGACCAGCGCCCGCTCAAGCAATTCAACAGGCCAGCTTGCTTCGAGATAATATTCCTGTGCCGGCAGTGTGAGGGGCAGATCACCGAAGGCCCATGGATCTGAGCGCGATCGGATTCCGCTGATGACTTTGCCGAGCCCTCCACCCGGGCTTGGCATGAGGCAATTAGTACCGGCTTTACCCTGAAATGCGGTGGCCGCCATCCAGCGGCGTGTCGGCTCATCCTGCTGCTCGAGCCACTCGCTGAA
>JBAPTW010000304.1:0-20119 GCA_049282355.1 Gammaproteobacteria bacterium | reverse complement strand
AAAGAAACTGTAGGACTCCGCGTCAACGAGCCTTTTGGTGCCACACCGAGGGCATCGGTAGACATGGGCATTTTGTTCTTCCCAATCCTCCGCAACTTCCTCTTCGAATTCCTGTTGCGCCGACAGGCTGTCTTCCCAATCTTCCATTGGTTGCTCGTCCCAAAATTGCTCCCAATCGCCTTCAGCAAGTCTGTGGTTGCGAGACATGTTCGTTCCTCCGGTAAAAACGACACAATGCCTGTATAGCGGCATGAGCGGGCGAATTTAGAAGTCCCTTATCCAACTTGAAGCATCAGGAGCGTCCATTTTCCGCCGCACTTCCGCTTGCCAAGAGAAAACTTCATACTAAGGAGCTATTTTAAAAGTGACTGCGCCTCCCGATAGCGGCGTTGCGTGGCGGCTCCGTTACTACTGGCGGGCGATGATGCCTTGATCGCAGAAATGCTATGGCGTTATGGGAGACAATTGCCTGCCTTTCGGCAGAGCTTATGGCTCCACAGGTCGATATCCGTCGCGGCCTGCTGCACCTGTTGGCTGGGAGGGTTTAGGAAATTCGAAAAGCGGGTTTCCGTCCTCTTTGGGTGGTGGAAAATCAACGCTATCGGCAGTGTTCTGCGCCTCGATGATCCAGCCGCCGCCCATCGCCTTGTAGGTACTGACCAGCGAAGCATAGACATCGCCTTGCACAACGATATACTGCAGCTTGGCGTCGAATAAGGCGCGCTGAGCATCGAGTACTTCGATATAAGAGGCATAGCCCTCGTCGTAGCGTATTTTGGCCAAACGCGCATAGTCGTTGAGCGCCTCGATACGTCGACCCTCTGCCAACAGCTGCTCACGCGACTTTTGCACATTGATGAGGGCATCATTCACCTCGCGAAAGGCGATCTGCACGGTCTGCAGGTAAGCGACCAACGCTTGGCGCTGCACGGCCTCGCTGGCGCGCACCTGTCCTGCGATCCTGCCACCGGTGAAGATCGGTCCGAGCGCCGAGGCGCCGACGCTCCACACATTGGCCGAAGCCTGCAACAAATCACTCAGATCACCGCTGGCCAAGCCAAACAGCCCGGTCAACGAGATGGTGGGGAAGTACTGCGCGCGCGCCGCCCCAATGCGGGCGTTGGCGGCAATCAGGTTCTGCTCGGCGGCGCGAATATCCGGGCGCCTGGCCAACAGCATGGCGGGCACGTCCTCGGGAACCGGCGGCAGCATCAACTCATCGATGCTTTTGCCGCGAGGAATGGGGCGGGGGTTGCGCCCCAGCAGTACCGACAGCGCGTTTTCGGTAAGCGCAATCTGGCGTTCGAGCGGAGGAATGGCGGCGGCAGCCTGCTCGTACTCGGTATGCACCTGGGCCAGCTCAAGCTCGGAGATCACCCCGCCTTTGAACTTCAGCTCGAACAGCTGCAGCGCTGCGTCACGCGTCTTCAATGTCTCCCTCGCGACCTCGAGCTGGCGGTCAAGCTGGCGCAGCGTCACATAAGAGGTGGCAACGGCAGACACCAGCGTAAGAATGACCGTACGCCGGTTCTCTTCCTGGGCCAGCAGCTCAGCGCGCGCCGCCTCGGTGGCTCGTCGAATGCGTCCCCACAGATCGAGCTCCCAACTCAGGTTCGCGCTGGCGGTATAGTTGTTGTAGCTGCGGTCACTGGTGGCCACTCCGCCAAAGGTTTCGCGCGAGGCGCCATTGCGCGAAGCCTCAGCGCCGTAGCCGACCTGCGGGAAAAAGCCAGAGCGGGTAATATCGACACGGGCGGCAAACTCTACTACGCGTGCCGCGGCGATGCGCACGTCCTTGTTCTCCCTGAGCGCGATAGTTATCAAGTCATCGAGCACCGGATCATGGAACTGTGCCCACCAGCGCATGTTGGCCACGCCGGCCGCCGCACCATAGTCGACGCGCCAGGTATCAGGGGTATCCATCGCCGGGCGGACATAATCTGGACCCACGGCACAACCAAACAGGAAAAACAATAACAGTGTCAAAAACCAGGCGCGACTCAAGCTATTGACTCCTTAGATTCCTCGCCGGGGGCGTGGAGCGCCTGCGCCGTTACAGCGACGTTGCACTGCTGTTGAACATCCTGGGGCGGCTACCGCTGATAGAATAAATTTCATTTGATCGATTGGCACGTCGCACTCCGAGATCAGCTCAATAAAAAAGCCGCCATCTCGGGTAATCGAGTGGCGGCTTTCTCAATTTAAATCGCACTCGAAAGCGCTATGCCACCTTTTTTGTAATTGCTTTCGTAGGCTTGCCGAGAGCACCGTCAACCGCCCGCGCTTTCTCTTGAGCAACCGATTGCGCTTTCTCCATAAAGTCACCGCCAAGCTCACTTATCTTTTGCGCATCCGAGACAAACTGCTCGCTAAGCTTTGCAACATACATCCGCTGCTTGGACACGTAACCGAAGAAACTCCAGAGATCGTTCACCTCAGTCGCCGCTTTCATCTGGGCAATCCCGAGGTTCGTATAGTTTTTCACGCTTTCCATCTGGATGGTCACGACTTTTTCCAGATGAGCCACGACCAGATCATTCATCTTTTGAACTGGCCCAAAGATATTTCGCATAGAACCATTAAACGCAGACATCATCTCAGCGTACATCACGTTTCCTTGAAGCATTGGTAGAGGGAAGCGCCTTGGAAAACAAGACGGAAGGAAAGAACCTACGTTATCGGCCGAAACTTCCAGAACTTGAAACGAGTTTTGCGTGGAATCGAACCTTTCACACCCGAATAAATGCTTACATCGTCCCAGAAATACAGGTTTCCCATGATTTGTTTACCAACGAGCACCCATTGGTAATCTCTCAGGTCATAGCGTGGGTAAGAGCTTTGCCGTCTACTTCCACCATGAATACTCCAAGCACCTCCGCGAGCTTAGATACCAATCGACTCTGACCCCATTGATTCATTGATTGCCCGCAGCGCCTCCCCAGATAAACGAGTGTCGACGGCCGAGATGTCGTCGAGAGAAAGAACCCCTACCGTATGCCCTTCTCGATTCAGCACGAACAAGCGCCGCACTCTTTTCTGTTCCATGACAGCCGCAGCCTCCGAGATATCATCATCTTCATAACACACCGCGAACCGCTGAGTCATGATTTCTGAAACCGGCGTCGTTCTTGGATCCTTTCGCGACGCGATGGCACGCACGACGATATCCCGGTCTGTAAGCACGCCCACCAAGGCTGCTTCCTCCACTGCGGGCAAAAAACCGATGTTTTCAATGATATCCCGGCTTGTGTGCATCTTCACCAAGCCTCCTTCCTCCACCACAGGCAGGAAACCGATGTTCTCATCACGCATGTGACAGGACGCCTGCTCTAGGCTGGCCTCGGCTCGTATGGTATGAACCAGCCGCGCCATAATTTCACGAACCTGCATCATTACTCTCCTAAACGTTGGTTCATCTTTAAACAAACCTAACGTTACTCCCCCATGATGATCGTGTAAATTGCGGTTAGTTCGTACTTGAGCGAGGGTTTTTCCGGAGGCCGGCGGCCCTGACAAAGTGGTCTTAAGCGGTTGTTTTTCTTGGTGCCGGTGAGGGGATTCGAACCTCTGACCTACTGATTACGAATCAGTTGCTCTACCGACTGAGCTACACCGGCAATCGTGGCATGGAGGGTAAAGTATAACGAACATAGGCGCTGGAAACTACGTTACCCGTATATACGGACGGGTTGGCTATACTTGACCGACGGAAAAAGTTTATCGTCGGTGGTGCAATGCGCCCCGCAAAATATCCCTCATGGATGGGCTTTTCATCTTCACCAGTCACGATCCTTGACAGTAAGGAACCTTCGCCCTCAAAGTCAAGCAGAACCATTTCTCGGCGTGCCAGCCTCGTAAAGAGCGAATGCCCGCTGCGGATAATGCCCTCTGAGAGATTGTGAACAAACCGTAACGAGCGCCCGAGAGCAAGGCGGACGGCCCCCGCCATGCATTAAGAGGTCTATTACTTGCACCCGAAATAGACGGGAATAGGAACGGAGAATTACGGACATGGATGGAGCAGTCTTGGTCACAGGCGGTGCGGGCTACATTGGCAGTCACGTGGTGCGCCATCTCGGCGAGGCCGGTTACTCGGTTGTGGTTCTCGACAATCTCTCCAAGGGATTTCGCGAGGCCGTGCTGTATGGCGAGCTGGTGGTGGGGGATACCGGCGACACGCAATTGGTCGGGCAATTGCTCAGGGACTATTCCATAAAGTCAGTGTTGCACTTTGCCGCGCTCACCGTCGTTCCTGAGTCGGTTGTCAATCCGCTTTATTACTACGCCAACAACACCTGTAGCACTCGGAATCTTTTGGCATGCTGTCAAGAAGCGGGCGTCGCGCATTTTGTTTTCTCGTCCACCGCCGCTGTTTATGGCATTCCCCCGGCGGGCTTAGCCAGCGAAGAGTCCCCGACCGCGCCGATCAATGCGTACGGCACTTCGAAGCTCATGAGCGAGTGGATGCTTCGAGACCTTGCTGCCGCGACCCAGCTGCGACACATCACGTTGCGTTACTTCAACGTTGCCGGTTGCGATCCACAGACACGCATCGGCCAGTCGACGCCAAACGCCACCCTTCTGATCAAGGTGGCTTGTGAGGCCGCCGTGGGCAAACGGGAGTCGATTTCCATTTTCGGTACCGATTATGCCACCGCCGATGGCACCGGGGTGCGCGACTACATTCATGTCGAAGACCTTGCCGACGCCCACTTGAAGGCGCTTCGATATCTCGAAGAAGGCGGCAATTCAACCACATTGAACTGCGGCTACGGCCATGGGTACAGCGTTCGGGAAGTCCTGAGCGCCGTGGAGCGGATCCATGGCAAGCCTCTCTCCATCCGAGAAGAGCCCCGCCGGCCAGGAGATCCTCCCATATTGATTGCTCACGCGCGGCGAATTCGCGAGGTTCTTGGATGGCAGCCGCGCTACGATGATCTTGATGTTATCGTGCGCACATCGCTCGACTGGGAAAAGAAGCTACTGGCACGGTTCTGAGGGCATTGTCAATCAAACGAGGAGTGAATTGAATTTACTCGGCGGCTTCTTCCAGTACTAGCCGCCCGGTGACAAGCCCTGGCTGCTCGGCGCGGTGAAGGCTCACGACGGTGGTTTGCACGCCCCAGGCCGTCTGTAGCTCCTGCAGCCAAGGCAGCAGACTATCGAAGCTCACATCCTTTAGCCAAAGCTTGACGGCGTGTTCACCATCCGGTTCCAGGCGGTTGATACCGTCGGCTATAGTTGCGCGCGCCGTGCGATCAACGAGCGCGAGTAACGACTCCTGCGTGCGCTCTTGGGGCATTGAGCGATTCTCCCCTCGCAGCTGCCGCACCTCTTCGGCGGCCTGTTGCATCCAGACAAGTGCCTCAAATTGCTCTGCGAGATGAGTGCGAAGTCTATCCTGCTCGGCGTTCATCGGTTGCCAATAAAACAGATAGAGCGAGAAACCGATGACGGTCAGTGCAGCGATGACGACCGCCAGTTGCTCGCGGCGCGTCAATTTTTCCAGCCACGTCTTCATGATGAGGAGCGTTCGATACGGATGCGGCTACGTACCGCATCATCGGCAGCCGTTGCGGAAATTATCTCTATGGTGAGCTCAGGCTGTGAGCGCAGTGCACGCTCGAGCTCATCGAGCGCCTGGACATCACGCACGGTAAGATCCAGATCGAGACGACCGTTCTGATAGTCCAGGCTTTCCACCTGCACATCATTAAGCGCATTGAGTGATGCCCCTCCCTGCGCCAGCAACGCGAGGAAGTCGCCGCCCGCGCCGTTTTGGCGCACGCGCAGTGCTTGTAACTGCTGCTCCATCTGCGCTAGGGGATTGATGGCGCGCTGTGTTTCCGGAAACGTTTGCCGAAACAACGTTTCTAGGCGCGTACCGGCCTCTTGGGTAGCCGCTCGCAACCGGAGCCGCTCAGTGAGCTCGTTAGCCCCCAAAGCGACTAACAGCAGTAGCACTAACACGGCACTCAGACGCCAAGCCATCCACCGGTTCTTAGCCTCTCCCCGGGGAGCGTACGCCCCTTGCAAAAGATTGAGCCCTGCGGGTATGTGCGCCAACGTCAACAGCGTTGTCAGCTCGCCATCTTCGATGCGCCGGCAGGTAATCGGTGGGGTCGCCGTGCTGAAGCCTTGCCTGATGAGATCCTCGACCTCGTTTTCTGCAATGCTGTAAAGATGTAACTGCGCCGGTGGCTGCTCCTTCGCTTCCACGAGCGCGGCGTCGAGACAGCCATGCAATGCACCTAGCTCAACACTGAAACCTGAGCGCTCACCGGTACGCACCAGTGCCAAGTGCTCATCGGCCAGTAGCGACCACGTGTTCGGTAACCAAGGGACGGCGAGCACGTCGGGAATCAGGGCATTTGGCTCGATGCTGGCTGACCGCAAGCACTGCAGCCAGGCGTCCAAGATGCTGCGAGCCACTACGGCAACGGCTATCCCGTCCGCTTCCAAGGCGAAGGCAAAATGCAACGCCTCGACGTCGTCGACAACATCTTCCTCCAGCGCATAGGGGATAGCTTTAGCGAGACGTGAGGCATTGGTTTTCGGAAGTTGTACCTGTGTCAGCAAGACCTCGGTACTCGGTACCAAGACCTGCACCGATTTCCCACCCGCCAATGCCCTCAGATCGGCGCCTTTCAAGGGTCCGGAGAGTCTTCCCTGATCGACACTTTGATCTTGAATCACAGTGTAAATCGGCTCATCCGCGGTCCCGTGAAGACGAATCAACAAAGGCGTTCCCATATTACTCGCCGGCCTCGCTTCGCAGGATTACTTTGGGGAATCCACTGGCGGATCGCTGGAGAAGGCTCGTCAGGTGCACGTGTGCTCGCGGGAGGCTCACATCGGCACGCGTCTGAAAGTAGTCACTCGTCACAGCCAGGCCCAACGCATTGCCCGTTCGTCCAAGAAAAGAAACCTCCGCAAGAAATTCTTCGACGCTGGCAAAGCCTGTCTTTCCGCGGGCGCCAACGAGTGATTTAGCTTCGCCTTCACTGAGACCAGGAATGATGCTCATGAGCACAGGGATCGGGGCGGTGTTCACATTCACCGACGCTGCCACCGGCAAGGCCGTGACATAAGGTGCCACGGCCTGGTATAGCTCGTTGGTAACCCCCTTGACGAGGCGAAGCTCAGTCACGCTGACCAGCATCCCATTGGCAGCGCGGTACGGCGGTTGTTCGCCGAGGTACGCCTCGTCCTCGGCACCGTTGGGATTGCGCATCTCGCTGTCAGCATCGAGCCAGTCTGCGAGTGCATCGGCAATGGCTAGCGGCGCGCCGATAACACCGAGCAACCGCTCGAATCTTTCCTTGGCGATGACACCGTTCTCCCCCGCCTGCGCTATGTTGTTCAGATTGAGACGGCCCTGCATATCCACGGTATATCCGGATACCTCTCCGCCATCGATCGTGACGGGCTCAAGTTTGCTCGCCCATGGTTCATGCAGATGATCGGTATCACTGGTTTTCCGATCTGCTGCCAGTAACCCAGCGGCCCAAATCTCGACGCCTAGCCCATACTGATAGGCCTGCTCGCTGTTGAGCAGATTTTCGGTACGGGCAAAATCGATCTGCTGCTGGGACAGCAGCGCTGCCGCGGCAGTGGTTGTTAGCGAGACCACGAGCAGAGCAGTTATCAATGCGATACCGGTCTGGCTTTGGGGGCGTACCTTCCCCCTTGGCGCTGCCGGCATTTCTTGCCTGCCCGCCGACGGTTGCCACGCAGACCTACTTGCTCGCTTCACCGTATTCAGTTTGGCCACTCGCAGCCAAGCAGAAAAGCCTTAACAGCTCCCCCCTGCCCTCCAGCTTCACCGCAAGCTCCACTGCCTGAGGCAATTCGGGATTGTTTGCTTCCTCAGGCGGCCATTCCGTATGCCATTCCCGGCGCTCATCGAGAAATCGCAGCCGCATCGCCTCGACCCCGCCGAGCAGTTGTATGTCGACCGTACCGGTGTCCTCCACCCGGTCTAGCACGTCCCAAGCCACGCGGTGCAACGTCTTCTCTTGCCATCGGTAGGCAACTCGTTGCAAAGTGCTGCGCTTCATCCCCCGAGGGTTGGACCAGCCGGCCCGCGTGAGCGCCAATAACTCGCCATCCTCGGCATTGCTGCTATTCCCAGCAAAGGGTGGCAATGGTGCGCCCGCTTCGTCGCGAATAGCCCTCATTACTGCCTGCTCGATATCGCGGCGCAGCAGGGAAAATGCGCTCTGGAGCTGAACGAGGGCCTCAAGCCGGGAATCGAGAAGCTGCTTGGATTCGAGCACGGTGCGCAAGCCCCCATAGGCCATGGCCGCCATGACGGCGAATACACTGATAGCAATGAGCAGCTCTAACAATGTGAAGCCGCTGCAAGCGGTTCTGACGACGCGTCGCGTCAACAGCAAATGCCTGCCAGTGTCATAAACGACGGGATCATTTCACTACCGGCAGAAAAGCGATTCGAGTGATCACTGGCCGACCCTCGCCTGGCGGGCGGCGGATCTCGATCTGTAGGCGCCGAGTCGCCGCATCGGGAGTGGCGCTGAGCATTGTGGTCCAATGCCAATCCTGGCCAGCAAATTGGGTGCTACCGCTCTGGGTGCCGACAGACGGCACGGCAGCACTGAGTCTTTGCTCAGCGATCTTGTTTAGTGCTAGCCAGTGCGCGAGGGTTTGTTCCTCGATATGGGCAGTATTGCGCGCCCCATCGCCGACGGCTTTGATGGCCGCACCCAGGGCGATAGCCAGTACCGTCATGGCCGTTAGTACTTCCAACAACGTAAAACCGCACGCGCGCTGTCGCAGCAAGCGGCTTGGTGAACCAGACCTGCGCTTCATCCGTGTATTAACGTTTCCAACGGTGAAACTATTTCACCAGCTGATTGAGCTCGAAAATCGGCAGCAGGATCGCCAATACGATGACCAACACAACACTGCCCATGAGCAGGATCAGTAACGGTTCGAACAATCCTAGGAGAACCATCAGCAGCGTTTCCATTTCGCGATCCTGACTCGCCGCCGCCCGTTGCAGCATCTGATCCAATTCCCCACTTGCTTCCCCGCTAGCGACCAGCTGGATAGCGATCGGCGGGAAGAAGCCGCCACGCTCCAAAGCCGCGCGTAAGCTACTGCCTTCGCGGACTTTCCGGGCTGCATCTTCAACGATGCGGCGCATCGGCAGATTGGAGACCACGCTGGCGGCGATGCGCAAGGCTTCCAGCATGGGCACCGCACTTGCCGTCAGCATGCCGAGCGTTCCCAAGAAACGGGCGGCATTCATACCGCAAATGATCCGTGATATCAACGGCAATTCGAGCAACGCGCGATGGGCCTTGAGCCTTATCTCTGGTACTTGAAGCAGATAGCGACACCCGACGATGACGCCGATCATCCCCATCAGGAGCCAAATCCCCCCCCGTCGCAAAAAACCGCTGATTGCGATGAGAGCGCGCGTAAGCCAGGGGAGCTCTTGCCCGATGCTCACGAACACCTGCACCACCTCTGGCACCACATAACCGAGCAAGCCGGCCACCGCGAGCGTGGCCACGGCGGTGAGAAGCACAGGGTAGAGAAGCGCCATCAAGGTCTTCTGACGCAGGTGTTGGCGCTGCTCTGCATAATCAGCAAGTCGATCGAGGGCCTCTACTAGATGGCCGGTTCGCTCACCCGCCGCCACGGTGGCTGAGTAGATTTCCGGGAATATGTGCGGCAAGTCACCGAGGCTCGCTCCGAGGGATTTTCCCTCCACCACCCGCCCGTGCACACCTAGTATGATCCGCTCAAGCCGCCCTTTGGTCACTTGTCGAGCTACGAGTCGCAAGGCATCGGTCACAGCCACACCGGCCCGCACCATGGTACTCAACTGCCGAAATACGAGAGCCCGATCGGTGTTGCTGATGCCGTGTATAATCCGGATTCCCCGCCGACGATTGGCGCCCGCATCCAGCTCGCGCAGGGACATGGGAGCCCAGCCCAAGTCGCGGAGAC
The DNA here is from genome assembly GCA_049282355.1 of Gammaproteobacteria bacterium. GTDB lineage: Bacteria > Pseudomonadota > Gammaproteobacteria > HK1 > HK1 > JAGTVB01. The sequence goes on along the minus strand of JBAPTW010000304.1, from coordinate 10,138 downwards.
GCTTGCGAACATAGCGAGGTGTTTCGCCTTGCAGCACGCCAGTGCGAGTTCGCCCCCGGTCGTCGAGGACTACGTACTCAAATGCCGGCATGTTTGCGTCAACAAAATGATGGTCTTGTCCTTAGAAGCGCTTTTGATTAATCCGTTGGCAGCTCACGCGGAATTCTGGTCAGCAACCCGCAAGAGTTCATCCAGAGAAGTTTCTCCCCCCACTACCCGGCGAACCCCATCTCGGTAAATGCTCGGCGTCGATTGCCTCGCATAAGCCTCCAACAGGTGCTCGCCGGCACCGCTATGTATCATCTTACGAAACTCGGCATCGAGCGGAATGAGCTCGAATATCCCCAAGCGACCCCGGAAACCTTGGTGCCTGCACTCAGGACAGCCCACGGGTGCATACAGGGTCGGCGGATCGGCAGGTGAGCAGCTCAGGACTTCGCATTCCGCTGCGGTTGGTTGGTAGGGGCGTTTACACGATTGACAAAGTATTCGAACCAAGCGCTGTGCCAAGACCCCAATTAAACTGGAGGCAACCAAAAATGGTTCCACCCCCATATCACGCATGCGCACGACAGCGCCGACAGCCGTATTGGTATGCAGCGTGGAAAGCACGAGGTGGCCTGTGAGGCTTGCTTGCACGGCGATGCGGGCCGTTTCGACGTCGCGAATTTCCCCGACCATCACTACGTCCGGGTCCTGACGAAGTATCGCCCGCAAGCCGCGAGCAAAGGTCATATCGACCTTCGAATTCACCTGGGTCTGACCAATTCCATCAAGGTAATACTCGATGGGATCCTCGACGGTCATGATATTTCGGCTGCGGTCATTGAGTTGGGTAAGCATGGCATACAAGGTGGTCGTCTTGCCCGATCCCGTGGGTCCGGTGACCAGAATAATCCCATGGGGCGCGTGGATTAGCCGACCGAGCGTACTTTGGCAGCCCGCCTCCATGCCCAGTTGGCTCAGATCCAGACGTCCCTTTTCTTTGTTCAGCAACCGCAGAACCACCCGTTCCCCGTGACCCGTCGGCAGCGTGGAGACGCGAATGTCAACGGGGCGTCCTGCCACGCGCACGGAGATCCGACCGTCCTGCGGCAACCGTTTCTCCGCAATATCGAGTCGTGCCATGACCTTTACCCGGGAAATCAGCACCGGTGCCAACGCCCGATGGGGTTGCAGTATCTCCCTAAGAACGCCATCGACGCGAAAGCGTACCACTAGCCTATCTTCGAACGACTCGACATGAATGTCGGAGGCATTCTCCCGGATGGCCTGCGTGAGCAACGCGTTGATCAGGCGAATGACTGGAGCATCGTCGGCGTTTTCTAGGAGATCGCCGGGTTCCTCGAGCTCGCTTGCAAGTGCTGACAGCTCGACTCCCTCACCGAGATCATTCATGGCACGCGCGGCCATATCGGGTTGATTCTCATAGGCGGGTGTCAACAGCAAAGCAAACTGCTCTTTAGAGACACAGACGAGATGCAGCGGGCGGCCAAAGTAGCGGCGCAGCTCGGAGATGACGCGCACGGACAGGCCCGGACGATGGGTTATGGTTGTCCATTCACTTTCCAAAACGTCGGCCAAGACACCATGGCGCTTTGCAAAAGCAAAGGAGAATTGTTTAGCTCCTTCCAATTCCATAGACCGCCATGAAGCATGGGTTAGACAAAGGTGTCACCAAATACATCAGACAGGCACGTCATTTATTAACATCCCTGAATTGCCGCCGGGCCTTATTCCCTCGTCACCCCATTCTTATCCGCGGCGTTTCTATCGCTTTTTTCCAAAGAGTCGAAATTGAGTGGCCCTTGCAAATAGATATCGAGCGGAGGCAACAAAGGTGCCGTATCGTTGGGCATGAGTCGGATTCCCGCAGACCGCTCTTTGAGCTGCTCTACCCTCAGATAGTTATATTTAGTGCCAGAAACTTTGCTGGCAACGGCATCGCGCAGAATCAGTGGACGGAGGAAAATCAGGAGGTTGCGCTTTCGCTTGCCGGTCGAGTCAAAACGAAATAGATGTCCCAGCACCGGGATGTCCCCAAGCACAGGCACCTTCTGTTGGGACTGGGTCACATCGTCATCGAGCAAGCCCCCTAGCACCAGCATCTCACCGTCCTCCACCAGCACCGTGGTGCGTAAGGAACGCACATTGGTAATCAGGTCGACAGCACCGACCGATCCCGCCCCCGATGGCGCGGTACTGGGAATTACTCTCGAAAGCTCCTGCTCAATGTCGAGCCTCATGGCGTTTCCCTCGTTTATTTGGGGAGTGAGCCGCAAGATGAGCCCTACATCGCGTCGTTCAATGGTTTGAAAAGGGTTCGACACCTGGCTCCCGCTGCCGGCATTGACGGTGAACTGCCCGGTGACAAAGGGAACATTCTCGGCGATTACGATCTCTGCCCCCTCGTTGTCCAACGTCACCAAGGTGGGCGTCGAAAGAATGTTCGTGGTCGCGTCGCTGGCCAGCGCTCGAATGAGAGCCGCGACATTCAAAAACTCCTTGCCGCCGAAAGTCGTCGTGCCGTCGATGAACCCCAGCGCAAGGCCCACTGCATTGCCAAAGGGATCCGCGGCAAAGCTGTTGATCGATTCGTTCGCCCCTGAGAAGTTTGTTCCACCGAAAATACCGCGTTCGCTAGGGTCAGTAGTTGCGCGCCACTGGACACCGAGCTCTGTCGCTTTTTCCCGCGTTACTTCTGCAATGACCGCCTCCACCAACACCTGAGCGCGGCGCACATCGAGCTGGCGCACAACCTCCATCAGCGTCTTGAGCACTGACGGCGATGCCGTGACCACTAGCGCATTGATGGAATCATCCGCTTGTACACTGGCGAACTCGGTAGAAGGTGTTGCACTGGATTTATCTCCAGATGCCGCCGGCGTATGCAGAACCCCTTCCAAAATCGGTACAAGGTCCTTCGCGTTCGCGTAACGAAGGTAGATTACATTCGTATTACCCTGTCCTTCCAAAGGTGTATCGAGATGAGCAATAACCGCTCGAAGCTTCAGTCGAGTAGAAGGATCCGAGCTCACCAAGACACTGTTGCTACGTCCATCGGCCACTAACTTTGGTGCCGGCATCGCTTCGTTTTGCGAATCGTTGGAATGCAATGCCTCGAGGATTTGTACCACCTCAGCGGCGGACGCATGCTGTAAACGAATGAGCTCAATACCGGTGCCTGTCGGTACATCGATTCGCTTTATAATGGTCTTCAAGCGTTGAATATTTGCCGCACTGTCCGAAACGATAAGCGTGTTGCTGGAAGGGTAGGCTGCTAGATGCCCCTGCTGTGGCACCAAGGGGCGCAGGACCGGAACTAACTGCTGTGCCGAGACGTGCTCAATGAACATAACCTCGGTCACCAGCTCATCGCCCCGGTTGATTCGCGAGCTATCAACAACCGCCGTGCTATCAGCTCTTGCGGCTTCCTCAGGAACGATCTTGATGACCGCCCCGGAAGGTACCGCAGCGAATCCATGTACTTTCAAAACGGATAAAAAGACCTGGTAAACTTCATCCTTTTCCAGCGGACGTGACGAAAAGACCGTAACTTTACCTTCAACACGGGGATCAACTACAAAGTTCTTTCCCGTTACCTCGGCAACGGTACCAATTAATGCGGATATCTCTGCGTCTTGCAAATTGAGAGTAACGGTCTGCGGCCAAGCGCCTGACGAAATGAGCGAGGTCAGTATGCAGAAGAGATAGGATAAGCGCCGACATGATCTCATGGTACGGATACTTTAGAAGACAACCCTTAGCTTCTGCGGGAGATACCCTAGTGAAAGCCCGTGCCCGCATTGCATCCCCTTGACTGCTATCACCGTACGTGCACTGCAAGCAAGATCTGACTAACTTCCCGGCGCCGTTTTGTTACTGAGATGTAAAAGCTCTTCGCGACCACGGTGCAAAACCACGACATTGCGGTAGTTAATTCTGGTTAGCTTTATTCCACCGGGAAGCCTGGCCCCTAGGGGATAAGCAACATCTCTGCCATTGGTCTCGGTTATAATGGCGCGCGCGGCACGCCAATTTGTGCTGTGAATGATGCCGCGCAGCGTTAACTTCGGTCGAACTTCTGGCGATTGCGTAACCGTTTCTTGACGCTTTGTCATGCGAGGCTCTCCGAAGAGGTGCACCTGTCCCAGTAAAGTTGACGAGACCTGGTCGGGGTTTGCCACCGTCAACCGCTGGAAGCTAGGCTCTCGTGCCGGCAAGGCCATATTGTTTTCTTCGCCAACAAGGCCAAAAGAAACAGTGAGTTGGTGACCTATCAAGAAGCCAAGCATAACGTTAACCACGAGGGCTAATCTCTTCATTGCCCATTCGTGGCCGAGTGACTTGAAGAAAGCATCCAAAATCATAGTGGGCGCTCCTAGGCTAACTTAGAAGCTGTTTCAAAGACTACTTCGTTTGTCATAGCAACGATGCACGATGGCTCGGCACACACTAGAACGGAAAAAAAATGCTGATAAAAAATCGGCTTAACCAGCCCAACGCATTAGCATCGGCAACCGCTCCTTCGCCGGCATACACAATTTTGGCATCGGCTACCTTGGTGGAAAGCACCGAATTGTCAGATCCAATGTCTGCCGGACGGACGATTCCGGAAACTCGGATATGTTCGTGACCTTGGTTGAGCGTCAGAAGCTTTTCACCACGCACGACGAGGTTTCCGTTGGCGAGTACTTCAGCTACGGTCACAGTAATCTCTCCCGAAAGGCTATTGCTCTGAGTGGTCTTGCCGGTCCCTTCAAAATCGGTTGAAGAACTTAGACCTGTCTCTAAGGAATTATTCATGGTATTTGCCAAAGGGAAAAAATTTGGAACGCCAAACTGCATGGGTGATCCAAGCAACGTGGGGTTCGCAATGCTGGTTTCATTGGTTTTGTCGATCATGGTTTCCGCTTTCTTGGAAGCATCAGTCTTCTCCACCAAGACTATGGTGAGCATATCGCCGGGGCGGCGCGCACGTAAGTCCTCGAACAGGAAGAGCTCATTGCCCGCCTGATACACAGCCCCCTGAGTCGGCGGTGTTTCCGGAACTGCTACGGGGCGGACACTCGCAAACTCAGGATCATGGGTAGGCACCGACGCGCAGCCGAAAAGCCCCAACACAAGTCCAAAGGATCCGCCACAAAGAGCGCGATGATAACGACTTTTTGCGACTCCTATATTTTTTCCTTCCGCAACGACTGATATTTTCGAACTACGAAATACAGAAAACATGGTTGGTTTTCGAGTTACCATGATCTTTAGAGGTTATTCGTTACGAATTGCAGCATTTGATCCGTCGTCGAAACCGCTTTTGAGTTGATCTCATAAGCACGCTGCGTTTCTATCATATTCACCATCTCTTCCACGACGTTCACATTAGAGCTTTCCACAGATCCTTGAACGAGCGTGCCGAGACCGGACTGCCCTGGGGTCGCTGCTTGAGGCGATCCACTGGCCGCGGTCTCTACCAACAGATTATTGCCAGTGGCCTGCAAACCACTGGGATTAAGAAAATCCACTAGTTGAATATTGCCAATTTGAGTGGGCTCAGTATTACCCGCCACCACCACCGACAAGACCCCATCGGAGCCAACGGTAAGACTGACCGTGCCTTCGGGTATCGCAATTTGAGGCTGTAGAGCGAGGCCAGTTGAGGTCACGAGCAGCCCCTCGGCATTTCTCTGAAAGCTGCCATCCCGGGTGTAGGCTACTGTCCCATCCGGCTGCAATATTGAAAAGAAGCCTCGTCCTTGTATTGCAAGATCGAGTGGATTTCCTGTTTGGACGATGTTTCCTTGAGTAAAGATCTTTTCGGTCGCCAAGGTTCGCACGCCCGTACCCAGCATGAGACCGGACGGGAGCTGTGAACTTTCCGACGACTGCGCTCCCGGTTGACGAACATTTTGATACAGCAGATCAGCAAAAATACCTCTGCCTCGCTTGAACCCCGTGGTGTTAACATTAGCAAGGTTATTGGTAATCACGGCCATACGGGTTTGCTGGGCATCGAGACCCGTTTTTGCGATCCATAGAGATCTTTCCATGGGCGGTAACCCTCCAAAGAATAGAAGTGACAGCGGGCCTGCGAGTTTACTTGTTAACTCAGTTGCAGAATGCTAGCGGCAGATCTATCGGTTTCCTCCGCAGCATGCATCATCTTGACCTGCATCTCGAACCGCCGGGCCAATGTAATCATGTTTACCATCGCATCTATGGCATTGACGTTGCTCCGCTCTAACACCCCCGGCACCAAGGTCACGCCGGCGTCAGCAATGGCTCCAGCCGGCCCCTCGAGCCTAAAAAGACCATCCAAATCCTTGACCATCAGCTCGGGGGCAGGGTTGACTAACTTTATCCGATCGATTTCAGCCAAGGAGTCCGAAGGCAAGCCTAAGGGTCGCACGCTAATAGTCCCATCGTGCCCAATTTCTATTTTTTCAGCGGGAGGAATAGCGATCGGCCCGGCATTTCCAAGAATGGGATGACCAGCTCCAGTCTCCAATAGGCCATGACTACTGACCCTTAAGTCACCAGCACGCGTGTAAGCCTCCTCTCCATCCGGAGCTTGAACAGCTATCCAGCCGTCACCACGTATGGCCACATCCAGCTCCCGTCCTGTCGACTCGATTGGGCCCGCCGTAAAGTCGATGCCTGGCCGCTCGCTCATTGCATAGACCCTCGTGGGTAAACCTTCGCCGAACACTGGCATACTGCGAAATTGGTTCAAATCCGCGCGAAATCCAGCAGTGTGCAAATTCGCAAGATTATGGCTATTGGCAGCTTGGGAGACCAATGTTTGCTTCGCTCCCGACATAGCGACATAGAGCAACCGATCCATTTTTTCAACTCCAGACAGTTATTTGAGCTACCCGCTGACATCAAATCCCGACCTTACGCGGCATAAATCACCGCCTCGGGATGGTGTTTAATGCTCAGCGAATATTAATGATGGTCTGCGTGATTTCATCCTCTGCCCTAATCATCTGTGCGTTGGCTTGAAAATTACGCTGGGAAACAATCATATTGACAAGTTGCTCTGCTAAATCGACGTTAGAATCCTCTAACGCGCCCGACTGCAAAAGACCCAAGCTCGCAGACCCCGGTCCGCCTATCAATGGAACCCCTGAGCTATTGGTCTCGGCCCAGGTGGTATCACCAAGTGGCTGCAAACCTTGAGAATTACTAAAGTTCGCCAAAGCAACTTGGCCTTGGGCCAAAAACTGCCCATTGGTGTACCGGGCGATTACGATGCCTTTGTCATCAATGTCAAGACCGCTTAATTTTCCGGTGGTATACCCGTCTTGCTGCAATGCATTAACGCCAAACTCTGAAGCAAATTGAGTGCTTGGTGAAAAATCAATACTGAGCGAGACGGGCTCGGCACCGGTCCCTACATTGAAGTTGCCCGGCGAAAGTTCCAGGGGCATCGGCTGAGTCAGCAGATGCCCAGAGTCACTAAATTCCAAAAGCAAAGGGGCTCGCTGGCCAGATGAATTGAAATTCGCATCATTATTGTCTATACGTGGATAGACCTCCCATTTATTCACGTCAGATTTTCTGAAATAGAGATTTGTAAGGTGGTCTTTCCCTAAGGAATCAAATATTGACGTCGATGTGGAAAAGTTATACGTATCGGCATCAGCGGGATTAAACTGGGCAGCCGCTGGGGCACTGGCGCCGGCATCAAGGTTTACGCCGATATCTATGGCCGTTGTCGCTCGTGGGTTTATGTTATTTCGTGACAGTTGTATCGTACCTAAGGCCCGCGTCACGTTACCATTATTTGCCTGGAACCCAATTAACCGCTGCCCTGCACTATTTACGATAAAGTTTTCATGGTCGACCTCAAAAGCCCCGGCTCTTGAGTAGGCACGATCGCCGGCGGGCTCTTCCAAAACGAAAAATCCCTGTCCATTAATTGCCAAATCAAGATTATTTTCTGTGAATGAGATGTTTCCTTGAGTAAATTGTTGTGTGACTGAGGCGACCTGCACACCTTGGCCAACGGCATCACTAACGGTTCCAAGATTAGATACGGCATAGACATCAGCAAATTGTGCGCGCGACGCTTTAAAGCCAGCCGTGTTGCTGTTAGCAATGTTGTTCCCCGTAACATCGAGGTCGGCGGCCGCTCCCTTAAGGCCACTTACGGCGATACGAAAGGCCATTTGATTTACCCCCTACAATTACAAGAGCTCTGCGATTTGCGCTAGCGGAACGGAGTTGTGGTGTCTCAGATTGAGAGTGATCATCCCCGGCTCACGGTTTAAGGTAACGCTCTGCACCTTCGACTGGAGCAAGGTCGGGAGCTTGAGCATTTCTCCGTCTCGCTCCACTAGTGCTTGTATGGTGTATTGCCCCGGCGCGGCAGGCTGACCTCTATCGTCACGTCCGTCCCATGCGAAACTGACGCGGCCAGATTCCTGTCGACCCAGATCAATTTTGCGAACCAGTGCGCCGGAGGGTGTCGTCACGTCCACGGATAGTGTACTGACCGGTGCGTCGACTTCTATCGCACCAATGACGTCTTTACCTTGTTCTAGGACTGCACGATCGGCATTAACAAGCACTTCGCGACCAACGAGAGTAGAGGCTTGAAGAGCTTGAGTAGATTGAAACGATCCCGCGAGCGCCTCAATAGACCGCTGCATTTCGTGAATGCCATCAACGGTTGAGAACTGTGCTACCTGTGCAATGAGCGCATCATTCTCCGTTGGATTTAATGGGTCTTGATGCTGCAACTGGGCGGTCATGAGCTCAAAGAACTCGTTCTGACCCAACTGCTTGCTCGGCTGGTTTTGGCCTTCAGAAGCTTTGTTCCCCGAGTCAGTCAGGCCAGCGGGAAAAATGCTTGAAAAATTTGACATCTCACTTCTCCTGGCACTTTCCCCTGTGCTTATTGACCGATGGAAAGCGTACGTAGAATCATCTGCTTCGATGCGTTAATGATTTCAATATTGCTCTGATAGCTCCTGGAAGCAGAAATCATGTCAGCCATCTCTTCAATGACGTTGACATTTGGTCGATAGATATAGCCATCTTTGTCTGCCTTGGGATGGTGCGGAAGATACTCCTTGTGCGGCGGAGCTTGGCTATCGACCACACCCAATACCTTAACGCCGAGAGAAACGGGTGTCGTAAAGTCGGCCTCCTGCAGAGCAGTCGCAAACACCGCATGCCGGGAACGATAGGTTTCACCCACACTGCTACTTACCGCATCGGCATTGGCGAGATTGCTTGCCGTAAGGTTAAGGCGCAAAGACTGCGCATTCAAAGCAGAGCCCGCAATGCTTAGTACCTGCAGTAAAGACATTTTTTACTCCTCTCGAATCGCCGTCAGCAGAGACCGAATGTGTCCATTCAAGAAAGTAAGACTCGCTTGGTAACGCATGGCGTTGTCCAGGAACTTCCTCTGCTCAATCGTTGTATCCACAGTATTTCCATCTAGCGCCGGTTGAAATGGCGTGTGGTACTTTATGGTTACCGCCAAATCAGACATCTCCTTGTGGGTGGAAATATGACGATCAGTGGTAGCGACGAGCTTAATTTCTTCAGAAGTTTCCCGAGCGCTCGCGAGCGCCTCTGCAAAATCGATATCTCTTGCCTTATAATTTGGGGTATCTGCGTTCGATAGATTAGCAGCCAATATTTCAGCTCGTCGAGCTCGAAGTTCAATCGCACTCTCGTGAATTCCGAAGATATTGCTGAGATTGGTAAGCATGTTACGTTGTCCTTTTCGGCTACTTCCGAGTCGTACGCAGAAGCCATGCCAAGGAGCTGGACCGCATTCGGCGAAGGGTATGAAATTGTTTGCTAACACCTCAGCGAGTGTTCAGAAAATAGTGCGACGACTGGCAAAGTCAGCTCAAGGAAATTCGACGAAGCTGGCGCAAATGATTGCACGCCGGCATAGGCTGGCCGCAACGGGCCACTTTTGGCCAGAAGGTCACTGGTTGGAAGTGTGCGAGAAAGCCTATAAAGATTTGCAGCCATCCAAGAGCGGCTATGGCGAGAGCCGTCGCTTTCGCGCGCGCTGCTAAGACACTAACGGGCAAATCCGTGCCGTACCGGCAGGTTTTTGCCGAACAGAAGACCTCCGCACGAAGGCGAATTCAGCCGTTATCGTAATAGAAAA
>JBAPTW010000303.1:0-23374 GCA_049282355.1 Gammaproteobacteria bacterium | reverse complement strand
GCGCTGATGTGTGCCGTACAAGCAGCATGGGCCTACACACAGCGTAGCCAAGGTTATGGGATCCCGGTTTGGGCCGATGCCTTGGAGGGCTGGATCGTGGACCCGGCAATCAGCATGCCCTCCGGTGGCGAGAGCAGGGCCGGTTTCGTGAGCTTAAGTTGAAGAGCTAAGGTAAGGCGCATCGCTACCGCCAGCGCCATCTTGAAATTGGCTTCTAAGTGTTGAGCGCCGCTTCGAGCTCCGGCAATATTTTGAACAAATCGCCAATCAAGCCGTAGTCCGCAACCTGAAAAATGGGCGCTTCCTCATCCTTGTTGATGGCCACGATGACCTTGCTGTCCTTCATGCCGGCTAGGTGCTGAATGGCTCCGGAAATGCCAACGGCGATGTAGAGATCAGGAGCCACCACCTTACCTGTCTGACCCACCTGATAATCGTTCGGCACGAAGCCCGCATCCACAGCCGCTCGGGATGCACCCACCGCCGCACCGAGCTGATCGGCGATCTGCTCGAGCATTTTGAAATTCTCACCGCTCTGTAGACCCCGGCCGCCCGAGATCACCACGCGAGCGGCGGTGAGCTCGGGGCGTTTGGACTGCGTGAGCGATTGGCCAACGAAGCGCGACATGGCCGTGTCCTCCGCCGGCGAGAGACTCTCGATTGCCGCCATGTTATCGCCATCGGGCGCCGCATCGAAGGCGGTGCCGCGCACGGTAATCACCTTGATTTTGTCGTGTGACTGAACAGTGGCGATGGCATTGCCTGCGTAAATCGGTCGCTGAAAGGTATCACCGGACTCGATACCGATGATGTCTGAGATGGGCGCGACGTCAAGCAGCGCCGCCACCCGCGGCAGCACGTTCTTACCGAAAGTAGTGGCGGGCGCGAGAAGATAGCCGTAATTTTTCGCAAGGCCTGTCAACAGCGCCGTCAGCGGCTCAGCCAAGGCATGCTCATAGCTCGGGTCGTCGACGATCTTGACTTGGCTCACGCCCTTCACCCGTGCCGCCGCCTCTGCTACTGGCCGGCACTCACTGCCGGCAACCAGAACATGCACATCGTCGTCGAGCTGCGTGGCGGCTGTTACCGTGTTGAGTGTGGCTCGCTTGAGCTCGCGATTATCATGCTCGGCAAGGACCAAAGTGCTCATTAAAACTACCTTAAATTACCTTCGCTTCATTGCGCAATTTGTCGACGAGCTCAGCGACGCTCGAAACCTTGATGCCTGCTTGGCGTGACGCTGGCGCGGTGACACGCAGCACGGCGAGGCGCGGCTCGACCTCGACTCCCAGGGCATCGGGCTGATAGGTGTCGATGGGTTTTTTCTTGGCCTTCATGATGTTTGGCAGCGTCGCGTAGCGTGGCTCGTTGAGCCGCAGGTCCGTGGTAATGACGCACGGGAGAGTCAGCGCAACGGTCTCAAGGCCGCCATCGATTTCTCTTGTGACCTCTACGCCCCCGTCTGTGAACGCCACTTTCGAGGCAAAAGTGCCTTGCGGCCAGCCTAGCAACGCCGCCAGCATCTGTCCGGTCTGATTGCTGTCGTCGTCGATCGCCTGCTTGCCCAGCAGGACGACCTCGGGCTGCTCACGTTCAACCACTGCCGCCAAAATCTTGCTTACCGCCAATGGCTGCAGCTCCGACTGCGTCTCCACCAAAATCCCGCGGTCGGCGCCCATGGCGAGCGCCGTGCGCAGCGTCTCCTGGCATTTTGCTGCGCCGATGGATATGGCGATCACCTCACTGGCGGTGCCGGCCTCGCGGATACGCAGCGCTTCTTCTACTGCGATTTCGTCGAAGGGGTTCATGGACATCTTGACGTTGGCGATTTCCACGCCCGTTTCATCCGCCTTGACGCGTATCTTGACGTTGTAGTCGACAACACGTTTTACTGCGACCAGGATCTTCATGAAGCTATTCCGTCGGTCTATTTGCCGCAAGCGTGGGGAAAGCGTAGGCTGTACGGGTCATCACGGGAAGGAATTTACTGCTCCTAAGCATTGCCTACGGGGGTCTGCATAACGAAAACTCAAGCCAATCCCACTATACTGGCGTTTACGTAAACGTCAATAGGAGTGCTCGGCGAGGGGGCGTTAGGCAAGGCCCTGATACTGTGTCGGTCATGCGGTATAGTGATGACCATCCGTAGTGGCACGGCGGCGGCAAGATGGTGGAAATGTTACCATCTCGGTCCTGGAGATTGCGCATCAAGGGCTCAATCAAGTTGTTAAACTTGGCTAATCACTAGCAGCGCGGAGGAGAAATTTGGCACGGGAGTCAATGGAATTCGATGTGGTGATCGTTGGCGCCGGCCCATCGGGTCTCGCCGCGGCCATTCGCCTTGGGCAGCTCAACGCCGAGCACGGCGGCGAGCTCTCAATCTGTGTTGTCGAGAAGGGCTCGGAGGTGGGCGCCCATATTCTCTCGGGGGCGGTGATCGAGCCGCGCGCGCTAAACGAGCTCATTCCCGATTGGCAGGCTAAAGGCGCTCCCCTCAATACCCCGGTGTCAGCGGATCGGTTCTTTTTTCTCACCGATAAGCGCGCAATGCGGCTGCCGACACCGCCGCAGATGCATGGCGAGGGTAACTACATCATCAGCCTCGGCAATCTTTGCCGCTGGCTTGCAGAGTACGCCGAAGGGCTCGGGGTGGAGATCTTTCCAGGTTTCGCCGCGGCGGAGGTACTCTACGACGAAGCCGGATCCGTTTGCGGTGTGGCCACCGGCGATATGGGCGTTGGTCGGGATGGCCAACCGAAGCCGACCTATGTGCCAGGCGTTGAGCTAATAGGTAAACAGACCCTATTTGCCGAGGGCTGTCGCGGTTCTCTGACGCAGACTTTATTCGACCGCTTTGAGCTTCGCACCCATGCCGATCCGCAGACCTACGGCATCGGCATCAAGGAGTTGTGGGAAGTCGAGCCCGAACGTCACCAGCTAGGCCTCGTCGTGCACACCATCGGTTGGCCGCTGGACAGTGAGACCTATGGGGGATCCTTCGTCTACCATCTCGAGAACCACCAAGTGGCGGTCGGTTTCGTGATCGGCCTGGATTATCAGAATCCCTACCTGAATCCTTTCGAGGAGTTCCAGCGATTCAAGACGCACCCCCGCTTTCGCTCTACATTGGCAGGCGGCAAGCGCATCGCCTACGGCGCTCGCGCGCTGAGCGAAGGAGGCTTGCAATCTATCCCGAGGCTAACCTTTCCCGGGGGAATGCTGATTGGCGATACGGCAGGCTTTTTGAACGTCCCCAAGATAAAAGGTATTCACACCGCGATGAAGTCGGGTATGATCGCCGCGGAGGCGGTATTCACGGCGCTGGCGGCCGAGGGGGGCGGCCCGCGAGAAATCACGGCTTACCCCGAGCGCTTGCGGCAATCGTGGCTATGGACGGAACTGCGTCGGGAGCGCAATATCCGGCCGGCGTTTCGCTATGGTCTGTGGACCGGTCTCGCGCTATCAGGGCTCGAAGCTTACCTACTCCGGGGGCGCGCGCCGTGGACACTGCATCACCACCCAGACCATAAGCGCTTACGCAAGGCCGAGGAGGCGCGGAAAATCAGCTATGCAAAGCCCGATGGCAAGCTCACTTTTGATCGGCTTTCTTCCGTGTACCTGGCGAACACGGATCACGACGAGGATCAGCCGGTACACCTTCGGCTGCGGGATCCAGAGATCCCCATTCGGGTGAACTTGCGTGAGTACGATGCGCCAGAGCAGCGCTATTGCCCCGCCGGAGTCTACGAGATCGTGACCGACGAGGAAAGCGACGAGCCTCGCCTGCAAATCAATGCGGCCAATTGCGTGCACTGTAAGACCTGTGACATCAAGGATCCAATGCAGAATATTCAATGGGTCACGCCGGAGGGCGGGGCCGGACCCAACTACCCCAATATGTAGTAGGACCGATGGCCAGCGGCTTTCTCTACGATCCCGTTTACCTGGATCATGATGCGGGAGCAGGGCATCCCGAACGCCGTGATAGGCTCATTGCCGTCATGGAATTCCTGAAGCGACAATCCTGGTTCAGTGCTTTTGAGCGGCTTACACCGCACCCGGCGGCGCGGGACTGGATCGAATCGATTCATGCGCACCGCTACGTCGACCGAGTGGAGCAGGCCTGTCGGCAGGGGTTGCCTTATCTGGATGTGTTCGATGTCGGCATCTCAGCCGAGTCCTACGAGGTGGCGAAATTGGCGGTGGGCGGCGTGCTAACGCTTGCAGATAGTGTGGTCAAGCGCACCGTCGACAACGGCTTCGCACTGGTACGTCCCCCCGGTCATCACGCCGAGCATGATCTGGCACTGGGCTTTTGTCTTTTCAACAATATCGCGATTGTGGCTCGCTACCTACAGCGTCAGCATGGCTTAGAAAAAATTGCCATTCTCGACTGGGATGTCCACCACGGCAATGGCACCCAGCACAGCTTCGAAGAGGCCGCTTCGGTATTGTACATCAGTCTGCACCAGTATCCCTTCTACCCCGGAACGGGCAGCCGCTCGGAGACGGGCAAAGGGAAGGGGCAAGGAGCAACGCTTAACTGTCCCATGCCCGCGGGGGCGGGGGATGAGGCGTACCGAGAAGCCTTTACCGAACAGATATTGCCAAAGCTGCACGCGTTTCAACCGCAGGCCGTGCTGATCTCCGCCGGCTTTGACGCCCATGCCGCGGACCCGCTCGCCCAAATCAATCTGAGCACCCCATTTTATGGGTGGATGACGGCACGCCTGTTGGAGATAGCGGATCAATATGCCGAGGGCAGACTCATGTCCATGCTCGAGGGCGGGTACAGCCTCGACGTACTGCCACGCTGCGTCGGTGCGCACCTAACAGTATTGGCCGGCGTCGTTTCGCCGCCGTCGATACCTCCTGACAGCACTTGAGCCGCGTTCTCTCCCTTCCTGCTACGGTCTGCGCGGCGACCACTGGCCATCAGCTCCTGGAACTGGAACTGATCTGCCGGCGTCCTGATCGGGACCTGCATCGGCCTCCGTTACTGTTCGTGCACGGCGTGCCTGCGAATCACAGCATTGAGCACGCGATCGTGCTCGAAATACACCGTGTATCTATCATAGAGCCACCGGGTGATGGGGGGATTGCCGACTGATTCACGCTTTTCCAAAGGCTGGCCGAAGCGCACTGCCACCTCGGACATGGGCATGCCCGATATCGGCCGCTCGAGGCCTGAGGCACTATTTTCCGGCGTTTCTTGGATGGCTTGGCGAAGCAGAATGACTTCAGCGATCGCAGGAAGGTTGATCGTAGCTGTTAGGGTGAATGCTAGGGTGAGGCGAGCGAGCGGAGACATCATCGCAATAGGCCCTTCTTACTGTTACCGACCTACCCCAGAAGATCCTTGTGATCGGCGTGTAAGTGTTGGAAAATCCAAATAATATACGAGTATTTGCCCGTCAATATCGACGCCATACAGGGTTTCTTTAGAAAACGGCTTATGCTCTGCAAAACCATGAAACGCCATTAGCACTGCGAGGACGGTGCTCAAAGAGCCTCACGGCATGGCACCTGAAGTCTGAGGCACCGGGCAGGCCAGGAGCGTTGGAACGGGAAGCGGAGGGTTTCTATTGATGCACGAGGCCGGGAGCACCGCCCAACGCGGCCATCGGGAGGCGCAGCAGGTTTATTCACAGCCTCTGCCGCCGGCGTCCAAGCCCGCGCGCGGCCGGTCCTTGGCCGAGCAAAAAGCCAATGATTGAGTCGCTGCGCCACATCGTTCAAGAGGTCAGCACGGCGATCAGCCTCGATGAAGCCTTAACGGTGATCGTGCGCCGAGTCAAAGAGACCATGGCGGTGGATGCATGCTCAATCTATCTCAATGATGTCAGAAACGGTCATTATGTATTGATGGCCACCGATGGCTTGAATGCCAGCGCGGTGGGCAATTTGCGTTTGGGATTAACGCAGGGTTTGGTGGGGCTGGTCGCAGAGCGTCAAGAACCAGTTAATATCGAAAACGCGTCCTCGCATCCTCGCTACCACTATTTCCCGGAGTCTGGCGAAGAGCAGTATCACGATTTCCTCGGCGTGCCGATTATTCACTATCGCAAGGTGCTCGGCGTGCTGGTGGTGCAGCACGGTCAGCCACGCTTATTCGACGATGCCGAGGTGGCGTTTTTTGTTACCGCGGCCGCGCAGCTCGCAGGTGCCATCGACCATGCCGTGGCCAGTGGCGATATTAGACGGATCCTCAGTAGTCAGAGGGCGTCGCCCTGTTGTATTCAAGGCGTCCAGGGAGCTGCGGGCGTGGCTATTGGTACGGCCATGGTTCGTTACCCGCTAGCGCGGCTTGAGTCGATTCCCGATCGGCAACCCGAAGATTTACGCCAGGAGATTGTTGCCTTCAAAAGGGCGATTGGCCATGTGCAGAAGGAATTGCGCGCTTGCCGGTCGCGTATGGCATCGCGGCTGCCGCGAGAAGCGCGGGCATTGTTCGATGTCTACATTATGCTGCTGGGCAGTAACCGGTTGATTGCCGACACCGTAAAGCGCATCCGTGCGGGCAATTGGGCGCCGGGAGCGCTGCGCCAGACTGTGGCTGAGCACGTGCACGCTTTTGATCAGGTTGAGGATGCGTATTTGCGGGCTAGAGGAGAAGATATTCGAGCCTTGGGGGGCCGTATTCTTGCGCAATTGCAGCCAGAAGGTAAAACCCCTCGCGACTATCCGGAGCGCTGCGTATTGGTCGATGACGAGGTGAGCATTGCCCAGATCGCCGAGGTTCCTGGAAAGCGTCTAGTGGGTATTGTCTCGATGCGTGGCTCGCGTCTTTCTCACACTGCTATCCTGGCGCGCGCTCTTGGCATCCCGGCAGTCATGGGGTTAGGCGACTTGCCCGTTGGGGGCCTGGACGGCGCAGACATTATCGTCGATGGCTACCAAGGCCGAGTATACATCAATCCTGCGCCGGCCGTGCGCGAAGAGTTTGAACACCTTCTGCGTGAAGATGCGGCTATCTCCGTCGAGCTTCAAGAGCTTCGGGATCTGCCGGCCGAAACACTCGACGGGGTGCACATTTCCTTGTATGTGAATACAGGATTGCTGTCTGATCTCATGCCGGCGAGACAATGCGGTGCGGAAGGGGTGGGGTTGTACCGCACGGAGTTTGCTTTTCTGGTGCGCGAATCTTTTCCAGGTGAGGATGAACAGTATCTAATCTATCGCCAAGTTCTTGAATCGTTCGCGCCCAAGCCCGTCACCATGCGAACACTGGACGTCGGTGGAGACAAGGCATTGCCTTATCTCCCCGTTGAGGAGGAGAATCCAGTGATGGGGTGGCGAGGCATCCGGGTAACGCTGGACCATCCGGAGATCTTTTTGACTCAGCTGCGGGCTATGCTGCGAGCCAATGCGGGGCTTGGCAACCTGCACTTGCTGCTCCCGATGGTAAGTCGCTTAGAGGAACTGGAAGACGCCAAGCGCCTCATCGACCGTGCCTATGCGGAGCTGGTGGAGGAGGGGAAACCGGCCCACCGGCCTAAGATTGGAGTGATGATCGAGGTACCGTCCGCCGTCTATCAGGCGGCACGACTTGCCGAACGAGCTGATTTCTTGTGCATCGGTACCAACGATCTCACCCAATACCTGCTCGCCGTCGATCGCAACAACGCGCGTGTCGCCAACCTCTACGACAGCCTTCATCCGGCCGTCATTCAGGCCATCGGTGATGCCACCGCCGGAGCGCGTCGATGCGGAAAACCGATCAGCGTCTGCGGGGAGATGGCAGGCAATCCGGCCGCCGTCGTGCTGCTGCTTGGATTAGGCATCGATAAATTGAGCATGACGGCGTCAAATCTCCCGCGCATCAAGTGGCTCATTCGCAATTTTAGCCGGCGCCGCGCTCGCGATTTGCTCGAGGAAACATTGCGAATGGACGACACGCGCGCTGTCCATCGCATGATCAATACGGTTTTGCACGACTTGGGTTTGGGCCGGTTAGTCAGGACTGCCAATGACTACCCGAGAAGATGAGCAGTCGCTGTTGATGGCGCTATAGACTCCCTTTAATCTTTATTTAAAGGCCAAAAAAGATCGATGAAAATGCTCACTATTTTATGGCGGCTTTAGGGTGGCCGGCGATGAAGCCTCAGTGAAGCTGATCCAGCCACTGTTGATGGCAGCGAGTGTGGGCGCCGCTGTGCTTCTTGGGTGCCAAAGCGCCTCGTCAGATCCTGCCGGCAGAGCTATCCTGCCTCGCCAGGTGACAGCGGCTTCCACAGCGCCGCCTTCCCTCCAACACGCCGTGGACGAAATCGCGCGAGACGCGCAGGTTGTGGATGTCGGAGAGCTGCCGAGCCTGAATGCAATCATTCCAGAGCTGGCTCCGAAGCGCTTGGTTTTCATCGGTGAAAATCACGATCGTTTCGAGCATCACCTGGTACAGTTAGCGATCATATCCCGCCTATACGAACGCAACCCCGCCCTTGCCATCGGCATGGAGTTTTTTCAGGTGCCATTTCAGC
Organism: Gammaproteobacteria bacterium; assembly: GCA_049282355.1. Taxonomy (GTDB): domain Bacteria; phylum Pseudomonadota; class Gammaproteobacteria; order HK1; family HK1; genus JAGTVB01. The sequence goes on along the minus strand of JBAPTW010000303.1, from coordinate 14,894 downwards.
CTTATCTCGATGAGTATGTGGCGGGCCGATTGGACGACGAGGCACTATTGGAGGCAACGGAGTACTTCGACCGTTGGGGGTTCGATTTTCGACTGTATCAGCCGATTCTGCGGTTTGCGCGGAAACACCGGATTCCGCTCGTTGCCCTCAATGTGTCCAAGGAGCTGGTAGAGAAGGTCTCAAGCAATGGACTAAAAGGCCTTGCCCAGAGCGACCGAGCCGAGCTGCCTACTCGTATCGCGCCTGCAGATGCGTTGTATCGCGAGCGGCTTCGTTTAATCTTTGAGCTGCATCCCGCTGGCGAGTTGAAAGATTTCGAACGCTTTGTGGAGGTCCAGCTTCTTTGGGATGAATCGATGGCAAAGACTGCCGCGCAGTACTTGGCGACCCATCCTAACCGTTCTTTGGTGGTGTTGGCGGGCAACGGGCATTTAGCTTTCCGCGCGGGCATTCCTGAGCGTGTACAGCGTCAAGTGCAGGTCGACTCTGCCGTTGTTCTCAATGGCGCGCATAGCGGCATCGAACCCGGTATAGCCGACTACGTCGTGTTGCCGAGGGAGCGGGCCCTGGCCCCTGCCGGCAGGATGGAGGTGCTGCTGGATGCCTCCGCGGAGACGGTGCGTATCAAATCCCTCGATGTGGGCAGTGCCGCCGCGGTTGCCGGAATGAAAGCCGGAGATGCGCTCGTGACGGTGGGCGGGCGACCCATTCGGGCGCTTGCCGATGTCAAGATTGCGCTATGGGATAGATTGCCGGGAGAACGCGTGTCGGTGCGCGTGCGCCGCGATCGTAAGCTATTTGGGCAAGAGGACCGCGCCTTCGAAGTCGAGCTGCGTTGACCGCTTTTCCATCGTGCATCAATGGCAGTCACAGCAACACCACTGCCGTATTGCGCTGGCGGTCGGAAATAATTTCTGTATACTCAGTTCCCGGAAAGAGTCTTCAGCGCCCCCGCGCCATAAAGCCTTTTCTAAAGACAATAAATTCTTGCAAAAACAATAAGGCCCAGCAGGTCGGAGAAAGCTAGCGGGCATGTGAGCTCCGGAGTTGGAATGATGGAAAAAATCCAGACAGACGTCGCTATCGTCGGTGCTGGTGGTGCAGGTCTACGTGCTGCCATTGCACTTGCCGAGGCTGACCCAAAGCTTCGCATTTCTTTAATTTCTAAGGTCTATCCGATGCGAAGTCACACTTGCGCCGCTGAGGGAGGCGCTGCGGGTGTCATCAAGCCCGACGACAGCATGGATCTTCACTTTAACGATACCGTCGGCGGAGCGGACTGGCTGTGTGATCAGGACGCGGTTGAGTATTTCATCGGTGAAGCTCCCAAGGAGCTCACTCAGCTTGAGCACTGGGGCTGTCCTTGGAGCCGGGAACCGGATGGATCGGTCGCCGTGCGCCCTTTTGGCGGGATGAAGATTAAGCGCACCTGGTTTGCCGCCGACAAGACCGGCTTTCATCTGCTGCATACGTTGTTTCAAACCTCGCTCAAGTATCCCTCCATTCAGCGCTTTGACGAATATTATGCAACGGACTTGCTGGTGGATGACGGTCGTTGTCAGGGATTGACAGCTATCGAGATGCGCAGCGGCCAGCTGCGCCAATTTCAGGCCAAGGCGGTGATCATTACCACCGGCGGCGCGGGCCGGATCTTTCCCTTTACCACCAATGGCGCCATCAAGACGGGAGACGGAATGGCGATGGCGTATCGCGCCGGTGTACCCCTAAAGGACATGGAATTTGTTCAGTACCACCCGACTGGCCTGCCCAATACCGGCATATTGTTGACCGAAGGCTGCCGCGGTGAAGGCGGCATATTGGTTAATAAGGACAACTACCGGTATCTGCAGGACTACGGTATGGGTCCTGAGACGCCTATTGGTCAGCCGGTTCTCAAGACCATGGAACTCGGTCCGCGGGATCGTCTCAGTCAGGCATTCTGGCATGAACAGAGAAAAGGCAATACCGTTTCAACCCCCTGGGGGGACTGCGTGCTCTTGGATATGCGCCACCTCGGTGAAAAGATCATCAACGAGCGCTTGCCTTTCGTACGGGAGCTTGCCACCAGTTATCTTCAAAAAGACCCGGTTCATGAGCCGATTCCTATTCGGCCGGTTGTGCACTACATGATGGGCGGTATCCACACCGACATCAATGCGGCGACGGTGCTACCGGGGTTGTTCGCTGCGGGCGAATGTGCGTGCGTCACCATTAATGGGGCAAACCGGCTTGGCTCGAACTCATTAACCGAGCTTCTCGTCTTCGGTAAGCGGGCCGCGTTGAGCGCGGTGGAGTATATCGGATCCGGGGTGACACCCAACGATGCGGCCATAACGAAGCAGGCGCAGGGAGTTCAGAGGCGAATCGGCACCCTCTTTGAGAAAAGCGGTGGAACGGAATCCATTTCCGGTTTGCGCAAGAAAATGACAGATAGCATGGAAGAGCACGTGGGTATTTACAGAACCGCCGAGGGCCTGGAATCGGCGAGCGCCAAGATGGGGGAGCTCAGGCTTCGCTATGCAGGCATCGAGCTGCATGACAAGACTAATGTTTACAATACCGATCTGTTGCAAGCGCTTGAGCTCGGTGCGATGCTCGATTGTGCAGAAGCCGTGGCTGTCGGCGCGCTGGAACGAAAGGAGTCCCGCGGTGCCCATCAGCGCTTGGATTTTGAAGCGCGCGATGATCAGAACTACCTGAAACACACGCTGGCTCATTATCACCCTAAAGAACCCCCACGGATCGAATACCTGGATGTGGTGATCACTAAGTCCCAGCCAAGCGTGCGTGATTATTCAGGAGCGAAGAAATGAGCGAACGGCAGATTCAGCTGGAAGTCTTGCGCTATAACCCTGAGACCGATAGCGAGCCTCGCTTCCAGACCTATTCGGTGCCATGTGAGGCGGAATGGGTGGTTCTCGATGCGCTGAACTACGTGAAGGACAACCTGGACACGACGCTCAGTTACCGGTGGTCCTGCCATATGGCGGTATGTGGCAGCTGTGGCATGATGATAAATGGTGAGCCGACACTCTCCTGCAAGGCTTTCCTACGAGATTATTCGGATCATATTCGCGTCGAACCCCTCGTGCACTTTCCCATTGAGCGGGATTTGGTCACGGTCATCGATGATTTCATGGAAAAGCTTACGCGGGTCAAACCCTATCTCATCCCCAAAGAGGCAAAGACGATTGCCGAGGGCGAATACCGACAATCTCCCGCAGAGCTTAAGCGGTTTAAACAGTACACTTTGTGTATCAATTGTATGCTGTGTTATGCCGCGTGTCCGGAATATGGGTTGATACCCGATTTTATTGGCCCCGCAGCGATTGCGTTGGCGCATCGTTATAACAGTGATTCGCGCGACGGTGGGCGCGAGCAGCGCCAGCAGGTGATTGCCACTAACGAGGGTGTCTGGGAATGTTCATTTGTCGGCGCCTGCTCTGAGGTGTGCCCAAAGCACGTCGATCCGGCCGCCGCATTACAGCAAGTGAAGATTGCGAGCACCGTGGATTGGTACAAAGAGCACCTGATGCCGTGGGGGAAGTCATGAGCCGTAAACCGTACGTGCGAGAGGTTTCGAAGACCACCTGGTATTTCCGGCAGGGACGTTACATGCGCTACATGGGGCGCGAAGTAACCTGTATTTTTGTGGGTGCCTATGCGCTGTTTCTGCTGTTTGCACTTAAGCGTTTATCGGAAGGGCAAGCGGCGTACGAGGCTTTTCTAGAAGGCCTTAGCAGTCCGGTGGGGATTCTGTTTCAGGTCGTCACGCTCGTTTTTGCCCTGTACCACGCGACTTCCTGGTTCAATCTGACTCCAAAGGCAATGCCGGTCCAGCGGGGTGAACAGTTCCTGCCAGGAGGCGTCATCGTTGGCGCTCACTACGCCGGCTGGGTCGTCGTGTCACTGGTTGTTTTGTTTTTGGCGGGGGTGTTCTAGTCATGGCGAAGTCGAACAAGCCCATCGTTTGGGGACTATTTGCTGCGGGAGGCACCCTAACCGCTTTCTTTCTACCGGCGCTTATCGTTATCACGTTGCTGGCGGCCCTCGGTTATGTGCCTGATTTATTGGCGTATGAAAACATGCGAGGGTTTGCTGAGCACTGGTTCGGCAAATTGGTGCTGTTCGGCATTGTCTCTTTGTCCCTGTGGCATGCCGCCCATCGCCTACGGATTACCTTGCATGACTTTGGCTTGCGCAGTGATACGCTGATTGCCAGCACTGTTTATTTAGTTGCGGCGCTCGGCACGATAGCAGCGATTGTCTATTTATTGCGAATTTAACAATAACGACAAGAGGCCTGAGATCCCGTTAGCGCCCCTCCCGTAGGCTGGTGATAAGCGCCTCGCGGCATAGGTGCGTGGCCAGCGAAAGCAGCACATTTTAAGCGCTCTGTGTGCACTTCCGAGTACGCTGCAAGGCTCTAGGGTGCCTAACGGCAGTACGCTGTGGATTCTTCCGACAAATTTTCGTGCGTGCTTTCTGTAAGATTAATGAGGTCTGTTTTGTCGACAATCGCCCACGGCATTGCTCATCGGCCAGGTTTCGGCCTGGATCCGAAGATCGCGACTGTAACAAGTTCGATCCTTGTTCTGGGGCCTTCGCGCCATGTCGGCGTAGTAGAGTATTCCCCAGAGATCCGCATGAATACTGGGTCGACTTGCGGGGAACAGTGCGCTGGCCCAGACCATCAGTGGGGAGCATGGGTATGGAAAAAACGATAGCGATAGAGGGAGTTGAGGCTTGTTCGCCGATCCGGCGTCACGAACCTTCAACAGATATACCGCTACCAAAGTATTTGGAGCAGACGTATTGGTGGGCCTATTTGCATCCAAATGCGGTGCGTGTTTTCGAACGCCAATGGCTGGTGAACTTAATCCTGTGGGGCAACTTTACGATGCTGCGCGATGCTGCCTTGGAGGAGATGGGATCACCGATTAGCGGCAATGTGCTACAGGTAGCTTGCGTCTATGGCGATTTTTCTCAGCAGGTGGCACGCCGATTGGGGCCCCAGGCGCACTTGAATGTGGTCGATGTGGCACCGGTGCAGTTAGAAAACCTCACCAGCAAGGTGAAAGATTATCCTAATGTCTCATTGCATCATCGGGACTCGACCGACCTCGGCTTTGCCGACGATAGCTATGATCACGTCGTAGTATTCTTTCTCCTTCACGAACAACCCGCAAGTGCACGTATCCGCACCATCGAAGAAGCGCTTCGGGTGGCGAAGCCGGGCGGCAAAGTCATTTTCGTTGATTATCATAGCCCGAGCTGGTCCAATCCCTTTCGCTACGTCATGATCCCGATTCTAACTTTCTTGGAACCGTTCGCTTTAGACATGTGGCGAAATGATATCGCTGGCTGGATACGCAAGCCATTCCGACCCCGGAAAGTACACAAAGAAACCTTCTTTGGGGGGTTGTATCAGAAGGTGGTCGTTACTCTTTGAATTCGCAGAATTGGGTCGCTGTTGCGCCCCCCGGTATCTTTGCGTCACAGCCTTCCCAATGGAAGTTAGTGCACTAGGCTCTGGTTGCGTACAACCCTGTCTCGGTTAATCCGCAATCATTTGCAAGTGCTCTCGGAGCACACTGATATTGACCGGGTAGGGCAGGGCGGCGTAGATCGAGAAGCGACTTCGTAGCCGCTCAAACTGATGCAAGTACTGAGATTCATAAAACACAATGACTTTGATGTTGGGCTGGCGCTGCACCGCCGCCAACAAAGATTCCAAATTGCTGGTTCGGTCGCGAAAGTCGGACTGGTAGTTGAATTCCGCCACGATGACTTTCGGTTGAGTCTTCTTCATGGCGACAAGAGCCTTGCGCAGCGAACGCGCGATCAATACTTGGAAACCTGCCTCCGCGTAAAGGGGTGTGAAGTTGGGATAGCCTCCAAGCTCAATGATCGACAGCAAAGTGCCTCTTGAAGGTGGCTTGTTGTCCATCGCACGCAGATTTCTTCAGCTCTTTCAAAAAGAGAGCTTACAATATTCTTGATTGCATTTCGGCGTTTTGGGCTGTTTATTCGTGCACCTGATTGCTTTTTTGTTTGACTTCCACGCGCAAGGAGTGGCAACAAGCAGAATGCTTTGACAGACGAGCACTGAATGCGTATGCTATTGATCGATATACCATTGAAGTCAATCTGCGGCGTCGATTGAAGGTCATTTTGTCTGCTCTAGAGGCTAGGCGCGTAACGCAGCTCAGGCCAGCGCGGTAGTTTTTAAAACAGCTTCTGAGAAGTGCAGGAACTTTGTAAAATAGCATCTGCCTCTACTCGATAACTCTTGATTGGAAAAGCCCATGGAAAATAACAAAAAGGTTGTCTATGGCGTTATCATCTTGGGCACTCTCCTGGCAGCGGCAATCTCCCTAGTGCCCCATTACAATGCAGGCTATCGGTTTGCTTTTGGGTTATTTCTTTGGAGTGCGGCGCCCTATTATGCCTATTTGCTTCTAAGTGGAGTCGCCTCTGGTACCCGGCTGATACTGCCAGGTGTACTGATGATCAGCATCGATGTTATCGCCAAGGGCTACCAGGCCTTCAACCGTGATTCGCCATTGGGTGAGGCTATCGGCCTTTATATACCCATTGTTTTGCTGATGGCGTTAGCAGTGGGGTATATTATCGGCTCTAAACAAGAGACGGGCAAGCCAGAGATCAGCAAATAGCACGATTGTCAACGCTAGGTGCTCTGTTAAGAAGCTGTTTTAAAAGCTACTGCGTTTGCCCTAGGGGCGAAGTTAAGTGTACATGTCAAGGCAAGGGATCCTCGCGCAATGATGCTTGATGTCTATTTCGAAGATCAGCACTATCAGCTTGAAGTAACCGAGGCACTTTTGCGACAAGGTAAAGAGTTTTTTGAGAGAATGGATCGGGACATGGATGCCGGTTGGCAGATGGGTCCGTCTTTTGTTGACGATCTCAACGACAAAAAACGCGCGCAGATTGCTGCATCAAAACTCATGATCGCATTAGAAAATCGCAATGAGGCCATGAGTAAGGCGATGTCCGCCTACATTGTGTTCCGGCTTCCACGCGTCAGTGCTGTGCACATCGACACGACCGGCCAAATGCTCAATACCGAGTTTGCGATGAGGGAGGAGTAGTCAATAGTTGGCTGGGGTGTATAGACTAATCAATAGGAGCTTGATGCCTTGCCTTAGTTGCCGACGTAATCTCCTGTAAGAATCGGGCCGCTTCTTGAAACGCCTGTTTCGTACACTGACGATTGGCAAAGTACAAGAAGCCATGATGGGCATCTGGATATATCGATTTGCCAAGGAAAAGCGTTCTTGTTTTGACCCCTTTGTTCTTTAAAGCCCACGCATATTGCTTGGATTGTTCCCACAGGCTGTCTTTTTCCCCCGCGCAGAGGAACATGGGAGGCAGGGTATCCGTTACATATCTTATCGGCGATAGCAGATTGGCGAGCTCCGTGAAAGGCCGATCTTGATCCTCCGATAAGAAATTGCGTACATAGGTTCTGATAAAGGGAAAGCCGGTGTGCATTACTGCATTAAAGTTGTATAAACCATAGAATAGCAGTAGGCCTTTTAAGGCAGATCGAGGAATGGTGCGTTTTACCCCTACATGATTAAATAGCTCGCGCTTTTGCAGTGCGCTCGCATACCAGCTGGCGTGCAATGCGCCTGCGGAGTCTCCCGCCAAGATAATTTCGCGACAGTCACCGCCATACTCGCCCGCATGCTGGTATATCCAAGCAATGGCATTAGCGACGTCTTGTGTTTGTGCCACATAGCGATATTTGGGTGCGAGGCGGTAATTTACATTAAAGGTAACATAGCCGTAATCAGCTAGAGTGCGGCAGATTCCGTTATACCCTTGTTTATCGCCCACGAGGAACCCACCTCCATGAAAGTAGATCAAAACTGGATAGATGTGCGTTTGCTCGCCTCGTGGGCGGAAAATGTTGATGCTTTGTTTGCGATGAGTACCATACGCCGCTTCAGAGTCTGGATCGTTGTTCCCTTGCCAGCTTTTCTGAAGAATTAACTGGTTACCAATTATATCGAGAGAATAGAATAGCGCCTTTAAGACATAGGCCTTAAGAGCGCTGGCAGTCAAGTTTTGCTTAGCATTGGTCTGCGTTGCCATGGGACGGCCTATTGTGAGGCGCCTTTGTGATTAGATTGCAACCGATGGCCATGACATTCGGTTGAAGTCTTCCGCGGCACGGCCCCTTTCATGAAAACAGCTATAGCTATCCGAAAGTATGATCCATCGCGTGGCGATGAGGGAGAGATTGCAACAATATGTTGTGAGGCGGCCTTCTTGGGATCGCCCATTGATCCCATTTTCGCCGATCGATCATGGTTTGCTAATGCTATGGTGACACCCTATCTCCTTTGGGAGCCTGAACATACATGGGTCGCCGAGTATGACGGGCATCTGGTAGGGTATTTGACCGGCTCTTTGGCCGAAACATTTGGTTATGTACGTGCTTATATGTTGGCCAATCACGTCCTGGTGGAGTTGATTCCCAGGTACGTGACAGGCAGGTATGACGCTCATCCTAGAAGTAAGCGCTTTGCCGAGTTCGTCATCACCCAGGGATTGTTGCAAATTCCCAAGCACCCGCAGAATACCGCCCATTTCCATTTTAACGTTTCTGCCTCGCATCGGCATCTAGGAATAGGGAGCCGGCTGTTATCCGCCTTCGAAGAGACGCTCAAGACCAAAAGTAGGCGGCGTTACTATGCGGAAGTCATGTCCTTAGCGACCGAGAAATCAGAGCGCTACTTCGCAGCGCTGGGTTACCGAATCTATGATAAGGTAAAGACCACCATCTTCGAACCTGAGGTGACTGATCTATATGTGCTTTGCGTTGTACGGGACATTTAAAAGGTGCCTTGAGCACGTCGTGAGCGCAGGCTGCCAGAGTTGCTGTGGAATGTGATTTTTACTGCGGCGTAAAGAGCAAATGATGATGAAAGGACAAGATAGCTATGCCCCATCCTACGTTTGAGCTCATCAGGCGAGAAGCCGTTTCCTCTCTTAATCTATTGGTGGAGGAGTATGAGCACTTACCGACCCGGGCGCGCCATCTACACCTAGGTGCAGACGACAACAACAATGCATTTTTGGTGGCGTTCTCCACTGTTCCGCAGGACTCGACAGGTGTGGCGCACATTCTTGAGCATACGGTACTGTGCGGAAGCGAGCGCTATCCGGTGCGTGATCCATTTTTTATGATGATGCGCCGGTCGTTGAACACGTTTATGAATGCCCTGACGGCGAGCGATTGGACGGCTTACCCGTTTGCCACCCAGAACCGCAAGGATTTTGACAATCTACTCAAGGTGTATCTCGATGCCGTCTTCTTTTCTCGGCTTGATCGGTTGGATTTCGCCCAGGAAGGGCACCGGGTGGAGTTTGTACGCCCTGCTGATCCAAGCTCTGAACTGACCTACAAAGGCGTCGTGTACAACGAGATGAAGGGCGCCATGAGTGCCCCGACGAGCCAGCTTTGGCAGGAGCTGCAGTCGCATCTGTTTCCCACCATTACCTATCACCACAATAGCGGCGGTGACCCGGATGTAATTCCTGATCTGAGCTATGAGCAACTGAGAGCGTTTCATCGCAAACACTATCATCCATCGAATGCCTATTTCCTCACCTACGGAAATTTCAAGGTGAAGGAGCATCAGGCTCTAATAAACAACTGGGCGCTGTCGCGTTTTAGCTTCGAGCCGATGGACTTCTCGATCCCGGATGAACGCCGTTATGGGAACCCCCTGAGGGTGCAGACGGCATATCCGCTGGAAAGCGATGAGGGGATCTCAGGAAAAACGCACATTTTGCTGGGGTGGCTACTGGGAAAGAGCGCCGATCTTCGCGAAGCGCTAGAGAGTCACTTATTGACCGGCGTGTTACTCGATAACAGCGCTTCCCCGCTACGCAAAGCATTGGAGACAACATCGCTTGGGAGTGCGCCATCGGAGCTCTGCGGTCTTGAGGATTCTTCGCGGGAGATGGCCTTCGTGTGTGGCCTCGAGGGATCGGAGCCAGAACGGGCCGATGCCGTTGAGCAATTGATTCTCAATGTGCTCGAGGACGTGGCGCAGAACGGGGTTCCTCTGTCCCAGGTAGAATCGGTGCTGCACCAACTCGAGCTGAGCCAGCGTGAAGTGGGTGGCGGTCGTTTTCCTTACGGGCTACAGCTCATGATGCGGGTGCTGCCGGCATCGCTTCATGGGGGTGATCCGATCGCTTTCCTTAATATCGATCCGGTGTTGGCGGAATTGCGCGAGAGAATCAAGGCGCCACAATTTATCAAGACGCTGGTCAGCTCGTTGCTGCTCGACAATCCGCATCGAGTCCGGCTCACCATGGTCCCCGAGGAAGGGCTCGGCGCTCAGCGCACGGCAGCCGAGAAAGCGCGCCTGCGCGCCGTGAGGGCGGCCATGAGCGAGGAGCAGGTTGCAGATGTGATTGAGCAGGCTCGAATTCTCAAGGCGCGCCAGGAGGCAGAGGACAATCCGGAACTCCTTCCCAAGGTGGGGTTACCGGATATTCCCGCTGAGCTGCCAATCCCTGAAGGGCATGATGACGTTGCTGCGGGCGTTCCTCTGACTTGGTTTTATGCGGGAACCAATGGGCTCGTTTACCAACAACTCGTGGTTGATCTGCCGCAGTTCGATGCGGAAGTTGTCGATGACCTGCCGTTATTCTGCGCGCTAATGGCCGAGGTGGGATGCGGCGAGCTCGACTATCTCCAGGCCCAGGCATGGCAAGCGGCTGTTAGCGGTGGCATTAGCGCGCGCGCGTCGATCCGTGGCCACATTAACGATGTTCAGCATATCGGGGCGTACTTTGTTCTCGGCGCAAAGGCGCTGGCACGCAACCAGGAATCGCTGTCGCAGCTGCTTCGGGATACCTTTCTGAGGGCACGCTTCGATGAGCTGACACGGCTGCGAGAGCTCGTGTCCCAGATACGCGCTTCTCACGAAGCGAGGGTGACCGATCATGGGCATGTGCTGGCTATGGCCGCGGCGACTGCGGGGATGGGACCTTGCGGGGCACTGGCGCATCGATGGGAGGGGTTAGAAGGCCTGCGTCGATTGAAGCACCTGGATGATGCGCTTGCGGACGAAAGCGTGCTTAAGGCGCTTGCCTTGCGTTTCGAGCGTATTCAGGCGGCCCTTCTCGATTCGAGGCGCCAGATATTGGTAGTGAGCGAGGAAGGCCACCAAGAATCCATTCACTCGGTGCTTGAGCAGGGCTGGAGCCAGGTGCCCCAGGAAGGCGCAATCGCTGGAAAGTTTGCAGCAGAACCGGTGCGCTTTGCGGTCAAGCAGGGGTGGACGACCAGCACTCAAGTGAATTTTTGCGCTAAGGCTTACATGACTGTCCCCCAAGACCACGCTGACGCTCCGGCTTTGACTGTCCTCGGTCCCTTTCTGCGTAATGGCTTTCTCCATCGAGCGATTCGTGAGCAAGGGGGTGCCTATGGCGCTGGCGCGAGTTACCGTCCCGACACGGGCGCTTTTGGTTTTTCGTCATACCGTGATCCGCGATTGGCAGAGACCTTGGCAGATTTCGACCGGGCCGTTGCATGGATAGCGTCAGGCGATCATGAATTTCGCCTGCTGGAAGAGGCTATTCTCAGCGTCATCAGCGACATCGATCGGCCGGATTCGCCGGCGGGAGAAGCCATTGGAACGTTTTTCGGGGCTCTGCATGGCCGTGACGCGGCCCAGCGGCGCCGCTTTCGTCGCGCCATCTTGGAAGTCACGCTTGAGGATTTAAAGCGCGTCAGTCATGAGTATCTCGTGCCTGAGACGGCCAGTACGGCAGTTCTGAGCAATCACGAGACATTGACAGCAGAGGGCCGGCATTTGGAACTGCAGATCGAGAAGCTCTGAGAGCTGTTTTAAAATCTACTGCGCTTGCATAGCGGCGTTGGGCGGTGGTTATTCCTTGCCTATCCATCCGATAGATTAAGAAGAATCAGTGTGGCGGTTGTCATCAGACGCCGGTGATAGCGGTCCACTCGGCTTGGCCGACGATGGCTGCGTAAACTCGATCTCGGCCTCAGGATGATGGGACTGAATAAGCGCCATCACTTCATCCACCCGATGCCTGGGTACATCCACCATGAATAACAGCTGACCGGCTGCAATTGCGCCTTGGAACGCAGCTAACTGTCGATTTGGTATGTCTTTGCTGATGAGGGCCGAGACGAGGGCGCCCAAGCCCGCGCCCGCAAGGGTGCTGGCCACCAGGGCTGCGCCTCCGAGAACGAGCCCCGCGGGAGGGAAGGTGACGGCCAGCAATCCTCCCAACAACCCGGCGACGCCGCCTAAGCCAAGACCCTCTTCTATGCCGTGCTTGAACTCGGTAGTTTGCAGTATCGAGGCCTCGTGTAATCCCTCGATGGGTGCTGTGTGGGATGCGATGACATGGGTGTGGGATTCTTTGATGCCAATATCTCGAAGCTCCTCGACAATGGCTTTGCATGTTGCGGCATTGGGTACCAAGAAATAAAGTCGCCTGCTCATTGGCTTGCTCACCCTTGCGAATATCGCCTGTCGCAATGTCAAGTGCTGACATCAATTGACGGCGCTGCTCAGTTGAAATTTTACTCCGATTAAACGCTAGCGGTTAGCCGCGGGGCTGAGAAGCTGCCGTCGGTGGTCTTTTGCCTTACCTTCCCAACCTCCAGAACATCCCAATGTGATAGCTGGCACAGATATCGGCGTCGGGAAAAAAGTAGCTTTCTTCTCCACATTGATCCGGTTCATCGCCCGGATCGACGGGCATTCCGTGGCCCATGTTGCGAATAAGGTACATTTCTACCAAATCTCTTCCTGATGCGTCTTGATAGGTTTTGCGGACATGACCGGAGATTGTTTCCTCTGTGTCAGCATCCGCATCGATACCGTGCGCGCCGGTCCATTGCTGCACCAGCCTCTCGGCGTTGGCAGGTTTGACGATCCGATCGGCATCTCCGTGCCAAATAGAAATGATTGGCCAAGAAACGGCCTCATCAGAAGCTGACCTTACGGGCATGGCCCAGTCTTGGGCGCTGCTTTCTTCGCTGGCCCGCATACAGGCGATCCCCTGGAACAAGCCATCGGCGCAGCCATAGGGAACGGCGGCAATCAGGGCGCCGCCCGCGAACGTCTCAGGGTGAGTTGCCAGCAGGGCTCCAGCCATCGCCCCACCGCCCGATACTCCGGTCACGAAGATGCGTGCTTGGTCCACGGCGTGATCCGCGATCATCTGGTTAATCATCTGCCGGATGGAGAGCACCTCGCCGCTGCCACGCTGCACATCTTCTGGCCGAAACCAGTTGAAACATCGGGTCAGATTGTTGCGGCGTTTCTGTTCCGGCAACAGTAACAGCAATCCCCATCGCATCGAAAGCTTGATCCAGCCGCTGGCCGCGGCATGATCCGCGGCTGATTGTCCGCACCCGTGCAAGACGACGACAAGAGGCGCGCTGGTCGATACCTGGGGCGGGACATATTTCAACATCCGTAAGTTGCCGGGATTCGATCCGAAGCGCGTCACTTCGATCGGCTCCTCAAGTGCAGCCAGGGCGCTTGCCCATAGGAGCAGTGGAAGCGCTCTGCAGATCCCCCTAATCATCGCGAAATCCCACCATACTTCGCACGCAATTTCTCCGCCAAGGCTTGTGCTTGCCGAAGCTCTTCGGAGGTCATTTTGCCAGCTGCCAGATCGCGGTTCCGCTGCGCTTGCCTGTTACCCCGAGTAGCAGCCAAAGAGAACCAAGCATAGGCGTGCCGCTCGTCCTGAGGCACACCGCGACCCATCCCGTACATGTAACCAAGATTGGCTTGCGCCTTATCATATCCTTGCTCCGCCGCTCGCTGATACCATCGCACCGCGAGTGGGTACTGCTGGTCCACTCCCTTGCCCTCGTCATACAATAGCCCTAGGCTAAATTGCGCCGGCACGAGTCCCTGGTTGGCTGCTTTTTGATGCCAGCTGAAAGCCTGCTCGAGATCCTGCGTCACGCCTTTGCCCTGTTCGTACAAGAGACCGAGGTTGTATTGGGCAGCTGCCCACCCTTGGTCCGCGGCGGCGCGGTACCAGCGAGCGGCTTGCTCTAAATCCTGCGGTACCCCTCGCCCTTTTTCGTAAAGGAGTGCCAAGCCGGTCTGCGCCGCCGGCAGGCCACGAGCGGCGGCCTTCGCATACCACTTGGCTGCATTCTCGGGGTTGATCGCGACGCCTCTGCCTTGGTCGTAAAGCAGGGCAAGATTGTGCTGTGCTGCCGTAATCCCTTGAGCCGCTGCTTGCTGGTACCAATGGGCAGCTTGCGTAGGATCCTGCGGCACTCCTTTGCCTTGATCGTGGCGCATGCCGAGTTGGTACTGGGCCTCGGCGTATCCCTGCTCTGCTGCCTTTAGAAACCATACCGCCGCCTGTGCGTCGTCCTTCGGCACGCCGTCTCCCATGGCGTACTGCAAGGCACGCTTGTAGTCGGTTAACGCTGCTTCTAAGGAGCTCTGCGCTGCGCTAACTCCTGTCTCTGGAACCGTCTTACGCAGGGAGATTAGCTTATCCGGATGCGGAGTTTGCGGATCGTTTGCTCGTGGCTTTGAGATCGCTTTGGACGGCTTTGCCTGTTGTTTCTCTGTCTGTGCCGACGCTGTCGTGGGTGGGGTTGCCGCCGCCGGTCTTGGTGTGGATTTAACGACGGCTTGAGGTGCAGGCGTTGGCTCAGGGGCAATGTTTTCCACCGCAGTGGGGGCGGGCTTGGGCTCCACTGGCGGCTGCGGGCTTGCATCGATAGGACTCACCGTGGACCGCGGAAGCGCGGGCGGCTCGCTCGACCCTGAGGTGATGGACGGCGCGACGGGTGTCGGTGTTGGTAATGATGCGCTCGGCGTGAT